>NZ_JBSFGU010000014.1:0-190945 GCF_053596725.1 Kitasatospora sp. NPDC001660 | reverse complement strand
GGGGGGGGGGGGGGGGGGGGGGGGGGGGGGGGGGGGGGGGGGGGGGGGGGGGGGCCGGCGGGGGGCGGGGGCGCCGGGGGCGCGCCGGCGCGCCGCCGCTGGAAGAGCGTGAAGGCTCCGATGCGCCGAAGGGTCAAGGGCCCGCAGTCGCAGTACTCCGGGCGGCCTGGAGCGCTGTGTGCGGGGGCTCAGTCGTCGGTCGCCGTGGTTGTGTACGGAGCCTGGGCGTGGGTGGCGGCGTACATCAGGGCGGGTTTCATCTTGGGCCAGAAGTAGGAGTCCTGGCAGGAGTAGGCGGGCGTGAAGCCGGAGCAGCCGCGGAAGTCGCTGTCGCCGACCTCGATGGTGAAGCTGGCGGTCCCGAGCTTGTCGTAGACCCAGTCGTCGGTGCCGCCGGCGGCGTCGTAGAGGATCTCGCCGGCCTGGCCGGACTGGTAGTTGGTGAGGGCGCCGAGTTTGCCGGCCAGGGCGCGGAGGGCGGCGTCGTTGCCGGTGTGGACGGTGTGGTCGTGGGCCCACGGGAAGATGACCATGCTGGCGTCGCTGTGCAGGGTGATCATGATCCCGCGGGTGTCCGCCGGGGCGGGATCGGTGTCGCCCGGGCCGCGTACGGCGGGGTAGAGGCTGCGGAACAGCCCCTCCAGGGCGGTGTTCTCGACCTCCGAGTCGGCCTGCGGCCCGAGGTAGACCTCGGAGCACGGGTCGGTCGAGGTGCCGAGTCCGCCCCAGTGGGTGTCGGCGTTGCGGTTGAGGTCGACGCCGATCTGGCCGGAGAAGTCGCAGGCGGAGCCGTTCGAGTCGTCGGCGTTCTTGCGCTGGTAGAGCGGGTTGTCGCCGCCCTGCTGGACGATGTCGACGCCGTCGGGGTTGGCGATCGGTACGACCCAGACCTCGGTGGAGTCGAGGAGCGCGGTGACGTCCTGGTCGGTGCCGTAGCCGCCGGTGAGGTAGTCGATCCAGCGCCACGACATCTCACCGGTGGTTATCTCGCGGGCGTGGATCTGGCTCATCAGGAAGAACCGGGGCTTGGCCGAGTTCGGCGAGAGCGAGCAGTCGCTTCCCGTGCGCTTGGTGATGCAGACGGCCTTGAGGTCGTAGCCGCCCGGTCGCCCGTTCTGCTTGCGCCAGGACTGGCCGTACGCCACCACGGTTGCCAGGTCCGGGTGCTGGGAGGCGACTTGGTCGAGGTGGGCGTAGTGGGCGTTGACGGTGTGGTAGCCGCCGTCGTACGTCTCGTTCGGGTTGCCCGCGGCCACTTGACCGCTCCTGGGCCGGAGTTGGAGCGGCGCCTGGGCTGGATCGGGCATCGCCTGTTCGATCGTCGGTACGAAGCCGAGGAGCCGCAGCCGGGTGCCGTCGCGGGTGTCGCCGAGGACGAACAGGTCGTCGTTCTGCCGGTGTTCGAGCAGGTCGAAGCCTGCTTCCGTGAGCGTCTGGGCGTCTGCCGCGGAGTGGGTGGGGACGCGGTAGACGAAGACGTTCCGGGCGCTGGACCGGTGGGTGTTCCGGGCCGTCGCGCTCGGCACGACGGACAGGGCGAGCGCGGTGAGTGCCACAACGGTACCGGCCGCGAGGGCGGTGGAACGCTTCCTGGCCATGGGGCCTCCGGAGTCGTGGGGGTGTCGTGTGGGGGCGGGTGGAGAAGCGGGCGCGGGAGCAGGGAGCAGGGAGCAAGGAGCACGGGAATTGATGTCAGGGTCATGACATCAAGCCGCCCGCGCTTCATCGCCACCGTCTCTGAAGCAAAGCGCCGCCCTGACCGTCCGTCAACTCCCGGCGGGGGAGTTTTCCGGGGCCAGGGCGGCGCGCGCCACGAGTCAGCCCTCCTCGCGCCAGCCGTCGCACTCGGCGGCGAGCGCGTCGAGGGCGCGCAGCCGGGCCGGGGTCCAGCCGTCCTCCGGGGGTTCGACGACGACCAGCCACTGGGCGTCCTCGGCGTCGTCCTCGCCGGCCAGGGCGTCACGGACGATCTCCAGCTCGCCGAGGTCGGACTGGGTGGCGGCGAGCTCTTCCGCGGCCTCCTCGGCGGCGTCGCGGTCGGGCAGGACGAGCAGTTGCCGGGCGTGCGGGTCGTCGACGTCCGGCTGGTCGGTGGTGTGGTCTTCGGTCACCGGCTCATTGTCCAGGTCCGCCGGCGGTGGTGGGTGCGCAGGTCCGGCCGGGGCTGTCCGTGCTCCGTGGGATGCTGGTGGGGATGGCCAGGAAGAGTGCACCCGACGACCTGCTCGCCCCGCTGACCCTCGCGGTCGGCCAGGAGGAGCTGCTGCTCGACCGCGCGGTCGCCCAGGTGGTGGCGGCGGCGAAGGTGGCGGATCCGGACACCGACGTGCGGGACATCCCGCCCGGCGGGCTCCAGCCCGGCAGTCTCGCCGAGCTGACGACGCCGTCGCTGTTCGCCGAGCGCAAGGTCATCGTGGTCAGGGCCGCCCAGGATCTCTCCGCCGACTCCGTGAAGGAGGTCAAGGCGTACATCGAGGCCCCGGCCGACGAAGTGATCATGGTGCTGGTGCACGCGGGCGGCGCCAAGGGCAAGGGCCTGTTGGACGCGGGGCGCAAGGCGGGCGGTCGGGAGGTGGCCTGCGCCAAGCTGGCCAAGGCGAGCGAGCGACTGGCCTTCGTCAAGGGCGAGTTCCGCACGCTCGGGCGCTCCGCGACCCCGGAGGCCTGCCAGGCCCTGCTCGACGCGCTCGGCAGCGACCTGCGCGAGCTGGCCGCCGCGTGCAGCCAGCTCACCTCGGACGTCGAGGGCACGATCGACGAGACCGTCGTGGCCCGCTACTACAGCGGTCGGGCCGAGGCCACCGGGTTCGAGGTGGCGGACCTGGCCGTCACCGGTCGTGCGGCGGAGGCCCTGGAGCGGCTGCGCTGGGCGCTGGCGGTCGGACAGCCGCCGACCGGCATCACCTACGCGCTGGCGTCCGGCGTGCGCAGCATCGGGCGGTTGGCCAGCGCCGGGCGGAACATGCGCCCGGCCGATCTGGCCCGCGAGTTGGGCATGCCGCCGTGGAAGGTCGACCGGGTCCGCCAGCAGATGCGCGGCTGGACGGGCGACGGCGTGGCCGTCGCGCTGACGGCGATCGCGCAGGCGGACGCGGCGGTCAAGGGGGGCTCGGACGACCCGGCCTTCGCCCTGGAGCGCGCGGTGGTCGCCGTCGCCCGTGCCGCCCGGGCGGGCAACCGCCCGGCGTACTGAGCAGCGCGCGGCGCACAGCGGCAGCGCCCGGCGGGGGCGTCTCGAACGTCCCCGCGCTCCCACGCCATCGCGTCACTGCGCCCTGTGCCCCCAGGCCCCACGTCCCTGTGCCACAAGCCGCACCAACTCCACAAGCCGCAGCAACCGCACCGGCCCCACCCCGCCAAACGCAACAGGCGCCGTAGCCGGCCTCTGGGGAAGAGGCGAGCCACGGCGCCTGCCGTACTGCTGGGTGCACCGCACCCGCGTGGCGAACGCAGGCCGCGTGCGGTGCGAGTCTCGCGCGTCTCAGGGGTCCGGGTAGAGGGCCGGGTCGCCCTGAGGCGTTGGGGGCACAGTGGCCCCCGGGGGCGTCAGGCCTGGGCGGCGGTGTTGACGCGCTTGGTGATGGCCGACTTCTTGTTGGCGGCCTGGTTGGCGTGGATGACGCCCTTGCTCACGGCCTTGTCCAGCGCCTTGGAGGCGGCGCGGGCCAGCACGACGGCCTTCTCGGTCTCGCCGGCGGCAGCGGCCTCACGGGCCTTGCGCAGGGCGGTCTTCAGCGAGGACTTGACGGCCTTGTTGCGCAGGCGCGCCTTCTCGTTGGTCTTGTTGCGCTTGATCTGGGACTTGATGTTCGCCACGAAGGAGCCTCAGTCTTGTCTAAAAGGTATTGAACGGGCGCACCTGGTGGCCGTCGGTCCAGCTGAGAGGGCATGCCGAGGCCGGGTGCAGCAGCCCACGCTACCAGGGGCCCGCTCGCCGCCCCAAACCGGGCGGGCGTCACCGCGGGTCCGGTCAGGCGCTGAGCACCGGCTCGCCGTAGTGCTCGACCTCCGGGAAGGGCCGGTAGAACCGGTGCAGCAGCTCCCGCCAGCGTTCGTACTCGGCCGAGCCGCGGAAGCCCTCGGTGTGGTCGGCGAGCGTCTCCCACTCGACCTGGAGCAGGAAGCGCGAGCCGCGTCCCTCGTCGAGGCAGCGCCGCAGCCGCAGCGAGCGGAAGCCGCGCTGGACGGCGATCAGTGGCCGGGCCTCGGCGAAGGCGGCGAGGAACTCGTCCTCCCGGCCGGGCAGGACGTCGAGCAGGGCGCTTTCCAGGATCATGGGGCGCCATCCTGGCGCCGCCCCGCATGCGGTGGGAAGACCCGCTCCGGTGACCCCGGCCGGACCGAACGGCGGCCCGCGCCGGGATCGTGGGAAGATGGGAGGAACTATTTCGATCGGACGAGACTGTCCGGTCCCCCGGGAAGCCGGTCAGCGATGACCCGGACACCCCCGGCCCCGGACCAACGGAGAATCGGACCAAGGTGCCCGCGACCCCCAGCAATGTGCCAGAGCCCAGCCGTACCGACCCGGCGCTGATCCGCAACTTCTGCATCATCGCCCACATCGACCACGGCAAGTCGACGCTCGCAGACCGGATGCTGCAGATCACCGGCGTCGTCGACCCCCGGCAGATGCGCGCCCAGTACCTCGACCGCATGGACATCGAGCGTGAGCGCGGCATCACCATCAAGTCGCAGGCGGTCCGCCTCCCGTGGGCGCCGAAGACCGGGCCTGACGCCGGGACGACGCACATCCTCAACATGATCGACACCCCCGGCCACGTGGACTTCACGTACGAGGTGTCCCGCTCCCTCGCCGCGTGCGAGGGCACCATCCTGGTCGTCGACGCGGCCCAGGGCATCGAGGCACAGACCCTCGCCAACCTGTACCTGGCGCTGGAGAACGACCTCACGATCATCCCGGTGCTCAACAAGATCGACCTGCCGGCCGCCCAGCCGGAGAAGTACGCCGCCGAGATCGCGCACATCATCGGCTGTGACCCCTCCGACGTGCTCCAGGTCAGCGCCAAGACCGGCCTCGGCGTCGAGGACCTGCTGGACCACATCGTCAACACCATCCCGGCCCCGGTCGGCGTCAAGGACGCCCCGGCCCGCGCGATGATCTTCGACTCGGTGTACGACGCCTACCGCGGCGTGGTCACCTACGTCCGTGTCGTGGACGGCCAGCTGACCAAGCGCGAGCGCATCGCGATGATGTCGACCGGCGCGACCCACGAGCTGCTGGAGATCGGTGTCATCTCGCCCGAGCCGAAGGTCGCCGACGGCCTCGGCGTCGGCGAGGTGGGTTACATCATCACCGGTGTGAAGGACGTCCGGCAGTCCAAGGTCGGTGACACGATCACCTCGCAGCACAAGGGCGCCACCGAGCCGCTCGGCGGTTACAAGGACCCGCGCCCGATGGTGTTCTCCGGCCTCTACCCGCTGGACGGCTCGGACTACCCGCTGCTGCGCGACGCCCTGGACAAGCTGCGCCTGAACGACGCCGCCCTGGTGTACGAGCCGGAGACCTCGGTCGCGCTCGGCTTCGGCTACCGCTGCGGCTTCCTCGGCCTGCTCCACCTGGAGATCATCCGGGAGCGCCTGGAGCGCGAGTTCAACCTCGACCTGATCTCCACCGCCCCGAACGTGATCTACCGGGTGATCATGGAGGACGGCTCCGAGCACACCGTCACCAACCCGAGCGAGTTCCCGTCCGGCAAGATCGCCGAGGTGTACGAGCCGGTCGTGCGCGGCACGATCCTCGCGCCCAACGAGTTCGTCGGCGCGATCATGGAGCTGTGCCAGTCCCGCCGGGGCAGCCTGCAGGGCATGGACTACCTCTCCGAGGACCGGGTCGAGCTGCGCTACACCCTCCCGCTCGCGGAGATCGTCTTCGACTTCTTCGACCAGCTGAAGTCCAAGACCCGCGGCTACGCCTCGCTGGACTACGAGCCCATCGGCGAGCAGACCGCCGACCTGGTCAAGGTCGACATCCTGCTGCACGGCGACGCGGTCGACGCGTTCTCCGCGATCGTGCACAAGGACAAGGCCTACAACTACGGCGTGATGATGGCGGGCAAGCTGCAGAAGCTCATCCCGCGCCAGCAGTTCGAGGTGCCGATCCAGGCGGCCATCGGCTCCCGGGTGATCGCCCGTGAGACGGTCCGCGCGATCCGCAAGGACGTCCTCGCCAAGTGCTACGGCGGCGACATCTCGCGCAAGCGCAAGCTGCTGGAGAAGCAGAAGGAGGGCAAGAAGCGGATGAAGATGGTCGGCCGCGTGGAGGTCCCGCAGGAGGCCTTCATCGCCGCGCTGTCCACCGACGCCGAGCCGCCGAAGGACAAGAAGTAGCGGTACCGCAGGAAGGGCCCGGGGCGCGCGCCCCGGGCCCTTCCGCGTCCCCGGAGGGCTACTTGAGCGCCGCGAGCACCCCGGCGACGATCGCGGCCTTGGCCAGCCGCCCCGCCGCCCCGGTGAGCACGGTGGGCCGCATCGAGTCGTCCCCGCGGACCAGCTGGAGCAGCCCGTCCTGCCGGCCGAGGCTCAGGCACTGCACGACGTACTTGTACGCGAAGGGCTTCTCCGTGCGCCCGTCGAGCAGCTTGCCGAGGTACTGACCCATCGGCAGGGCGGTGGCGCAGCCCATCCGCAGGGTGCCGGTGCCGGGGACGGTCACCGCGGCGGCGTCGCCGACGACGTGGACGTCCGGGTGGGACACCGACCGGAGGTACGCGTCGACCACGGCCCGGCCGCGGTCGTCGACGGCCAGTCCGGCGTCGGCGGCCAGCGGGTGCGGCTCCATCGAGGCGGCCCAGACGGTGACGTCGGCCTCGATCGGGCCGGTGGTGGTGTGCAGCCCGGCGGGGGTGACCTCGGTGACGGTGGCGTTGTCGTGGACGGTCACGCCGAGCCGGTCGAGGACGCGCCGGATGTGGGCGCGGCCCTTGGCGGAGTAGATGCCGCCGACCTGGCCGGTCGCGACGATCCGCACCCGCCACCGCGGGTGGGCCTCGGCGAGTTCGGTGGCCAGCTCGATGCCGGTGGCGCCGCCGCCGACGACGGCGAGGGTGCCGGGCTCGTCGGTGTCGCGCAGCCGGCGGCGCAGGTCGGCGGCCCGTTCGGCGCAGTAGGCGTGTTCGGCGGCGCCGGGGACGTCGTGCCAGGCGGTGCGGCTGCCGAGGGCGTAGACCAGGGTGTCGTAGCCGAGGGTGGTGCCGTCGTCGAGCAGGACCTTGTGGCCGTCGAGGTCGAGTTCGACGGCCCTGGCGCGCCGGTGCTCGATGCGCCGGCCGCGCGCGAGCCTGTCGATGGCCGGCCAGTCCCGTTCGTGGCCGGCCGCCGTCTCGTGCTGGCGGACCCGGTGGAGGAGCCGCTCCTCGGGCGCGACCAGGGTGACGGCGTGGTGCCGGCCGGCGCCCTTGGCGGTGCTGAGTCCGGCGTAGCCGGCACCCAGGACGACGATCCGCTTCTCGGTGGTGGTGCTGCTCATCTCGTCCGCCTCCTTGCGAGGTGCGCTGTTGTGAAGCGCGGTTCGGCAAGGGGACGGCGCGGCCGCCCGGAGTGTGACGGTGACCTGTGTCACAGGCCGGTGGTCACACCCCGACCGGGGTGACGCGGGCGAGTTTCTCGGGATTGACCACGACGTACGTCCCGGTGATCCGGCCGTCCGCGACGGTGAAGGCCAGCACGCCGCCGACGGCGCCGGTGGCCGCGTCGTACCAGACCATGCCGGCCTCGCCGTTGACCACGGCGAGGCCGAGCCGGGAGTCCGGCGTGAACCACTTCGCGACCGAGCCGGCGATCAGGCGGGCCACCTTGTCGGCGCCGCGGATCGGGCGGGCGGCGGCGCGGACGATGCCGCCGCCGTCGGCGGTCCAGACCACGTCCGGGTCGAGGACGGCCATCAGCCCCTGGAGGTCGCCGCCGAGGGCCGCGGTGGCGAAGGCCTGGACGGCGCGCCGGTGCTCGGCCGGGTCGGCGCTCGCGCGCCGGCCGCCGTCCTTGACGCGGCGGCGGGCCCGGGAGGCGAGCTGGCGGGCGGCGTCGGGGGTGCGGTCGAGCGAGGCGCCGATCTCGTCGAAGCCGACCGCGAAGACGTCGTGCAGCACGAACGCGGCCCGCTCGGCGGGGGTGAGCTGCTCCAGGACGGCGAGCAGCGCGAGCGAGACGGATTCGCCGCGCTCGGCGAGCTCGGCGGGGGAGTCGGGGGTGCTCGTGTAGGAGACGGACGGCTCGGGCAGCCACTCGCCGACGTAGGACTCGCGGCGGGCCCGGGCGGAGCCGAGCTGGTCGTAGCAGAGCCTGGTGACGACGGTGGTGAGGAACGCCCGCGGGTCGGCGACGGCGGCGCGGTCGGTGGCGCGCCAGCGCAGCCACGCCTCCTGGAGGACGTCCTCGGCGTCGGTGAACGAGCCGAGCAGCCGGTAGGCGACCGAGCCCAGGTAGCGTCGGTTCGCCTCGAACGCGTCCGGGGCCTGGTCGTCGATCACGGGCCCAAGGTAGCGCCCTCCGCGAGGAATGCGAAGAGCCGGGGCGGGGGGAGTCCCCGGCCCCGGCTCCCTGCCTGACGGGAGGTCAGTCCACCTCGGCCACGGCCTGCGCGAACTGCGCCTGGTACAGGCGCGCGTACGCGCCGCCGGCCGCGATCAGCTCGTCGTGCGAGCCCTGCTCGACGATCGAGCCGTTCTCCATCACGAGGATCACGTCGGCGTCCCGGATGGTCGAGAGGCGGTGCGCGATGACGAAGCTGGTGCGCCCGGTGCGCAGCCGGGCCATGGCCCGCTGGATGAGCACCTCGGTGCGGGTGTCGACGGAGCTGGTCGCCTCGTCCAGGACGAGGATGGACGGCTGGGCGAGGAACGCCCGGGCGATGGTGATCAGCTGCTTCTCGCCCGCGCTGACGCCGGTGCCCTCGTCGTCGATGACGGTGTCGTAGCCGTCCGGCAGGGTGCGCACGAAGCGGTCGACGTGGGCGGCCTTGGCGGCCTCGACGACCTGTTCGCGGGTGGCTCCCTGGGCGCCGTAGGCGATGTTGTCGGCGATGGTGCCGCCGAACAGCCAGGTGTCCTGGAGCACCATGCCGATGCCGGAGCGCAGTTCCTCGCGGGACATCGCGGAGATGTCGACCCCGTCGAGGGTGATCCGTCCGGCGCTGACCTCGTAGAACCGCATCAGCAGGTTGACGAGGGTGGTCTTGCCGGCGCCGGTGGGGCCGACGATGGCGACGGTCTGGCCGGGTTCGACCTTGAGCGAGAGGTCCTCGATGAGGGGCTTGTCGGGGTCGTAGCGGAAGGACACGTCCTGGAAGGAGACGCGGCCGTGGACCACGTCCGGCTTCTCGGGCATGGCCGGCTCGGGGGTCTGCTCGGGTGCGTCGAGCAGTTCGAAGACGCGCTCGGCGGAGGCGACGCCGGACTGCACCAGGTTGGCCATGCTGGCGACCTGGGTGAGCGGCTGGCTGAACTGCCGCGAGTACTGGATGAACGCCTGCACGTCGCCGATGGACAGCGCGCCGCCGGCGACCCGCAGGCCGCCGACGACGGCGACCAGCACGTACTGCAGGTTGCCGATGAGCATCATCGCGGGCTGGATGATGCCGGAGATGAACTGGGCGCGGAAGCTGGAGGCGAACAGGGCCTCGTTGTGCTCGCGGAACGTCTCGGCGGACTCGCGCTGCCGGCCGAAGACCTTGACCAGCGCGTGCCCGGTGTACATCTCCTCGATGTGCGCGTTCAACTTGCCGGTGGAGGCCCACTGCTGGACGAACTGCGGCTGCGCCCGCTTGCCGACCTTGGCGGCGACGACCACCGACAGCGGCACGGAGACCAGGGCGATCAGCGCGAGCAGCGGGGAGATCCAGAACATCATCGCGAGCACGCCGACCACGGTGAGCAGCGAGTTGACGACCTGTCCCAGGGTCTGCTGCATCGACTGGCTGATGTTGTCGATGTCGTTGGTGACCCGGCTGAGCACCTCGCCGCGCGGCTGCTTGTCGAAGTAACTCAGCGGCAGGCGGGCGAGTTTGGCCTCGACGTCCTGGCGCAGCCGGTAGCCGGCCCGCTGGATGGCCTTGGTGGCGAGGCGGCCCTGGACGATGCCGAACAGGGCGGAGGCGACGTAGATCGCGAGCACCCAGAGCAGGACGGTGCCGATGGCGTCGAAGTCCATGCCCTGGCCGGGGGCGAAGTCGACGGAGGAGAGCAGGTCGGCGATGCCGCCCTGGCCGTGGGCGCGCAGGCCCTCGACGACCTGGGCCTTGGAGGTGCCCGGCTCGAAGCGGGCGCCGACGACGCCGGCGAAGATCAGGTCGGTGGCGTGGCCGAGGACCTTGGGGCCGGTGACGGCGCAGCCGATGCTGAGCACGCCGAGGCCCAGGACCCCGGCGAGCAGGGGGCGTTCGGGGCGCAGCAGGCCGAGCAGCCGCTTGCCGGAGCCCTTGAAGTCCATGGACTTCTCGGTGCCCTGGCCGCCCATGAAGCGGCCGGGGCCGGCGGGGCCGCGGCGGGCGGCGGCGGCCTGGGAGTCGCTGGGGAGCCGGGCGGGCGCCGCCGCACTCGTGGCCGGCTGCTGGGCGGTGGGCTTGCGGGGGGTGGTCACGCCGCCTCCTGCTCGGTGAGCTGGGAGAGCACGATCTCCCGGTAGGTCGGGTTGCCGGCCATGAGCTCGCGGTGGGTGCCGCTGCCGACGACGGCGCCCTCGTCGAGGACGATGATGCGGTCGGCGTCGCGGATGGTGGAGACGCGCTGGGCGACGATCAGGACGGTGGCGTCGGAGGTCTCGTGGGCGAGGGCCTTGCGCAGCCGGGCGTCGGTGGCGTAGTCGAGCGCGGAGAAGGAGTCGTCGAACAGGTAGACGTCGGGTTTGCGGACGAGGGCGCGGGCGATGGCGAGGCGCTGGCGCTGGCCGCCGGAGACGTTGCTGCCGCCCTGGGCGATGGGGGCGTCGAGGCCCTCGGGCAGCTTCTCGACGAAGTCCTTGGCCTGGGCGATCTCGAGGGCGTGCCAGAGCTCCTCGTCGGTGGCGTCGGGCCGGCCGTAGCGGAGGTTGCTGGCGACGGTGCCGGTGAACAGGTAGGGCTTCTGCGGGACGAGGCCGACGCTCTCGGCGATCGTCTCGGGGGCGAGTTCGCGGACGTCGACGCCGTCGAGCAGGACCTGTCCGGAGGTGGCGTCGAAGAGCCGGGGCACGAGGCCGAGCAGGGTGGACTTGCCGCTGCCGGTGGAGCCGATGACGGCGGTGGTCTCGCCGGGGCGGGCGGTGATGCGGATGCCGCGCAGCACGGGGGCTTCGGCGCCGGGGTAGTGGAAGTCGACGTCGCGCAGCTCCAGGTTGCCGCGGCGCGGGATCTCGGTGACGGGTGCGGCGGGCGGCGCGACGCTGGAGGAGGTGCCGAGGACCTCGTCGATGCGCTCGGCGCAGACCTCGGCGCGCGGCACCATCATGAACATGAAGGTGGCCATCATGACGCTCATGAGGATCTGCATGAGGTAGGAGAGGAAGGCGGTGAGTGCGCCGATCTCCATGCCGCCGCTGTCGATCCGGTGGGCGCCGAACCAGAGGACGGCGACGCTGGAGACGTTCACGACGAGCATGACGGCCGGGAACATGAACGACATCAGCCGGCCGACCTGGAGCGCGACCCGGGTGAGGTCGCCGTTGGCGTCGCCGAAGCGGGCCTGCTCGTGGTCGTCCTTGACGAAGGCGCGGATGACGCGGATGCCGGTGATCTGCTCGCGCAGCACGCGGTTCACGGTGTCGATCCGCTCCTGCATGCTGCGGAACTTGGGGCGCAGCGAGCGGACGAGCAGGAGGACGACGGCGCCGAGGAGGGGGATGACGGCGAGCAGCAGGCCGGACAGCGGCACGTCCTGGTTGAGGGCCATGATGATGCCGCCGACGCACATGATCGGTGCGGCGACCATGAGGGTGAAGCTCATCAGGGCCAGCATCTGGACCTGCTGGACGTCGTTGGTGGTGCGGGTGATCAGCGAGGGGGCGCCGAAGTGGCCGACCTCGCGGGCGGAGAAGCTCTGCACCCGGTCGAAGACGGCGGCGCGCACGTCGCGTCCGAAGGCCATGGCGGTGTGCGCGCCGTAGTAGACGGCGCCGATCGAGCACAGCGCCTGGACGAGGGTGATGCCGATCATCACGGCGCCGAGCCGCAGGATGTAGTCGGTGTCGCCCTTGACGACGCCGCTGTCGATGATGTCGGCGTTGAGCGTGGGCAGGTAGAGCGCTGCGAGGGTCGACACGAGCTGGAGGAGCACCAGCAGGGCGATCGGTCGGGAGTACGGGCGCAGGTACGCCCTGAGCAGTCTGATCAGCACTTGCACACTCTTGTCGTCGGCGGGTGGATTCGCATCCCAATTCTCGGTCCTTCGTGCACTCGTACAGTCGATTCCCGGGGTCGGGACATGAGGTTTGTCCAGTCCTTTGCAGAACCGTCCGGCGGGCCGGGTTGCGGGGTTCACGGGCCGTGTGACGAGCGGGCACGGGTGCTACGGAGGCGTGCCGGCTGGGTAGACCCCCTTACGGAATGACCGGTTTCCCCCTAGGCTGCTGATTGCCCCCTTGTTACTCACCGGTACCGCACGCGTAACGGGGGCCCGGCGACCGCCCCCACGGGCGCCGCGACAGATCCCTCAGACGGCCACCCGCCCCCGGAGGTCCTCGTTGAGTTCCGCGCAGTCCCTGATCGACTCCGGCAGTGCCGACATCGTCGCCGGGCGTCCCGCCTCCGTTGCCCACCTGTTCCTGGAGCGGGTCGCCGCGACCCCCAACGCCGAGGCCTACCGCTACCCCGCCCCCGTCGACGAGCACGCCGCGGACAGCGCGCCCGGCGCCGAGCAGTGGCGTTCGCTCACCTGGGCGCAGACCGCGGTCCGGGTCAAGGCGGTGGCCGCCGGCCTGATGGCGCTCGGCATCCAGCCGGAGGACCGGGTCGCGCTGGCCTCCTCCACCCGGCTGGAGTGGATCATCGCCGACCTCGGCAACATGTGCGCGGGCGCGGCCACCACGACCGTCTACCCGAGCACCAACGCCGACGAGACGGCCTTCATCCTCGCCGACTCCGGCTCCAGGGCGCTGTTCGCGGAGAACGCCGGACAGCTCGCCAAGGCCGTCGAGCAGATCGAGCAGCTGCCCGAGCTGCGCACCGTCGTCCTCTTCGACGCCCCCGCCGTGGCGCCCGAGACGGCCGGGCTCGACCTGATCACCCTGGCGGAGCTGGAGGAGCGCGGCGCCGCGTACCTGGAGGAGCACCCGGACGCCGTCGAGAAGACCGTCGCCACGCTCGACAAGGAGCAGCTGGCCACCCTGATCTACACCTCGGGCACCACCGGCCGCCCCAAGGGCGTGCGCCTGGTGCACGACTGCTGGGCGTACGAGGCCCGCGCCCAGGAGGCGAGCGGGCTGCTCGGCCCGGACGACGTCCAGTTCATGTGGCTGCCGTTGTCGCACGTGTTCGGCAAGACGCTGATCTCCGGCCAGATCGCCACGGGCCACGTGATGGCGGTGGACGGCCGGGTGGACCGGATCATCCACAACCTGCCGGCCATCCGGCCGACCGTCATGGCGTCCGCGCCGCGCATCTTCGAGAAGGTCTACAACGGCATCGCCGGCCGGGCCCGGGCCGAGGGCGGCGCGAAGTACAAGATCTTCCGCTGGGCCGCCGGGGTCGCCCGCGAGTACGCCCGGGTCACCCAGGAGAACCGGATCGCCACCGGGGTGGACGGCGCGCCGTTCGCCCTGCGGGCGCAGCACGCGGTCGCCGACAAGCTGGTGTACGCGAAGATCCGCGCCGCCTTCGGCGGGCGCCTGCGCGGCGCCGTCTCCGGCAGCGCGGCGCTGGCCCCCGAGATCGGCTACTTCTTCCTCGGTGCCGGCGTCCCGATCCTGGAGGGCTACGGCCTGAGCGAGACCAGCGCCGGCTCCTGCGTCAACCGCAAGGAGGACGTCCGGATCGGCACGGTGGGCCGCCCGCTGCCGGGCACCGAGGTCCGGATCGCGGAGGACGGCGAGATCCTGCTGCGCGGTCCGGGCGTGATGCGCGGCTACCACAACCTGCCGGAGAAGACCGCCGAGGTGCTGGAGCCGGACGGCTGGTTCCACACCGAGGACATCGGCGAGCTCAGCGCGGACGGCTTCCTGCGGATCACCGACCGCAAGAAGGACCTGTTCAAGACCTCCGGCGGCAAGTACGTCGCGCCGAGCGAGGTCGAGGGCAAGTTCAAGGCGGTGTGCCCGTTCGTCAGCAACATCCTGGTGATCGGCAACGGCCGCAACTACTGCACCGCGCTGATCGGCCTGGACGAGGCCGTGATCATGCCGTGGGCCGCCGAGCACGGCCTGGCGGGCAAGTCCTACGCCGAGGTGACCGCCGATCCGCAGGTGCACGAGCTGATCGAGGGCTTCGTGAAGAAGCTCAACGCCGGCCTCCAGCGCTGGCAGACGATCAAGAAGTTCCACCTGCTGCCGCGCGACCTCGACGTCGAGCACGGCGAGCTCACCCCGAGCCTGAAGATCAAGCGCCCGGTGGTCGAGCGGACGTACGCGGACGCCGTGACCGCGATGTACGCGGGGGCCAACGAGGCCTGAGCCCGCCCCCGTCCCGTACGGCCCGCGGGGTTCCCCGGGCCGTACGGGACAATGGGGTCATGCCCTCCGCACTCCCCGACGGCGATCCGGTGCCGTCCGACGGTTCCCTGCCCGCGCACGCCCTCGACGGGCTCGGGACACGGCCGTTCGGCTTCTACCTGCACGTGCCGTACTGCGCCAGCCGCTGCGGCTACTGCGACTTCAACACCTACACGGCCACCGAGCTGCGCTCCTCGGGGGCCGTCGCGTCCCAGGAGACGTACGCCGACAACGTGATCGCCGAGATCCGGCTCGCCCGCCGCGTCCTGGGCGACGCGGACCTCCCGGTGGAGACCGTCTTCCTCGGCGGCGGCACCCCGACCCTGCTGCCCGCCCGCGACCTGGTGCGGATGCTCGCCGCGCTGCGCGACGAGTTCGGGCTCGCCGAGGGCGCCGAGGTGACCACCGAGGCCAACCCGGAGTCCGTCGGCCCGGCCTACCTCGCCGAGCTGCGCGAGGGCGGCTACAACCGGATCTCCTTCGGCATGCAGAGCGCCCGCCCGCACGTGCTGCGGCTGCTCGACCGCCACCACACCCCGGGCCGCCCCGAGGCCTGCGTCGCCGAGGCCCGCGCGGCCGGCTTCGAGCACGTCAACCTCGACCTCATCTACGGCACCCCCGGCGAGTCCGACGACGACTGGCGGGCCTCCCTGGACGCCGCCATCGGCGCCGGGCCCGACCACGTCTCCGCCTACTCGCTGATCGTCGAGGAGGGCACCCGCCTCGCCGCCCGCGTCAGGCGCGGCGAGCTCCCGATGATCGACGACGACGTCCACGCCGACCGCTACCTGATCGCCGAGGAGGCGCTCGCCGCCGCGGGCTACCACTGGTACGAGGTCTCCAACTGGGCGACCACCCCCGAGGGCCGCTGCCGCCACAACGAGCTGTACTGGACCGGCGCCGACTGGTGGGGCGCCGGCCCCGGCGCGCACAGCCACGTCGGCGGCGTCCGCTGGTGGAACGCCAAGCACCCCGCCGCCTACGCCCAGGCCCTCGCCGAGGGCCGCACCCCCGCCCTGGCCCGCGAGGTCCTGACGGACGAGGACCGCCGCGTCGAGCGCATCCTCCTCGAACTCCGCCTCGTCGGGGGCATCCCGCTCACCCTCCTCACCGACACCGCCCGCAAGGCCGCCGCCGAAGCCCTCGCGAGCGGCCTCCTCGCCCCCGAGTCCTACGAGAACGGCCGCGCGACCCTGACCCTCCAGGGCCGCCTCCTGGCGGACGCGGTCGTGCGTGACCTGGTGGACTGAGGTTCGTCGACGCGGTGCCGGCCGTCGGAGGGAGGGCCTACGCCTGACCGGGGACGGTCACGAAGTCGATCAACTCCTCGACGCGGCCGAGGAGTTCAGGCTCCAGGTCCTTGTAGGAGCCGACCTTCGAGAGGATGTGCTTCCAGGCGGCGGGGGTGTCGACAGGCCAGCCGAGGCGGCGGCAGACTCCCTCCTTCCACACCTCGCCGCGGGGGACGGCCGGCCATGCCGGGATGCCGACGGACGACGGCTTCACGGCCTGCCAGATGTCGATGTAGGGGTGGCCGACGACCAGGACGCTCTCGCCGGTGACCCGGGCGGCGATGCGGTGCTCCTTGGTGCCGGGGAGCAGGTGGTCGACCAGGACGCCGAGGCGGCGGCCGGGGCCGGGGGCGAAGTCGGCGACGATCGCGGGGAGGTCGTCCACGCCCTCCAGGTACTCGACGACGACGCCCTCGATCCGCAGGTCGTCGCCCCAGACCCGCTCGACCAGTTCGGCGTCGTGCCGGCCCTCGACGTAGATCCGCGACTCGCGGGCCACCCGCGCGCGGGCGCCGGGGACGGCGACGGAGCCGGAGGCGGTGCGGCCGGGCGCCCTGGCCGGCGCCGGGCCGGCCGGGCGGACCAGCGTGACGGCCCTGCCCTCCAGCAGGAAGCCGCGCGGCACCATCGGGAACACCCGGTGCTTGCCGAAACGGTCCTCCAGGGTGACGGTGAACCCCTCCGCCGTCTTCTCGCAGCGCACCACCGCCCCGCAGAAGCCGGTCGCCGCCTCCTCGACCACCAGGTCCCGCTCGGCGGGCACCTCCGGGGCGGGCTGTTGCCTCTTCCACTTCCACGGCGGGGTCAGGTCGGGTCCGTACTGGCGGCTGCGCATGCAGGTGACTATAGGTAAGTGGCGACGACGGCTCGTCAGAGGCCGGGCGCGCCCCACACCGGGAACCAGCGGCTCAGGTCCTTCTCCAGCCGCAGGTCGTTCCCCAGCATCGCGTTGATCTGCAGCTCCAGCGGGCTGTTGCGCCGCTCCCCGCCGCCGGGCATCGGCGCGAACGGGTAGAAGGTGCCGCGCTTGTAGAGGTAGACCAGCGCCAGGGACTGGCCCTCCCCGTTCCGGAAGCCGACCAGAGAGCAGAGCAACTGCGGCCCGAAGCCGTTCGCCTCCAGCTCGCTGTTGACCGCGTGCAGGTCGTTCACCAGCTCCGGCAGCTCCTCGGGGGTGTGCCGGGCGAGCAGCCACGAGTAGCCGTAGCCGTCCTTGGACGCCTCCACCGGGACGCCGCCGCGCTCGGTGTCGGCGTCCAGCAGCGCCCGCACCTGCTGTTCGACCTGGACGAACGCGCCGCCCTCGACGGCCGCGAAGCACACCGAGCCGAGCCCGGTGGGCGTGAACCCGGCGCCGGCCTCCAGGGTGAGCGCGGCCGACGGGATGCCGAACAGCTGGTCGAGGTCGGGCTTGACGGGCTTGGTGCGGCCGAACAGGGCGTCCAGGAATCCCACAGCAGTCCTCTCGCGAAGGGGGTCAGCGGCCGAAGCGGCTCAGCGGCCGAGCTGGGCGGAGATCTTCGCCAGCTGCTCCAGCCGCTTCTCCAGCGTCGGGTGGGTGGAGAGCAGCTGGGAGGCGGTCTCCTTGGCGCTCAGCGCCGGGGCGAAGTAGAAGGCGTTGTAGGGCTGCGCCTTGCGCAGGTCCTGCGTGGGGATCGCGGCGATCTGCCCGGTGACCTTGGTGAGCGCCGAGGCGAGCGCGCTGGGCCGGCCGGTGAGCTGGGCGGCGGCGCGGTCGGCGGCGAGCTCCCGGTAGCGGGACAGCAGCCGGGTGAGCAGGAAGCTGATCGCGTAGACGACGATCGACACCAGCGGGATGACCAGCGCGGCGATGGCCGCGTTCTGGTCGTTGTTGTTGCGCCCGCCGCCGCCCATGAACCCGCCGTACACGGCGATCCGGGTCATCGCCCCGGCGAGGACGCCGAGGAACCCGGCGATCGTCATCACGGCGACGTCCCGGTGGGCGACGTGCGAGAGCTCGTGCGCGAGGACGCCCTCCAGCTCCTCGGGCTCCAGCCGGCGCAGCAGTCCGGTGGTGACGCACACCACGGCGTTCTGCGGGTTGCGGCCGGTGGCGAAGGCGTTCGGCATGTCGTTGTCGGCGACCGCCACCCGGGGCTTGGGCATGTCGGCGAGGGCGCAGAGCCGGTCGATGGTGCCGTGCAGCTGCGGGTACTCCTCGGGGGACACCTGGCGGGCGCCCATCGCCCGCTCGGTGATCTTGTCGCTGAACCAGAACTGGGCCACGAACAGCCCGCCCGAGATCAGGACGATCAGCGGCCAGGCCCCGCGCAGCAGCACGATCAGCAGGCCGGTGAAACCGACGTACAAGAGCCCGATCACGAACATGGTCCCGACCATCCGGCCGGTCAGGCCGCGATCGGGCGCGAATCGGGTGTGCTGGGCCGAGCTCGACATCGCTTGCTCCTCCGTTCGCCGTCCGCTATCGATGCTGCCACCCGGACGGCCGCGGGGCACCACCCCCGCGCCGGGAACTGCGGGCAGGATCACTCCCGCCGTGCCGTTCCTGCCGTCGGACCCGGGCCGTACACTGGCAGGTACGGTTCTGGCACTCGTGCGTTCAGAGTGCCAAAGCCGGGGCCTTCCAGGGCCTGCAACATCGCGATGCGTCACAACGGACAACGTGCGAAGACGGAGGTACGTGCCCCATGGCCGGTGAGGTCCGCCAGCTGGACGACCGCAAGCTCGCCGTGCTCCGTGCGATCGTCCAGGACTACGTGGGCACCGAGGAGCCGGTCGGCTCGAAGGCCCTGGTGGAGCGGCACAACCTCGGGGTGTCCCCGGCCACCGTCCGCAACGACATGGCGGCGCTGGAGGAGGACGGGTACATCCACCAGCCGCACACCAGCGCCGGGCGCATCCCCACCGACAAGGGGTACCGCCTGTTCGTCGACAGGCTCGCCGAGGTCAAGCCGATGAGCGCGCCCGAGCGTCGCGCGATCCGGCACTTCCTGGAGGGCGCGGTCGACCTGGACGACGTCGTCATGCGCACCGTGCGGCTGCTCGCCCAGCTCACCCGGCAGGTCGCCGTGGTGCAGTACCCCTTGCTGAGCCGTTCGACCGTGCGGCACATCGAACTGGTCGCGCTCGCCCCGACCAAGGTGATGCTGGTCCTGATCACCAACACCGGCCGGGTCGAGCAGCGGACGGTGGACTGCCCGGGCACCGTCGGCGAGACCGTCCTGTCGGACCTGCGGGCCCGGATCAACACGCGGGCGGTCGGCCAGCGCCTGCCGGACGTACCGGCGGCGCTGGAGGAGCTGCCCGCGATGTTCGAACAGGTCGACCGGGCGACCGTCAGCACGGTCCTCGCGACGCTGTTCGACACGCTCGCCGAGCAGAACGAGGAGCGGATCATGCTGGCCGGCACGGCCAACCTGACCCGCTTCGGCCACGACTTCCCGCTCACCATCCAGCCGGTGCTGGAGGCGCTGGAGGAACAGGTCGTCCTGCTCCGCCTCCTGGGTGAGACCACGGACGCGGCGATGACGGTCCGGATCGGCCGGGAAATCGCCTACGAGGGGCTGAATTCCACCTCGGTGGTGTCGGTCGGCTACGGTTCGGGCGACGAGAGCGTGGCCAAACTGGGTGTGATCGGTCCGACCCGGATGGACTACCCGGGCACAATGGGGGCGGTGCGAGCGGTGGCGCGGTACGTGGGGCAGATCCTGGCCGAGTCCTAGCAAGGCAGCCGCCGTTGGACATCCGACGGTGGCGTCCAGTCGCAGCACTACTACAGGCGGAACAAGCGGAGCATTAGGTGGCCACGGACTACTACGCGGTACTCGGCGTCCGACGGGATGCGGGGCAGGACGAGATCAAGAAGGCGTTCCGGCGCCTGGCACGCGAACTGCACCCGGACGTCAACCCGGACCCGAAGACGCAGGAGCGGTTCAAGGAGATCAACGCCGCCTACGAGGTGCTCTCCGACCCGCAGAAGCGACAGGTGTACGACCTCGGCGGCGACCCGCTCTCCCCGGGCGGCGGCGGTGGCGCGGGCGGCTTCGGCGCCGGCGCGGCCGGTTTCGGCTTCTCCGACATCATGGACGCCTTCTTCGGCGCCGCGGCCGGCCAGCGCGGCCCGCGCTCGCGCACCCGCCGCGGCCAGGACGCCATGATCCGGCTGGAGATCAGCCTGGAGGAGGCCGCGTTCGGCACCACCAAGGAACTCCAGGTCGACACGGCGGTCACCTGCACCACCTGCAGCGGGGAGGGCGCCGCGCCCGGCACCTCCGCGCAGACCTGTGACATGTGCCGCGGCAAGGGCGAGGTCTCCCAGGTCACCCGGTCCTTCCTGGGCCAGGTCATGACCTCCCGCCCCTGCCCGCAGTGCCAGGGCTTCGGCACCGTCGTGCCGACCCCGTGCCCGGAGTGCGCCGGCGACGGCCGGGTCCGTGCCCGCCGCACCCTGACCGTCAAGATCCCGGCCGGTGTCGACAACGGCACCCGGATCCAGCTGGCCGGCGAGGGCGAGGTCGGCCCCGGCGGAGGCCCGGCCGGCGACCTGTACGTCGAGATCGCCGAGACCACGCACAGCGTCTTCCAGCGGCGCGGGGACGACCTGCACTGCACCGTCACCATCCCGATGACGGCCGCCGCGCTCGGCACCCAGGTGCCGCTGCAGACCCTGGACGGGCTGGAGGAGGTCGACATCCGGCCCGGCACCCAGTCCGGCCAGTCGATCCCGCTGCACGGCCGAGGCATCACCCACCTGCGCGGGGGCGGCCGGGGCGACCTGATAGTGCACGTCGAGGTGCAGACGCCCACCAAGCTCGACGCCGAGCAGGAGGAGCTGCTGCGCCGGCTCGCGGTGCTGCGCGGCGAGGAGCGCCCGTCCGGCCAGTTCGCGCCGGGCCAGCAGGGCCTGTTCTCGCGCCTGAAGGACGCGTTCAACGGCCGCTAGCCGTCCATGGAGGGGTGCCGGGGTCCTCGCCTCGGCACCTCTTTCGTGTTTCCCCCCTCGGGCCGCAGGCCCCACCCCGGAAAGGCTCCGCTCATGACCGCCCCCGTGTTCGTCGTCGAGACCGGGCGGCTCGCCGCCGCCGCGCCCGGGGCCGTGGTGCGCCTGGACGGGCCGGAGGGGCGGCACGCCGCGGCGGTGAAGCGGCTGACGGCGGGCGAGGCCGTCACCCTGGCCGACGGGCTCGGGCTCGGGGTGGACGGGACGGTCGCCGAGGTGCTCGGCAAGGACGCGATCGACGTGACGGTCGCCGCCGTGCGCCGCGAGCCGGAGCCGGCGCCGCGGATCGTCGTCGTCCAGGCGCTGCCCAAGGGCGACCGCGGCGAGCTGGCCGTGGAGACCATGACCGAGGTCGGCGTGGACGTCGTGATCCCGTGGGCCGCCTCGCGCTGCATCACCCAGTGGAAGGGCGACCGCGGCGCCAAGGCGCTCGCCAAGTGGCGGGCCACCGCCCGCGAGGCGGGCAAGCAGTCCCGCCGGCTGCGCTTCCCCGAGGTGCGCGAGCCGATGAGCACCCGCCGGCTGGCCCCCGTCCTGGCCGGGGCCGCGTTCGCCGCGGTGCTGCACGAGGAGGGCGCCGAGCCGCTGGCCACGGCCGCGCTGCCGGCCGCCGGGGACATCGTCCTGGTGGTCGGCCCCGAGGGCGGCGTCTCCCCGGAGGAGCTGGCCGCCTTCGCCGAGGCCGGTGCGAAGCCGCACCGGCTGGGCCCGTCGGTGCTGCGCACCTCGACGGCCGGCGTGGCCGCCGGGGCGCTGCTGCTGGGGCGCACGGGGCGCTGGGCCTGACCGGCCCCACCCGGTACCCGTCCGGTACCCACCCGGTGCCCGTCCGGTCTCCGGCCGGGTGGAGTCGGGTAAAAGAGGCGCGCCTCGTCCGCACACGTGCTTACGCTGGCCGCGTGACGGAACCCCTCAGCTCCTCTGCGGGCGCGTATCTGCGCCACCCTCATCTGCACGGTGACCTGGTCACCTTCGTCGCCGAGAACGACGTCTGGCTCGCCCCGCTGGACGGGGGCCGGGCCTGGCGGCTGACCGCCGATCACCTGCCGGTCCACCACCCGCGGTTCTCCCCGGACGGGCGGCACATCGCCTACACCTCGGCCCGGGACGGCGCGCCCGAGGTGCACGTCGTGCCGGTGGACGGCGGCCCCTCGCGGCGGCTGACCCACTGGGGCAGCGACCAGACCCAGCTGCAGGGGTGGACCGCCGACGGCCGCCCGATCGCCACCACCACCGCCGGGCAGGCCACCTTGCGCCGCACCTGGGCGCACGCGGTGCCGCTGGACGGCGGCGAGCCGGTGCGGCTGCCGTACGGGCCGGTCGGCGGGCTGGCCTTCGAACCGGACGGGGACCGCGTGCTGCTGGGCACCGTCAACAACCGCGAGCCGGCCTGGTGGAAGCGCTACCGGGGCGGCCGGGCGGGCAAGTTGTGGATCGGCCGGAACGAGTTCGTCCGGATCCACGAGGACCTGGACGGGCAGCTCTCCTCGCCGCTGTGGGCGGGCGGTCCCGAGGGGTCGAGGATCGCGTTCCTGTCCGACCACGAGGGCGTCGGCGAGCTGTACTCCAGCCTCCCGGACGGCACCGGCCTGCGCCGCCACACCACCTCCCCGGAGGGCTTCTACGCCCGCAACGCCGCCACCGACGGCACCCGGGTGGTCTGGCACCGGGCCGGTGACCTGTGGCTGCTGGAGAGCCTGGCCGAGGGCGCCGAGCCGCGTCGCCTGGACGTCCGGCTGGCCGGGCCGCGCACCGGCCGCCGCCCGCGCCCGGTGCCCGCCGCGCACTGGCTGGAGGGCGTCGCCCCGGACCGCACCGGCCGGGCCAGCGCCGTCGTGGTGCGCGGCGGCGTGCACTGGCTGACCCACCGTGAGGGCCCGGCCCGGGCGCTGGACGAGACGCCGGGCGTGCGCGGCCGGCTGGCCCGCGTGGTGCCGGGCGAGGACGGCGCGCAGGGCGTGCTGTGGGTGTCGGACGCCGAGGGCGAGGACGGGCTGGAGTTCGCCCCCGCCGTGCACGGCGCCGAGCGCCGCCGGCTGGCCGCCGGGCGACTCGGCCGGGTCAACTCGCTGGTGGTCTCCCCGGACGGCAAGCAGGCGGCGCTCGGCGTGCACGACGGCCGGGTGCTGCTGGTGACGCTCGCCGACGGCGCCGTGCACGAGCTGGCCCGCAGCACCGACGGCGAGGTGAGCGGCCTCGCGTTCAGCCCGGACTCGGCGTGGCTGGCCTGGTCGCGCCCGGTGCCGGGCACCGGCGCGTGGTCGCTGCGCCAGATCGTGCTGGCGAACCTGGCCACCCGGACGGTCAGCGAGCTCACCCAGCAGCGCTTCGTCGACACCTCGCCGGCCTTCACCGCGGACGGCCGCTACCTGGCGTTCCTGTCGGTCCGCAACTTCGACCCGGTGTACGACTCGCACGTCTTCGACCTGTCGTTCCCGAACGGCTGCCGCCCGTACCTGATCACGCTGGCCGCCGAGACGCCGTCCCCGTTCGGCCCGCAGCGGGCGGGGCGGCCGCTCGGCGGGGAGGACGAGGAGCCGCGCGGCAAGAAGGCGGAGGGCGAGGAGGGTGGCGCCGACGCCCCGCCGGTCACCAGGGTCGACCTGGACGGCATCGCCGACCGGATCGTCCCGTTCCCGGTGGAAGGCGGCCGGTTCGGCACGCTCAGGGCCGGCAAGGACGGCGTGCTGTGGACGCGTGTCCCGCTGCTCGGTGAACTCGGCGACGAGGCGGCCTCGTTGGAGGAGGAGCGGCCCCGGGCCACGCTGGAGCGGTTCGACCTGCGCAAGCGCCGCGTCGAGCAACTCGTGCACGGCCTCGACGGGTTCGCGGTCAGCGGGGACGGCACCCGGCTGGCGGTCCTGGACGAGGGCGAGCTGCGGATCGTCCCCGCCGACCACAAGGCGGGCGGCGAGGACGACGAGACGGCCGTCGACCTCGCCCGGCTGCGGGTGACGGTCGACCCGGCCGCCGAGTGGCGCCAGATGTACGCCGAGAACGGCCGGCTGATGCGCGACAACTTCTGGCGCCCGGACCTCTCCGGCGTCGACTGGGCCGGCGTCCTGGAGCGCTACCGTCCGCTGGTCGAGCGGGTCGGCTCGCACGACGACCTGGTCGACCTGCTGTGGGAGGTGCACGGCGAACTCGGCACCTCGCACGCCTACGTCATGCCGTACGGCCTGCACACCGAGCCCGCGCGGCGGCAGGGCCTGCTCGGTGCCGACCTGGTCAAGGACGGGGACCTCTGGCGGATCGCCCGGATCCTGCCCGGCGAGTCCTCCGACCCGCGGGCCCGCTCGCCGCTGGCCGCGCCCGGCGCCGCGATCCGCCCCGGGGATGCGGTCCTCGCCGTCAACGGCCGCCCGGTGGACCCGGTCACCGGCCCGGCGCCGCTGCTGGCCGGCACCGCCGGGCAGCCCGTCGAGCTCACCGTGGCCGGCAAGGACAGCACCGGCCAGCGCCACCCGGTGGTCGTCCCGCTCGCCGACGAGGAGCCGCTGCGCTACCACGACTGGGTGGCCGGGCGCCGGGCCGAGACCCGCGAACTGTCCGGCGGGCGGCTCGGCTACCTGCACATCCCGGACATGCAGAGCGCCGGCTGGGCGCAGCTCCACCGCGACCTGCGCTCGGAGATGGCCAAGGAGGGCGTGATCGTCGACATCCGGGAGAACCGGGGCGGCCACACCTCCCAGCTGGTGATCGAGAAGCTGGCCCGCCGGATCGTCGGCTGGGACGTCGCCCGTGACATCGCCAGCCCGGTGCCCTACCCCGGCGACGCCCCGCGCGGGCCGGTCGTCGCGCTCGCCAACGAGTACTCCGGCTCGGACGGCGACATCGTCAACGCCGCGATCCAGGCGCTGAAGCTCGGCCCGGTGGTCGGCACCCGGACCTGGGGCGGGGTGATCGGCATCGACAGCCGCTACCGGCTGGTCGACGGCACCCTGGTCACCCAGCCCAAGTACTCGTTCTGGCTGGAGAACTACGGCTGGGGCGTGGAGAACCACGGCGTCGACCCGGACGTCGAGGTGCCGATCGCGCCGCACCAGTGGGCCGCGGGCGAGGACCCGCAGCTGGCCGCCGGCGTCCGGATCGCGCTGGCCGCGCTCGCCGAGACCCCGGCCCGGACGGCGCCGCCGCTGCCCTGGGAGTAGCCGGTGCGGGTCCGGAGCAGGAAGTCGGGCGGGCGGACTTCCTGCTCCGGGCGGTGAGTAGGATGCGGGGCTGATCTTGATCGACAGCTCTACGGGGGAGCACATGGCACAGGGCTATCCGCCGCCGCAGCAGTACGGCCAGAACCCATACGCACAGCCGCAGTCGCCGCCACAGGCGTACCCGGCGCAGGGGTACCCGCCGAGTCCGTACGCGCAGCAGCAGCCGCAGTACCAGCAGCCGCAACAGCCGTCCCAGCCGCAGCAGTACCAGCAGCCGCAGCAGTACGGGCAGAACCCGTACCCGCCGCACGGGCAGCCGGTGCCGCCGCCCCAGCCGTACCAGCAGCAGTCGGCCCAACAGCCGTACCCCGCGCAGCCGTACCCCGCGCAGCCGTACCCCGCGCAGCCGTACGCCGCCCACGGGCAGGCGTTCGACGCCGCCACCGCGGCGCCCGCGCCGCCGGAGACCAGCAACTACCGGCGCTTCCCCGCCATCCTGATCGACTTCCTGGTCGCCGTCGGTCCGGCCCTCGCCGTCGCCGACAAGGCCGGCAACCCGGGCAAGCACGGCGCACCGGCCGCCGTGCCGTGGATCGTGGCACTGGTGGCCACCGGTCTCGTCCTCTCCTTCGTCAACCAGGTGCTGCTCGCCCGCCTCACCGGCTTCAGCGTCGGCAAGGGCGTCATGGCGCTGCGGGTGATCCGCCGCAAGCGCGTCATGCACCCCAACACCTGGCGGCTCACCCGGCGTTGGCTGCTCGGCTTCGTCGTCCTGCTGGTCAGCTGGCTCAGCGAGGAGTTCGAGGGCGAAGGGGACATCGTCGGCGTGCGGATCGTCCGCTGGAAGCACCTGCGGGAGTACGAGCAGGCCACCGGGCGGCTCGGCTAGGCTGCCGCCGTACGAGCCCCCGCACGAGAACCCGCACGAGAACCCGAGGAGAACCCGATGGCCGGCGAGCCGCAGCCCGACTGCCTGTTCTGCAAGATCGCGGCGGGCGAGATCCCGGCGACGGTGGTGCGCAAGACCGAGCGCGTCCTCGCCTTCCGCGACATCGCCCCGAAGGCGCCGGTGCACGTCCTCGTCATCCCGCACGTCCACTACCCGAACGCCGCCGCGCTGGCCGCCGCCGAGCCGGAGATCGCGGGTGAACTCCTCGCCGAGGCGGGCCTGGTGGCCGAGGACGAGGGCATCCGGGACTACCGTCTGATCTTCAACACCGGTGCCGGTGCGGGACAGACCATCTTCCACGCGCACGTGCACGTGCTCGGCGGCATGCCGATGACCGAGCGCATGGTCTGACCACGTGTCGCAGCGCGAACTCGTCGTCCTCGGCACCGCCAGCCAGGTGCCCACCCGGCACCGCAACCACAACGGCTACCTCCTGCGCTGGGACGGCGAGGGCCTGCTGTTCGACCCCGGCGAGGGCACCCAGCGGCAGATGCTGCACGCCGGGGTCTCGGCCACCCAGATCACCCGGATCGCCGTGACCCACTTCCACGGCGACCACTGCCTGGGCCTCGCCGGGGTGATCCAGCGGATCAACCTGGACCGCGTCCCGCACCCGGTCGACGTCTACTTCCCGGCCTCCGGCGAGGTCTACTTCGAGCGACTGCGGCACGCCACCGCCTACCACGAGACGGCGGTGCTGCGCCCGCGCCCGATCGACGAGCCCGGCCCGCTGCCCGCGCCCGGCGCGCGCTTCGCGCTGGACGCCGTCCGCCTCTCGCACCCGGTGGAGTCCTTCGGCTACCGGCTGTCCGAGCCGGACGGCCGCCGGCTGGTGCCCGAACGGCTCGCCGCCCTCGGCGTCTTCGGCCCGGCGGTCGGCCGGCTGCAGCACGAGGGCGCGATCGAGGCGGCCGGCCGGCGGGTCACCCTGGACGAGGTCAGCGAGCCCCGGCCGGGGCAGCGGTTCGCGTTCGTGATGGACACCCGGCTCTGCGACGGCGTCCACGAACTGGCCGAGGGCGCCGACCTGCTGGTCGTCGAGTCCACCTTCACCGACGCCGACGCCCACCTCGCCGAGGACCACGGCCACCTCACCGCCGGGCAGGCCGCCAAGGCCGCCGCCGAGGCCGGTGTGCGCACCCTGGTGCTGACCCACTTCTCCCAGCGCTACCCCGACCTCGGCCAGCACCTGGCCGACGCCCGCAAGCACTTCGACGGCGAGCTGGTGCTCGCCGCCGACCTCGCCCGGGTGCCGGTCCCGCCGCGGCGGCAGCCCTGAGCGCGCCCCGAGCGCACCCGAGCGCACCCGGGCGCGCCAGGGCGCGCCGAAAAGGGCTCGCGCCGTCCGCCGATCTGCCGCAGCATCGTCGGGTGCGGCCCCGCCGCCCGCCGCGGCGATCACGCTCGCGGCGTACGCTGGTGCCCCGGAGACACCGAGCGGCACACGACACCACGGATGGGATGAGGCAGGCCCAGCGCCGACCTATGAGTGACACATCGCAGACCCGTACCAACGGACAGTCGCGCCCCGAAACGGCCGACGACGGCCGCGTCAGCGCCCGGATCGTCATCCCCGAGAAGCATCCGATGGTCACCCTGCTCGGCACGGCGGACTCGCTGCTGCGTGTGATCGAGAAGGGCTTCCCCGCCGCCGACATCCACGTCCGCGGCAACGAGGTGACCGCCACCGGGGCGCGCGCCGAGGTCGCCCTCGTGCAGAAGCTCTTCAACGAGATGATGCTGGTGCTGCGCACCGGCCAGCCCCTCACGGAGGACGCCGTGGAGCGTTCCATCGCCATGCTCCGCAGCCAGGAGGAGAACCCGGACAGCCCGGCGCCGTCCCAGGTGTTCACCGCGAACATCCTGTCCAACCGGGGCCGCACGATCCGCCCCAAGACCCTCAACCAGCAGCGCTACGTCGACGCGATCGACAAGCACACGATCGTCTTCGGCCTCGGCCCGGCCGGCACCGGCAAGACCTACCTCGCGATGGCCAAGGCCGTCCAGGCCCTCCAGGCCAAGGAGGTCAACCGGATCATCCTGACCCGCCCGGCCGTCGAGGCGGGGGAGCGGCTGGGCTTCCTGCCCGGCACCCTCTACGAGAAGATCGACCCGTACCTGCGCCCGCTGTACGACGCCCTGCACGACATGATGGACCCGGACTCCATCCCGCGCCTGATGGCGGCCGGCACCATCGAGGTCGCCCCGCTCGCCTACATGCGCGGCCGCACCCTCAACGACGCCTTCATCATCCTGGACGAGGCCCAGAACACCTCGCCCGAGCAGATGAAGATGTTCCTCACCCGCCTCGGTTTCAACTCCCGCGTGGTGGTCACCGGCGACACCAGCCAGATCGACCTCCCGGGCGGCACCCGCAGCGGCCTCAAGGTCGTCCAGGAGATCCTGGCCGACGTTCCCGACATCCACTTCTCCGTCCTCACCAGCACCGACGTGGTCCGCCACAAGCTGGTCGGCCGGATCGTGGACGCGTACGAACGCTGGGACGCCCGGCAGGAGGCCGAGGAGAACGGCCCGGCCGCCCGCAAGCCCGCCCAGCGGCGCCCCGGCAAGACCACGGCGCCCCGCGCACCCCGCGCACCCCGCCAGTCCCATCGCACCGAAAGCTGAGTAAGCAGCCCGTCATGTCGATCGACATCGCCAATGAGTCCGGCTGGGACGCCGACGAGGAAGCAATCCTCGACGTCGCCCGCTTCGCCCTGGAGAAGATGCGGATCCACCCGCAGTCCGAACTGTCCGTGATCCTGGTGGACGGTGCGGCGATGGAGGAGCTGCACATCCAGTGGATGGACCTCCCCGGACCCACCGACGTGATGTCCTTCCCGATGGACGAGCTGCGCCCCGGCAAGGAGGGCGAGGAGCTGCCGCAGGGCCTGCTCGGCGACATCGTGCTCTGCCCCGAGGTCGCCGAGCAGCAGGGCAAGGCGGCCCCGTCCAAGCACTCGATGGACGAGGAGCTCCAGCTGCTCACCGTCCACGGCGTGCTGCACGTGCTCGGCTACGACCACGAGGAGCCCGAGGAGGAGGAAGAGATGTTCGCCCTCCAGAAGCGGATCCTCGACGACTGGCGGGCCGGTCGCGGGCTCGGCGGCATCTCGCCGGCCCCCACCACCCACTGAGCGCGGAGCCCGAACCCCTGTGAGTGGTGAGAGTACGAGCTTCATCCTCGGCGTCGTGCTGCTCGTCGTCCTCGGCTGGCTGGCCGCGTGCGCCGAGGCGGGCATCTCCCGGGTCTCCCGGTTCCGGGCCGAGGAGGCCGTCCGCTCCGGGCGGCGCGGCGCGGCGCGGCTGCTGACCGTCGCCTCCGACCCGATCCGCTACCTCAACCTGGCCACCCTGATCCGGGTGGCCAGCGAGATGGCGGCGGCCGTCCTGGTCACCGTGGTGTGCGTGCGCAACGTGGCCCCGACCTGGCAGGCCGTGCTGCTGGCGTTCGGTGTGATGGTGCTGGTGTCGTTCGTCGCGGTGGGCGTCTCACCGCGCACGATCGGGCGCCAGCACCCGCTGACCACGGCGACCGCGGCCTCCTTCGTGCTGCTGCCGCTGGCCGCCGTGCTCGGCCCGATCCCGCGGCTGCTGATCCTGCTCGGCAACGCGCTGACCCCGGGCAAGGGCTACCGCGAGGGGCCGTTCGCCTCCGAGGCGGAACTGCGCGCCCTGGTCGACCTGGCCGAGAAGGACGACCTGATCGAGGACGAGGAGCGCCGCATGGTGCACTCGGTGTTCGAGCTGGGCGACACCATCGTCCGCGAGGTGATGGTGCCGCGCACCGATCTGGTGATGATCGAGCGGCACAAGACCGTCCGGCAGGCGCTGACGCTGGCGCTGCGCTCGGGCTTCTCGCGCATCCCGGTGGTCGGCGACAACGAGGACGACGTGGTCGGCATCGTCTACCTCAAGGACCTCGTCCGGCGCACCCACATCAACCGGGAGGCCGAGTCGGAGGAGGTCGGCGCGGTGATGCGCCCGGCCGTCTTCGTCCCGGACTCCAAGCCGGCCGGCGACCTGCTGCGCGAGATGCAGCAGCGCCGCTCGCACGTGGCGATCGTGATCGACGAGTACGGCGGCACGGCCGGCCTGGTCACCATCGAGGACATCCTGGAGGAGATCGTCGGCGAGATCACCGACGAGTACGACCGGGAGATCGCGCCGGTGGAGGACCTCGGCGACGGCTCGTACCGGATCACCGCCCGTCTCCTGGTCGAGGACCTGGGCGACCTGTTCGGCATCGAGCTGGAGGACGAGGACGTCGAGACCGTCGGCGGCCTGCTCGCCAAGCACCTCGGCCGCGTGCCGATCCCCGGCTCGGCCTGCGAGATCCCGCTGCCCGAGCCCACCGACACCGGCCTGACCGGCATCCTGCTGACCGCCGAGTCCTCCGCCGGCCGCCGCAACCGCATCGGCTCGATGGTGGCCACCCCGGTCCGCAAGACCGGGGGGCCGGATTCCGAGCACGGCGAGTAGCGCGAGTAGCGGGCGGGCGGCCGCGGAGCGACCATGTTGGCATGACGCATCAACTTCGCGCCGAGTACGGCCCGCAGGGAGCGGCCGGTGGGGTCAAGGTCTGGCACGTGGTGCGGGACGGCGACCTCGCGGTGGCGCTCTGCGGCCGCACGATGGCCGACGACGCCGAGACGCGGCCCGAGCAGGAGTGGGGCACCGGACTGCGCTGCTGCCAGCAGTGCGGCTCGCTCTACATGCACGAGGTCCCGCACATGCAGGGGAGCCATCCCTACAGCTAGGCCGGGTTTCACCCGGCCGACCCATGGTGGAGGTCGCCATGAAGCTGCATGACGAACTGCCCGTCGACTCGAAGCTCGCCACGGTGTGGCGGATCGGGGCGGGGCTCGGGGGGATCTTCCTGATCGTGTTCGGGGGCTTCGGGCTGGCCGACCACCCGGGCTTCCTCGCGACGCACGGTGACCGGATCAGCGGGCTGTCGACCAACGGGGCGCTGAGCATCCTGTCCGTCGTGGTGGGCGCGATCCTGGTGCTGGGGGCGGTGATCGGCGGGAACTTCGCGTCCAACCTGAACATGGTGGTCGGCGTGCTGTTCGTCCTGTCCGGCTTCTACGGGCTGGCGGTGCTCGGCCGGCCGGAGGCGAACATCCTCAACTTCCGGATGACGAACGTGCTGTTCGCGTTCGTCTTCGGGATCGTCGTGACGACGTTCGGGATGTACGGACGGGTCAGCAGTCACCTGCCGCACGACAACCCGTTCTGGCGCAGGCGCATCTCGCGCGAGGCGGGGCTGCCGTCCGGTCCGAAGACCTTCGTCAAGATCCTCAACCCGAACCCGGGGCCGACCCACCCGGTCGGCCACTGAGTCCCGGCGAGGGGAGGCCTATGCTCGGCGCATGAGTGACATCGTCGAGCTCGACCCCGAAGACAAGAAGATCATCACCCTGGCCCGCTCGGCCCGCGCCCGCAACGGCGTTCCCGAGGGGGCCGCGGTGCGTGACGAGACCGGGCGGACGTACGTGGCGGGGACGGTCGCGCTGGAGTCGCTGCGGCTGAGCGCGCTGCAGACGGCGGTCGCGATGGCGGTGGCCAGCGGTGCGAAGTCGCTGGAGGCCGCAGCCGTGGTGAGCGAGGCGGAGCAGCCGGCCGAGGCCGATCTGGCGGCCGTCCGGGACCTCGGCGGGGCCGGGACGCCGCTGCTGCTGGCCGGTCCGGACGGGGCGCTGCGGGTGGCGGTCAAGGCCTCCTGAGGGCCGTTTCGCGCGCTCTCCACGCGTCGGTGGCCCGGCGGAAGGTCCCCGTGTTAAGCGGATAATCTCACCGGAGGGGTTTCGGTGAGGGGGCTGGGGACATGGGGGCGATGGCGTTCTTCGCCGGGCTGCTGCTGTTCGTGATGGGGATGGGCAAGTGGCAGGAGACCGGCTCGCCCTGGTGGCTCGGGGGCTCGCTCGCCTTCCTCCTGCTGCTGATCGTCGCCGCGCTGACCTCGCGCGGCGGCGGCTCGAAGGGCTGACCGCGCGGCCGGGTCGGCCCGCTCCCGGTGATCAGGGAGAATGGACCGCATGAATGCCCCTTCCTCCCCGTACCGATCCGGATTCGCGTGCTTCGTCGGCCGGCCCAACGCGGGCAAGTCGACCCTGACCAACGCCCTGGTGGGGACGAAGGTCGCGATCACCTCCGACCGCCCGCAGACCACCCGGCACACCGTGCGCGGCATCGTCCACCGCCCGGACGCCCAGCTCGTCCTGGTGGACACCCCCGGTCTGCACAAGCCCCGCACCCTGCTCGGCGAGCGCCTCAACGACCTGGTCCGCACCACCTGGGCCGAGGTCGACGTGATCGGCTTCTGCCTGCCCGCCGACCAGAAGCTCGGCCCCGGCGACCGGTTCATCGCCAAGGAGCTCGCCGAGATCAAGAAGACCCCCAAGGTCGCCATCGTCACCAAGACCGACCTGGTGGACTCCAAGCGGCTGGCCGAGCAGCTGATCGCCGTCCATCAGCTCGGCGTCGAGCTGGGCATCGAGTGGGCCGAGATCATCCCGGTCTCGGCGGTCGGTGACAAGCAGGTGGATCTCGTCGCCGACCTGATCACCAAGCTGCTGCCGGAGGGCATGCCGCTGTACCCGGACGGCGACCTCACCGACGAGCCCGAGCAGATCATGGTCGCCGAGCTGATCCGCGAGGCCGCCCTGGAGGGCGTCCGGGACGAGCTGCCGCACTCGCTGGCCGTCGTGGTCGAGGAGATGCTGCCGCGCGAGGGCCGCCCGGCGGACCGTCCGCTGCTGGACATCCACGCGAACGTCTACATCGAGCGGCAGAGCCAGAAGGCGATCGTGATCGGCGCCAAGGGCGCGCGGCTCAAGCACGTCGGCACGACGGCGCGCAAGCACATCGAGGCGCTGCTCGGCACGCCGGTCTTCCTCGACCTGCACGTCAAGGTGGCCAAGGACTGGCAGCGCGACCCGAAGCAGCTGCGCAAGCTGGGCTTCTGACGGACCCCAGGGCCGAGTGCCGCGCGAGGGCGGGTGGTTACGCGCCCTCGCGCAGCACCAGCGACACCAGCTCGCGCTGCGAGTCGGTGAGCTTCGGGTCGGCGCAGTGGACCGTCCGGCCGTCGACGGTGATCTCGTAGTGGAAGCCGTCCGGCACCCCGTACGACGGGGCGCGCAGCCCGCCCGCGACGGCCTCGCGGGCGAGCGCGTGGACGTGCGGGGCGTCCGTACGTTCGGTGGTGTCGAGCTCCGCGCGGCGGACGATTCCCGCGAGGCCGCCGGTCCGGGTCACCTGGATGCGCATGGTGTCCATGGTGCTACGTAGGGATGGGTTTTGCCGGGCTTTTCCCGGACCGTGACCTCAAGCCCGGCTCAACCGGGCCTCAACCGAGCCTCAGCCGGTGCCGGAAGCCCGGCCCCCGGGCCCCGGGCCCGGGTTGGCGTCAGCCGGGGCTTGCGCCCGATGGGAGCCGACCTCACCCGGGGCTCACCCCGACCCGCGCCCAGGAGGTCGTCACGGTGTCCGCGATCGATCCCTGGTCGGGGTAGCGGGCCTTGGCGGCGGCCACGGTGGCCCGGGCGAAGGCGGTGAAGTCGGCGTCGGGGGGCAGCCGCCGGCCGGTCAGCGCGTCGTACCAGATCCGCCCCGCGCACGCCCAGGCCGAGCCGCCGAGCGCGGTGGCCAGCAGGTAGAACGCGTGGTTGGGGATGCCGGAGTTGATGTGCACGCCGCCGTTGTCCTCGGAGGTCTGCACGTAGTCCCGCATGTGCGCGGGCTGCGGGTCCTTGCCGAGGCGCGGGTCGTCGTACGCCGTGCCGGGCGCCTTCATCGAGCGCAGCGCGACGCCCTGCACGCCGGGGGCGAGCAGCCCGGCGCCGATCAGCCAGTCGGCGTCGGCCGCGCCCTGGCGCAGCGCGTACTGCTTGACCAGTGAGCCGAAGACGTCGGAGACCGACTCGTTGAGCGCCCCGGGCTGGTCCTGGTACTCCAGGCCGGCCGTGAACTGGGTGACGCCGTGGGTGAGTTCGTGGCCGATGACGTCGACGCAGGCGGTGAAGTCGCCGAAGATCTCGCCGTCGCCGTCGCCGAAGACCATCCGCCGGCCGTTCCAGAACGCGTTGTCGTAGTCCTGGCCGTAGTGCACCGTCGCGTCCAGCCGCAGCCCCTGGTCGTCGATGGAGTGGCGGCCGAAGGCGTCGGCGTACAGCGCGAAGGTGGCGCCGAGGCCGTCGTAAGCGTGGTTGACGGACCGGTCGGCGACCGGGCCCTGGCCCTCGGTGCGGACGGTCCGGCCGGGCAGTCGCTCGCTGTGGCCGGTGTCGGCGATCACCCGGTTGACCCCGGTGGCGCTCGGGGCCGGCGGGGAAGCGGTGAGGCGGGTCGAGCGGTGGGCGGCGTCGAGGAGGAGGGAGCGGACGGCGGGCTCGTGACCGGCCTCGGCGAGGCGGTCCAGGATGTGCGGCGGGACGATGGCGCAGAACGGCGGCGCAGCAGTCATGTAGCCCAGAGTGAGGCTTCGATGACCAATTGTCACCGGCGCGGACGCAAGCGCGGGCGCCGGTGCTGCCGTCTCAAGGAGTGGGAAGGTTGCCCGGATCACTTCGGGGGCGCGCGACCCTCGGTTACGCTGGGCGTCATCATGCGCAACGGGCTGCTTCTTCTTAGCTGCCGCGTCGAGGGCCTGTAGTCCACTGGGGCCGGCTCCCTCGCCGCGGGGATCGAGCTGTGCGCGTCATCCGGCGGTCCAACGGCGGATCGTGAGCGGCAGCAGGCCGGCCAGTCGGTGTGTACCTCGTTTTCACGGGAACCGACCAGCCCCGCATCCACAGGAAGCCGAGAGTCACTTCCATGACCGAGCAGACCTCCGCCGCGTCCATCCCCGCCGGCCAGGCGTTCGTCGACCGCCCCACCCCGATCACCGCCGCGAGCGTGCGCCAGCGGCCGTCCGGCATGCGGTACGGGCGCTACCTGCCGTTCGGCACGGTCGACCTGCCCGACCGCACCTGGCCGAGCAAGGTGATCACCAAGGCGCCGCGCTGGCTCTCCACCGACCTGCGGGACGGCAACCAGGCGCTGATCGACCCGATGTCGCCGGCCCGCAAGCGCAAGATGTTCGACCTGCTGGTCGCGATGGGCTACAAGGAGATCGAGGTCGGATTCCCGTCCTCCGGGGCCACCGACCACGCCTTCGTGCGGTCGCTGATCGAGGAGGGGGCGATCCCCGAGGACGTCACCATCTCGGTGCTGACGCAGGCCCGCGAGGAGCTGATCGAGAAGACGGTGGAGTCGCTGGTCGGTGCCCCGCGCGCGACCGTCCACCTGTACAACGCGACGGCGCCGCTGTTCCGCCGGGTGGTGTTCCGCAACGACAGGGCGGCCACCAGGGCGATCGCCACCGAGGGCACCCGGCTGGTGATGGAGTACGCGGAGAAGCTGCTGGGCGAGGACACCGTCTTCGGCTACCAGTACTCGCCGGAGATCTTCGTCGACACCGAGCTGGACTTCGCGCTGGAGGTCTGCGAGGCGGTCATGGACGTCTGGCAGCCCGGCGAGGGCCGCGAGATCATCCTGAACCTGCCGGCCACCATCGAGCGGGCCACGCCGAACGTCCAGGCCGACCAGTTCGAGTGGATGTCGCGCAACCTGTCGCGCCGTGAGTTCGTCTGCCTGTCGGTGCACCCGCACAACGACCGCGGCACCGCCGTCGCCTCCGCCGAACTGGCCTACATGGCCGGTGCGGACCGCATCGAGGGCTGCCTGTTCGGCCAGGGCGAGCGGACCGGCAACGTCGACCTGGTGACCCTGGGCATGAACCTGTTCTCGCAGGGCATCGACCCCCAGATCGACTTCTCCGACATCGACGAGGTGCGCCGCACCGCCGAGTACTGCAACCAGATGGAGGTGCACCCGCGCCATCCGTACGCCGGCGACCTGGTCTACACCTCCTTCTCGGGCTCCCACCAGGACGCCATCAAGAAGGGCTTCGACGTCCTGGAGGCTGACGCGAAGGCGGCGGGCGTACCGGTGGAGGAGTACACCTGGGGCGTGCCGTACCTGCCGATCGACCCGAAGGACGTCGGCCGCACCTACGAGGCGGTCATCCGGGTCAACAGCCAGTCCGGCAAGGGCGGCGTGGCGTACGTCCTGAAGAACGACCACAAGCTGGACCTGCCGCGCCGCATGCAGATCGAGTTCTCCCGGATCATCCAGGCCAAGACCGACGCCGAGGGCGGCGAGGTCACCCCGGCCGAGATCTGGCGGGTCTTCGAGGACGAGTACCTGCCGACGGCGGACAACCCGTGGGGTCGGATCTCGCTGAGCGGTTCGCGGACCCTGACCACCGAGGACGGCCGGGACGCGCTGATCGCGGGCGCGCTGGTGGACGGCGTGCCGGTCACCCTGACCGGTGTGGGCAACGGCCCGGTCTCCGCGTTCGCCGACGCGCTGGGCCGGATCGACGTGGACGTGCGCGTCCTGGACTACTCCGAGCACGCGCTGAGCGAGGGCGGCGACGCCCAGGCCGCCGCGTACGTGGAGTGCGCGGTGGACGGCAAGGTGCTGTGGGGCGTGGGCGTCGACGGCAACACCGTGCTGGCGTCGCTGAAGGCGATGACCAGCGCCGTCAACCGGGCGCGGCGCGGGTAGTTCGTACGAGTGGTATGCGTCGGGGGCCGTCCTGCGGGGCGGCCCTCGCCGTTGCCCGCCCCGACTGTGTCCTGGGCCACATTTTTTCGCCCCGGAAGCCGTTCGAGGTACTGACACGTGCCTTCAACCATGGCAACATCGATCCACCGGAAAGCCGGGTCGGTGGGACGGCCTCGGTGTCCGGTCGCGTGACCTGCCCATAGTTGTGCAGGCCGCCTGCCATGTCTGGGGAGTGGCGCCGTGACCAGGTTGTGGGGTGTTCGCCCGAGGTGGCGCACTGACGTTCTCGGTGACTTCTTCTGTCCGGGCTGCGGCGGGGACCGCAACTACCGTCGGCAGCACGGCCGGCGGTGGCTGCGGCTGCTGGGCACCCCGGTGCTCCCGCTGGGGCCGGTGATCGGCAGCGTGCAGTGCACCAGCTGCGACGGCCGGTACGGGGTGGAGAGCCTCGAACAGCCCACCTGCGTCCGGCTCGGCGGGATGCTGCGGGACGCCCAGTACACGATCGCGCTGGCCCTGCTCGCGGCCGGCGGCACCGCTCACCGCGCGGCTCGCGAGGCCGCCTGCGCGGCGGTGCGCGAGGCCGGGTTCGAGGACTGCGGCGAGGCCCAGGTGCTGGCCGCGCTCGCCGCCCTGTCCGGGCTCGGCGGCGAACTCTACGACGCGCACGAACTGGGGACACCTCCCAGCCGGAGGCTGGGGGAGGTCGGCGGCCTCGCGGTGGAACTGCACGCGGTGCTCGAACCGCTCGCCCCCCACCTGGCCCACCAGGGCCGTGAGCGGCTGCTGCTCCAGGGCGCGGCGATCGCGCTCGCCGACGGGCGCTACCTGCCGCAGGAGCGGGAGGCACTGGCCGCGGTCGGGCGCTGCCTGGACCTGCCCCAGACCCGGGTCTCGGCGCTGCTGGAGGCGGCCACCAGGGCGCCGTACTAGACCGTGCCGCGACTCCGTCGAGTTCCCGGAGCCACCACCATCCCCCACAAACGGGCCCGTCTCGCCCTCAGCCCGGCGGCTGGGAGGTGCCCCCTCCGGGCCCGCCGTGACCCGCACCGCACAGGTCCTCCCCCACGGCCTGGGTGCGGGCACACGGCTTGGGCACGGGCACGCGGCCGCACCCGAGTGGGCGACAATGGTGGGCATGAGTTTGTTCCGGGACGACGGCGTGGTGCTGCGCGCGCAGAAGCTCGGCGAGGCCGACCGGATCATCACCCTGCTGACCCGCCAGCACGGCAAGGTGCGCGCGGTGGCGCGCGGGGTGCGCAAGACCAAGTCCAAGTTCGGCGCCCGCCTGGAGCCGTTCTCGCACGTGGACGTGCAGTTCTTCAGCCGGGGGAGCGAGCTGGTCGGCCGCGGGTTGCCGCTGTGCACCCAGGTCGAGACGATCGCGCCGTACGGCGGTCCGATCGTCACCGACTACGGCCGGTACACCGCCGGGACGGCGATGCTGGAGACGGCCGAGCGCTTCGCCGAGAACGAGGGCGAGCCTGCCGTCCAGCAGTACCTGCTGCTCGTGGGTGGTCTGCGCACCCTCGCGGCCGGGCTGCACGAGTCGCACCTGGTGCTGGACGCCTTCCTGCTCCGCTCGCTCGCGGTGAACGGGTACGGCGCGAGCTTCACCGACTGCGCCAAGTGCGGGCTGGAGGGGCCGAACCGTTTCTTCTCGCTCCCGGCGGGCGGCGTCCTCTGCGCGGACTGCCGAGTGCCCGGATGTGCCGTACCCTCCCCTGAGACACTGGTACTGCTCGGGGCGCTGCTGTCAGGGGACTGGCAGACGGCCGATTCCTGCGAGCCGCGGTACTGGCGGGAGGGCAGCGGCCTGGTCGCGGCCTATCTGCAGTGGCACCTGGAGCGGGGCATCCGCTCGATGAGATACGTGGAGAAGTGAGCACATGGCAGCGCGACGGCTCTTCGGCGGCGGCAAGCACAGGGAGTACCTCCCTCCGACCCCGCACCCCAGCGGCGCCCGGCCCCCGAAGATCCCCGGCGAGCTGGTGCCCAACCACGTCGCGATCGTGATGGACGGCAACGGCCGCTGGGCCAAGGAGCGCGGGCTGCCGCGCACCGAGGGCCACAAGGTCGGCGAGGCGGTCGTGCTGGACGTGCTCAGGGGTGCGATCGAGCTCGGCGTGAAGAACATCTCGCTGTACGCGTTCTCCACCGAGAACTGGAAGCGCTCGCCCGACGAGGTGAAGTTCCTGATGAACTTCAACCGGGACGTCATCCACCGCCGCCGGGACGAGATGGACGCGATGGGCGTGCGGGTGCGCTGGGCCGGCCGGATGCCCAAGCTGTGGAAGAGCGTCGTCCAGGAGCTCAAGGTCGCCGAGGAGCAGACCAAGGGCAACGACGCCGTCACGCTCTACATGTGCGTCAACTACGGTGGCCGGGCCGAACTGGCGGACGCGGCGCAGGCGATCGCGGCCGACGTGGCGGCCGGCAGGCTCGACCCGAAGAAGGTCAACGAGAAGACCATCGCCAAGTACCTCTACCACCCGGACATGCCGGACGTGGACCTGTTCCTGCGCCCCAGCGGCGAGCAGCGCACCTCCAACTTCCTGCTCTGGCAGTCCGCTTACGCCGAGTTCGTGTTCCAGGACGTGCTCTGGCCGGACTTCGACCGCCGCGACCTGTGGCGCGCCTGCGAGCAGTACGCGATGCGCGACCGCCGCTTCGGCGGGGCGATCCCGAACGAGGTGGCCGCGCCGGGGGTCCCCGCGCAGCGCTGAGGCGTCCCGGCTGACGGCGAAGGGCCCGTGGGATCGATCCCACGGGCCCTTCGCCGTCATGTCGTCACGTCAGGCCTTCTTGGCACACTCCGCGCAGGTGCCGAAGATCTCCAGGGTGTGCGCGATGTCGCTGAACCCGTGCTCCGCGGCGACGGAGTTGGCCCACCGCTCCACCGCCGGGCCCTCGACCTCGACGGTCGCGCCGCAGTGCCGGCAGACCAGGTGGTGGTGGTGCCCGCTGCTGCACCGCCGGTACACCGCCTCGCCGTCGGCGGTGCGCAGGACGTCGACCTCGCCCGCGTCGGCGAGGGACTGGAGGGTGCGGTACACCGTGGTCAGTCCGACGGAGTCTCCGCGGTGCTTGAGCATGTCGTGGAGCTCCTGCGCGCTGCGGAAGTCCTCGATCTCGTCCAGGGCCGCCGAGACGGCGGCACGCTGCCGGGTCGATCGGGCGCGCGGCGACGGGCCTGCGGTGGTCACCGTGGGTCCTCCTGGGGTGGTGGGCGTCTCGCACCTCATTGTGCCAGCCCCGCCCGCCGCTCCGGCGTGCCCGCGTCAGAGGTGTTCGAAGAACCCCGGTCGGGCAGTTGGACGTCGCACTCGCGCGGCCCGGGGTCGGCGCCCGCCCGGTGGCGCCGTCGGGCCAGCGGCGCGGCGATCACGCTGAACACCGCGAAGACCGCGATGGCGAGCAGCACGATGGCCGGGCCGGAGGGCACGTTGAGGTGGTACGAGCCGGTGACGCCGGCCAGCGAGACGACCACGCCGAGCGCGATCGAGGCCGCCTGGGTGGCGGCGAACGAGCGGGTGAGCTGCTGGGCGGCCACCACGGGAACCACCATCAGGGCGCTGACGAGCAGCAGGCCGACCACCCGCATGGCGACGGTGACGGTGACCGCGGCCATGACCGCGAGCAGCAGGTTGAGCGTGCGCACCGGCAGGCCGGTGACGCGGGCGAAGTCCTCGTCCTGGCAGATCGCGAAGAGCTGGCGGCGCAGGCCGACGGTGACGGCGATGACCACCGCGCCGAGCACCGCGATGGCGGTGAGGTCCGCGGGGGCGACGGTGAGGATCGAGCCCCACAGGTAGCTCTCCAGCGAGCCGGCCCCGGCCTGGGCGGAGAGCGAGACGAGCAGCTTGCCGCAGGCCATGCCGCCGTAGAAGAGCATCGCGAGGGCGATGTCGCCGCGCTGGTTGCCGCGCGAGCGGACGAGCTCCATGGTGACGGCGCCGAGCACGCAGACCAGGACGGCCATCCAGACCGGGCTGGTCTGGAAGATGAAGCCGAGGCCGACGCCGGTCATCGCGACGTGGCCCATGCCGTCGCCCATCAGGGCCTGGCGGCGCTGTACCAGGTAGATGCCGACGGCGGGGGCGGTGATCCCGACCAGGACGGCGGCGAGCAGGGCGCGCTGCATGAAGTCGTAGGAGAGCATCTCGGTCATGCCAGCAGCCTCGGCGGGGTGTGGTCGGCGTGCGGGTGGACGTGGTCGTGGCCGGGCAGCGCGTGCAGGCCGGTGCCCGGGACGGGCGGGCCGTCGTGCGCGACGCAGCCGTCGCGCAGCACCACGGCGCGGTCGATCAGCGGCTCCAGCGGCCCGAGTTCGTGCAGCACGAGGAGCACGGACGCGCCGCGGTGGACCTCGGCGCGGAGGGTGTCGGCGAGCACCTGCTGGCTGGCGGCGTCGACGCCGGCCATCGGCTCGTCCATGATCAGCAGGTCGGGGGTGCCGACCAGGGCGCGGGCGATGAGCACGCGCTGCTGCTGGCCGCCGGACAGGTCGGCGACGCCGTCCTTGGCCCGGTCGAGCATGCCGACGGCGGCGAGCGTGCGGTCCACCGCCTGCCGGTCCCTGCGGCGCAGCGGCAGCAGGCGGTGCTGCGGGAGCCGTCCGGTGGAGACGACCTCGCGCACCGTCGCCGGGACGCCGGAGGCGGCGGTGGTGCGCTGCGGGACGTACCCGATCCGGTGCCAGGCGCGGAACTTGGCGAACGGGATGCCGAACAGCTCCAGCGCGCCCTGCTCCAGGGGCACGGAGCCGATCACGGTCTTGACGGTGGTCGACTTGCCGGAGCCGTTCGCGCCGAGCAGGGCGACGACCTCGCCGGGCTCGACCGTGAGGTCGATCCCGCGCAGCACCGGCCGGCCGCCGCGCGAGGCGACGGCGCCGCTGAGGCGGACGGCCGGGGGTATCGGGTGGTTCATCGGGCTCCCGTCAGCTGGCGGTGGGCACGGGGGTCGGGGTGGCGGCGGCCGGGGCGCCCAGGGCGGCCTGGAGGTTGGCCAGGTTCTGCCGCATGACGCTCAGGTAGTCGTCCTTGGAAGGGTCCTTGACGCCCTCCAGCGGGTCCAGGACGGCGGTCCTGAGGCCGAGGTCCTTGGCGACGGTGTCGGCGAGCTTGGGGCTGACCAGGGTCTCGAAGAAGATCGTGGTGACGCCGTTGTCCCTGGCGGCCTTCTGCACCTCGGCGAGGCGGGCCGGGGTGGGCTCGGACTCCGGGTCGACGCCGTTGATGGCGACCTGGGTGAGGCCGTAGTGGTCGGCGAGGTAGCCGAAGGCGGCGTGGCTGGTGACGAAGGTCTTGGTCTTCGCGCCCTGCAGCCCGGTCTGGAACTCCTTGTCCAGGGCGCCGAGGCGGTTCACGAGGTCGTCGGTGTTCTTCCGGTAGTCGTCCGCGTGGGCCGGGTCGGCCTTGGCGAACGAGTCGCCGACGCTCTTGGCGATCGCCGCGTAGCGGGCCGGGTCGAGCCAGATGTGCGGGTCGCCGGCCGGGCCGTCGTGCTGGTGGCCGTCGCCCGCGGAGGCGTCCTCGTCGAGGTGGTGGTCGACCAGCGGGCTGGCTGCGGTGGCGTCGATCCTGGCCTTGGCGGAGGACTGGCCGACGGCCTGGTCGACGGTGGGCTGCAGGCCCTTGAGGTAGAGGATCGCGTCGGCCTTCTGGACGCTCGCGACCTGCTTGGCGGTGAGCTCCAGGTCGTGCGGCTCGACGCCGGGGGCGGTGAGGTCGGTGACCGCGACGTGCTCCTTGCCGATCTGCTGGGCGAGGAACTCCATCGGGTAGAAGGACGCGACGACGTTCAGCTTGCCGGCCGCGTCCTTGGCGCTGCTGCTGCCGCCGCACGCGGTGAGCGTGAGCGAGGCGGCGATCGCGGTGGCGGCCAGGGCTATGGAGGTGCGAGTGCGTCGTCCGAGCGGTCCGATCATCATGACAATCATTCTCATCTTTAGTGGAAACGATTGTCAAACCACCCGGCCGGGTGAACGGCGGGTGGCGGGCTCGGGTGGCGCGATGGGGATCAGTGGGGTCGGCCCGACGGGACCGATGTGAACCCCGTACCCATGGGGCCGGTAACCTGAGGTATTCGGGTACGAGCAACCAGCCGTGCCCTGACCGTGCCGTACGTACTGAAGAGAGCACTGTGGCCGCCGACAAGATCGACACGATCGTCAGCCTGAGCAAGCGCCGTGGCTTCGTCTACCCCTGCAGCGAGATCTACGGCGGCACGCGTGCCGCCTGGGATTACGGACCGCTGGGTGTGGAGCTCAAGGAGAACATCAAGCGCCAGTGGTGGCGCGCGATGGTCCAGGCCCGTGAGGACGTCGTCGGACTCGACTCGTCGGTGATCCTCGCCCGCGAGGTGTGGGAGGCCTCCGGCCACGTCGCCACCTTCAACGACCCGCTGACCGAGTGCCTCTCCTGCCACAAGCGCCACCGGGCCGACCACCTGGAGGAGAAGTACGAGGCCAAGCACGGCTTCCCGCCGCCGAACGGCCTCAAGGACGTCAACTGCCCCGACTGCGGCACCAAGGGCCAGTTCACCGAGCCCAAGGACTTCTCGGGCATGCTGAAGACCCACCTCGGTGTCACCGAGGAGGCCGGCGGCCTGGCGTACCTGCGCCCCGAGACCGCCCAGGGCATCTTCACCAACTTCAAGGCCGTCCAGACCACCTCGCGCAAGAAGCCGCCGTTCGGCATCGCCCAGGTCGGCAAGAGCTTCCGCAACGAGATCACCCCCGGCAACTTCATCTTCCGCACCCGCGAGTTCGAGCAGATGGAGATGGAGTTCTTCGTCAAGCCGGGCGAGGACGACCAGTGGCACGAGTACTGGCTCCAGCAGCGCTGGGACTGGTACGTCGGCCTCGGCCTGCGCACCGAGAACATGCGTCTCTTCGAGCACCCGAAGGAGAAGCTGTCCCACTACGCCAAGCGCACGGTGGACATCGAGTACCGCTTCAACTTCGGCGGCAGCGAGTTCTCCGAGCTGGAGGGCATCGCCAACCGCACCGACTACGACCTGACGGTGCACAGCAACGCCTCCGGCCAGGACCTCAAGTACTTCGACCAGGAGTCCGGCGAGCGCTACTTCCCGTACGTCATCGAGCCGGCGGCCGGCCTCAACCGTGCCATGCTGGCCTTCCTGATCGACGCCTACTTCGAGGACGAGGCGCCGAACGCCAAGGGCGTCATGGAGAAGCGCGTCGGCATGCGGCTCGACCCGCGCCTGGCCCCGGTCAAGGTCGCCGTCCTGCCGCTGTCGCGCAACGCCGAGCTGTCCCCGAAGGCCCGCGGCCTCGCCGCCGACCTGCGCACCGCGTGGAACGTCGAGTTCGACGACGCCGGCGCCATCGGCAAGCGCTACCGCCGCCAGGACGAGATCGGCACGCCGTTCTGCGTCACCGTCGACTTCGACACTCTCGAGGACAACGCGGTGACCGTGCGCGAGCGCGACACCATGGCGCAGGAGCGCGTCTCGCTCGACCAGGTCAAGTCGTACCTGGCGGCGCGGCTGATCGGCTGCTGAGGCCGCTCGTCGTTTCGGGGAGCCCTCGTTCGCCCTTCGGGGCGGGCGGGGGCTCCCTCGTCTTCCGGCGTCGTCAGCGTCGTCCCCAGCGGGGGCGGGTGGGCGCGGCGGGTTCGGTCGGCAGGCCGGCCGCGCGGAGGGCGGCCAGGGTCGCGCGATGCCTGGCCGCGTCGCTGTGCAGGGCGGCGAGGAGCAGGTCGTACAGCCCGCGGTGGTGGTCCAAGGAGGCCGCCAGCCGGACGAGTTCGACGGGCGGGCGGAGGGCCGCGAGCTCGTGCAGCAGCACGGCGGGCAGGGGCGTCGGGAGGTCCGTCGCGAGGGCCGCGAGGTCGGCCGTCGGGCGGCCGGCGGCCTGGCGCAGCAGCGTCCGCACGTCGGTGTGGCGGCCCGCCTGCTGGAGGCCGTCGGCGAGGGCGGTCAGCTCGGGGGTGGGGGCCGAGCCCCATTCCCAGAGAAGCGTTGCCCCGTCGGCGAGTTGGCCGGCGCGCTCCAGGGCGGCGAGGAGGGCGGGGAGGGCGGTGGCCGGGTAGCTCCAGAAGGCGTGGAACAGTTCCGCGGCCTCGTCGGCGAGCCCCGCCTCGCGCAGTTCGGCGAGCACGGCGACGGCGTGCTCGGGGGCCGTGTGCGCTGCGCTGCGGGCCAGTTGCCGGGACGCACCGCCCGGGCCTCTTCGCGCCAGGATGCCGGCCAGCTGCGCGGTGTCGTCCGGGGTGAGCCGGGCGGCGGCCTGCGCCAGCAGATCGGCCGCCTCGGCGAGGGCGCCGCTGCGGTGGAGCGCGGTCACCCGTCCCGCGAGCGCCCCGGTGTCGGGGCGCAGCGGCGGGGGTTCGTGGGTGGCGAACCGCGGTGCCTCCGGCGGCCGTTGGCGCATGTCGTGCTCCAACTCCTGCAGCTGTTCGCTCAGTTGTATGCATCTGGCGCCGAGCCCCTCGCGCAGCGTCCGCGCCTGGGCCAGCTGCCGCAGGAGGTCCCCGTCCGGCCGCTGCCGGTTCGGCGAGGCCTGTATCGCCTCGGTGAGCCGCCGCTCGCGCTGTCCGGCGTACCGGCTCGCGCGGAGTAACTCGTCCAGCTCCGCACGAAGTTCGTGAGCCTGCTGCTCGCTCGCTCGCGCGCTCGACCGCATGCGCATGATCGCCCCACCCTGTCCATCTCGACCCTGACTGCGGGACATCCTGGTGTCGGAATGTGGCGGGGTGGTTAAGGGCGCACGTCCAGTCGTGCCCGACTGGTGTCAAGGAGCGCGCAGACGGCGGTCGCGGCGAGAAGTGCGCCGGTCGCGCTCCGGAGGCGGTCCGCCGATGGAGCCCGCCGGCGCGACTGCCGTCGGGGCGGGTGTCGGGAGCCTCATGCGGCGAGGCGGGCGCGGGCTTCCATGAGGGCGAAGCCGAGGAGATTGTCCCCGCGCCACCGGTGCGGGTCCTCCGCCCGCTCGTCGTCGGCGGCGAGGCCGATGCCCCAGACGCGGTCGACCGGGCTGGCCTCGACGAGGACACGGTTCGCCGTGCCGAGCAGGTACGTGCGCAGGGCCGGGTCCTGCCCGAACTTCGCGACGTTGCCCGCCACGACGAGCTCGAAGCGCCCGGCGGTCCAGGCGGCCTCGTCGAAGCCGGAGACCAGCCGCCCCAGCTTCTTGGCCTCGGCGGGCGTACGGGCCGTCAGCACCCGCTGCTCGATCGCGGCGTCCCCGAACATGCGGGCCTTGCCGGCCATCATCCAGTGCTCGGCGCTCGCGTAGTCGACACCGTCCACGGTGAACCGGCACGGCCACCACTGGCTCAGCGCGCCCTGCCCGGTCGTCCCGTCCTTCCGTGCCCGATGCCCCCAGAACATCAGCCACTTCGGCCGGGCGCCGGCGTCGACGAGCGCCGCCAGTTCCTCCCGGGTCCGGGCGTCGACAGGGTCCCCCACGTGCTCGTTGCTCATATCGTCAGTCTGACATGAAGTCCGGGTGGTGATGCAACGGCATTTTCGACCGAGCCCGGAACGGCGAGGCGGGAGGGAGCTGACGGGAGATCACCACGGGGGCGCCGCTCCGGCTGTGGAAAGCTCCACTACCATGCCCTCGCATGGGACCTTTGCAGCCAGACCCTGCTGAACTCGTCGTCGGCCTCATCTGTTTCTTCCTGATATTCGGCGTTCTCGGTGCGGTGCTGCTGCCGCGCATCGAGAAGAACCTCGCCGTCCGTGCGGACGCCATCGAGGGCGGCGCCGAGCGTGCGGAGGCGGCTCGCGCCGAGGCGCAGGCCGTCTACGAGCAGCTCCAGGCCGAGCTCGGCGCCGCCCGGCACGAGGCCGCGCAGATCCGGCAGGACGCCGCCGAGGAGGGCGCCGCCCTGATCGCGGCCGTGCGCGCCGAGGGGCAGGCGCAGCGGGACAGCCTGGTCGCGGCGGCCAAGGTGCAGCTTGAGGCCGACCGGGTCGTCGCCGAGGCGGAGCTGAAGGAGGACGTCATCGCCGTCGCCGTCGAGCTCGCCGGCCGCGTGGTGGGTGAGCCGCTGGGTGACCTGCCGCGGACGCGGGCGATCGCCGACGCGTTCTTCGCCGGACTGGACGCCGAGCCGGCCGCCACGGCCTGAGCCCGACCACTCGACTTCCCGAGGGCCCGGATCCCCGCGATCCGGGCCCTCGGCCGTTTCCGCCCCTCCGGCCGGGGGGACGACGGAGGCCCCGCGGTCGGCGGGTGCCGATCGCGGGGCCTCCGTCAGCAGGCGTGACCCGGGGGCTCAGCCGATGGAGCGGGGGAGCCGGGTGGTCAGGTACAGGATGGTGAACGAGCCCAGGAGCTGGATCCCGAGGCACAGGGCGAGCGCCCGGTCCATGCCCAGGGAGGGCGAGAGCGACAGGTAGAGGGTGCCGAGGGTCGCGACGCCGAGGGCGAGGCTGGACTGCTGGCTGGTGGCGAGGACGCCGCTGCCGACGCCGGCTCGGGCGGCGGGCACCTTGGAGAGGACGACCCGGAAGAGCGGGGTGCCGATCAGGCCCTGCCCGATGCCGGCGAGCGCGACCCCGGGGGCCATCCGCAGCGGCGAGAAGTCCGCCCAGTCGGTGAGGACGGTGACGGCGAGGGTGGCGAGGCCGACGGCCTGGATGACGGCGCCGGCGGTGAGCACCCGGCTGCCGAACCGGCCGATCAGGCGCGGGCCGCAGAGCGAGGCGGTGAAGTAGCCGACGGCCATCGGGACGAGTGCCCAGCCCGACGCGACCGGGCCGAGCTCGAGCCCCTGCTGGAGGGCGACGGCGATGACGAACATGAAGCCGCCGAACCCCGCGAAGTAGGGCAGCGCGATGCCGAGGCCACGCCGCATCTCCGGGATGCGCACCAGGGTCGGCGGCACGAGCGGGGTGTCCCCACGCCGCTCGGCGCGGCGCTCGACGAGCGCGAACGCGGCGGCGAAGACCGGGAACAGGGCGAGCAGCACCCAGGACCACACCGGCCAGCCGGCCGCGCGGCCCTCCATCAGCGGGACGAGCAGGGACAGCAGGGTCGCGGTGAGCAGGACCGTACCGGGCACGTCGACCCGGGCGGCCTGGGCGGCCCGGCTCTCCGGGACGTAGCGGACGGCCAGGACCATGGCGAGCAGTGCGAACGGCACGTTGAGCAGGAAGACGGAGCGCCAGCCGGTGCCGAAGACGTCGGCCGCGATCAGCATGCCGCCGAGCACCTGCCCGATGACGACCGAGATGCCGCCGACCGCACCGTAGATGCTGAGCGCGCGGCCGCGCCGGGCGCCGTCGGTGGCGGCGGTGATGGTACCGAGCACCTGCGGGATCAGCAGCGCGGCCGAGGCGCCCTGGGCGGCGCGGGCGGCGACCAGGGACCACGCGCCGGGGGCGAGGCCGCAGGCGAGCGAGGTGAGGGCGAAGGCGCCGGCGCCCGCGACGAACAGCTTGCGGCGGCCGAAGATGTCGCCGAGCCGCCCGCCGAGCACGAGCAGGACGGCGAAGGCGATGCCGTAGCCGGCGGCGACGAGTTCGAGGACGGCGGGGCCGGCGGCGAGGTCGTGGTCGATGGTCGGCAGGGCGACGTTGACGATGAAGAAGTCGAGCATCGGCAGGAACGCGCCGAGCAGGACGGTGATCAGCCCGGAGGTGCCGAGGGACGGGGTGCGGGGAGCGGCTGCCGCGGTGCCGGGGGTGGTGGCGGTGCGGGCGGGAGCGGGAGCGACGGCGAGTTGTTGGGTCACGGGTCATACGATCCACCCGGCCGTAGCCTGGTACCAGAGTGTGGTTATCCAGGTATAAGAAGTACCTGGCAACAGGATCCGCGTTGTCGCATCCTAGGACACATGAGCCTGACGACCGCCGCCGCACAAGCGCCGACCACCCGGGCCGCGCAAGCGCCCACCGCTCAAGCCTCCTCCGTGCACGCCCGGACCACGGCGGCGGCTGCCACCCCCGCCGCCACCCCCGCCGACGCCCGCCGCCACGACCTCGCCGCCTTCCTGCGCAGCCGCCGCGAGCGCCTCGCACCCGAGCAGGTCGGCCTCCCGCCGACCGGCCGCCGCCGCACGCCGGGGCTGCGCCGCGAGGAGGTCGCGCAGCTCGCCGCCGTCGGCGTCACCTGGTACACGTGGCTGGAGCAGGGGCGGGACATCCAGGTCTCCACCCAGGTGCTGGACGCCGTCTCCCGCGCACTACTGCTGGACCCGAGCGAGCGCGCGCACTTGTTCACGCTGGCCGGCGCGGACGACCCGGCGCCGGTGTACGAGTGCCCGTCCGTGACGCCGAGCGTGCGCCTGGTGCTGGACCAGATGGCGCCGTACCCGGCCGGGGTGGTCAACACCCGTTACGACGTCCTCGCGTACAACGCCCAGTACACCGCGATCGTCGGTGACCTCGACGCGCTGCCGCCCGAGGACCGCAACCTCATGTGGCTGGCGTTCACGCCCTCGCGCTTTCGCGAGGTGCTCGTCGACCACGAGACCGAACGCCACACGATGGTGGCCCGGTTCCGGGCGGCGATGGCCGACCACGGAGCGGAGCCGGGCTGGAAGTCGCTGGTCGCGCGGCTGCGCAAGGCCTCGCCCGACTTCGAGGCGGCCTGGCAGCGGCACGACGTGGCCCGGCCGGGCAACGGGGTCAAGCGGTTCCTGGTGCCGGGCGTCGGGATGCTGTGCTGCGAGTACACCAACTTCTGGCTGGGTCCCCGGATGGGTTCGCGGATGATCACGTACACCCCGCGCGACGAGCGGACCCGTGAGCTGATGAACCTCCTGCCGGACAAGCTCTAGCGTCCGGCCGCGCGCCGCCCGAGCAGCAGGCACACGGCGGCGAGCGGCAGTTCGACGCAGCCCGCCATGACCACCGCCGCGAGCACCGCGTGCCCCGGCCCGGCGCACGTGACGTCCACCAGCGCGTCCCCGGCGAGCAGCAGCGCGACCGCCCCGCCCGCCCAGCGGGCGGCGTTGCTGCGCCGCCGCACCGCCGCGTCGAGCGCGAGCAGGGCGGCGAACTCCAGCAGGTCGAGGACGGCCCACGGTGTCTCGTGGCAGACCGCGAGCACGGCGAGCCACGGCAGCAGCGCGACGGCGGCCAGCGCGGGCACCCGCTCGAAGCGGGCCGGACGGACCAGGCGGTCCAGGTGCTCCAGCGCCGGGAGGGCGACCGGACGGCCGATCGGGCCCGAGATCGCGATGCTCACGCCGCACCCCCGGCGACCGCCCGGGCCCGCCCCCGCACCCGCTCCAGTGCCAGCCGCTCGACCGCGCCCGCGGCCGGGCCTGGGGCCGGACACGTGACCACGACCCCGTCGAACGGCCCCTCGGCCCAGGCGAGCCAGAACCGCCCGGCCACCGCGACGACCTCACCCGCCACGGCGGTCCGCGGCCCGCGGAGCGCCCGCAGCCACCGCCCGCCGGTGAACACCACCGCCGGCGCCGTGCCGTCCGCCGCCAGCCGCCCCCACGCGAGCACGTGGGACGCACGGCCACCGGCCGCCGACCGCCGCGCCCCGCGCAGCAGCTGCGGCGTGAGCCGGGCGGCCACCAGGACGTCGGCCAACTCGCCGTGCTCGTACACCTCCAGCGCGGCCCGGCCGCGCCCGGTGCCCACGCTGCGCACCGACCAGGGCCCGGGCCCGGCCGGCAGCGTCCCGTCCGCCTCCGGCGCGTGGCGCAGCGCGTCCCCGGGAACACCCCCGTGGTCCCCGGGGACGGGCCGCCCGTGTGGCGGAGTGGCGGAGTGCGATGCGGTGCTCGTCATGTCCCCAAGCCTTCCGCCGGGACCACCCTGCTGTCGGTAGTGCACCGCCCCGAACCGGGGGTGTACCTAGCTACACCCCCGTTCTGGAGACCCCTTCATGGCACTCGATGATCACGGGCCTCTACGCTGTCCGCCATGCCCTCCACCACGTTGCGCCGAGCGCTCGTCAGGAGCCTGCGGCGGCCCCCGTGGTCGGCGGACGCCTGGCGGGACACCCGTCTCATAGCCGCCGGGATCCCCCTGGCCGCACCGGTCTGGCTGGCCGTCATCGAGCCGACGCTGCTGTTCCCGGTCACCGGCCTGGTCCTGCTCCTCGCCCGCCCGCTCACCGCCGCCCAGCGCGGCCGGCTGCGCGCCCTCGCCGGGGTGGACGTGCCGCCCCCGTCGGGCACGACCGGAGCCGCGGGCGGCCCGGTGGCCTTCCTGTGGGCCGGGGTGAACTGGCGTCAGGTCGGCTACCACCTGCTGGTCGGTCCGGTCCTCGCGCTCGTCTCGCTGTGCGTCGTCTGGTGCTGGGGCGCCGCCCTGGTGCTGGCCACCCTGTACGGCTGGGTGTGGCTGATGCCGGCCGACACCCCGCTGCGCTGGGAACTGGCCGCAACGGACGTGGGCCTCACGGCCGCCGGCGTGCTGCTGCTGGTCGCGATGCCCTGGCTGGCCGGGCTGGCCGCCTGGCTGGAGGCGGGCGCCGCGCAGAAGCTGCTCGGCCCGAACCGGGCGGAGGCGCTGGAGCGCCGCGTCGAGGAGATCGCCGAGAGCCGGGCCGGTCTGGTCGACGCGGTCGACGCCGAGCGCCGCCGGATCGAGCGCGACCTGCACGACGGCGCCCAGCAGCGCCTCACCTCCCTCGCGATGAACCTCGGCCTGGCCCGGCGCACCCTCAAGGACGTCCCGCCCGAGGCCATGGCGGTGATCGTCGCCGCGCACGAGGAGGCCCAGGCGGCCATCGACGAGCTGCGCGACCTGGTCCGCGGCCTGCACCCGGCGGTCCTGGAGGACCGCGGCCTGGACGCGGCGCTGTCCGGCATCGCCGCCCGCGCCCCGCTGCCGGTGCGCCTGGACGTCGAGCTGACCGAGCGGATCGTCCCGACGGTCGAGGCGGTCGCCTACTTCACCGTCGCCGAGGCGCTCACCAACGTGGCCAAGCACGCCCGCGCCAGGAGCGTCGACGTGTCGGTGCGGACGACCGGGGGCAGGCTGCGCCTGGTCATCAGCGACGACGGCGTCGGCGGCGCCGACCCGACGCGCGGCACCGGGCTCACCGGTCTGCGCAAGCGCGCCGCCTCCGTCGACGGCACGCTGTCCGTTCTCAGCCCCCTCGGGGGTCCCACCACACTCACCGTGGAGTTGCCGTGCGCGCTGTGATCGCCGAGGACTCGGTCCTGCTGAGGGTCGGTCTGGTCAAGCTCCTGGAGGCCGTGGGCTTCGAGGTCGTGGCCGAAGTCGGCGACGCCGAAGCCCTGCTGGTCGCCGTCGAGGAGCACCGCCCGAACGTGGTGGTCGCGGACGTACGGATGCCGCCCGGCTTCCACGACGAGGGCGTGAAGGCCGCCATGATCATCCGCCGGCAGTGGCCGGAGGTGGCCGTCCTGCTGCTCTCCCAGTTCGTGGAGGAGCGCTACGCCGCCGACCTGCTGGCCACCAACACCAGCGGCGTCGGCTACCTGCTCAAGCAGCGGGTGGCCAACGTCGACGACTTCCTCGACGCGCTCCAGCGGGTCGCCGAGGGCGGCACCGCGCTGGACCCGGAGGTCGTCGCGCAGCTGCTGGTGCGCCGCCACCGGGACCCGCTGGAGAAGCTGACCCCGCGCGAGCGGGACGTCCTCGCCCTGATGGCGGAGGGCCGCTCGAACGCCGCGATCGCCGCGTCCCTGGTGGTCAGCGACAGCGCGGTGGCCAAGCACATCAACTCGATCTTCACCAAGCTCGACCTCCCGCCGGCCGACGACAGCCACCGCCGGGTGATGGCCGTGCTGCGCTTCCTGGAGGTCGGGTAGCCATGGCGGAGCGGATCACGGGGGAGGACCGGCCCGGGGCGGCGCGCCAAGCGCCCGGGAGGACGGCGCTCTGGCGGATCACCGGGGCGCTCGCCGCCGCGTTCGTGGTGATCATGGGCGCGTCGCAGACCTGGGGCACGGTGGCGCGCCGGGAGACGACCACGCAGAAGGCGTACGACCACGTCGTCGTCCACAAGCTCCAGCTGGCCACGGGCAGCGCGGCCGTGCAGGTCAGGGCGGGCCGGGAGGGCCGGGTCGTGGTCCGCAAGAGTCTGAACTACACCTTCCGCGAGCCGCAGGTCTCGACCGCGTTCGAGGGCGACGTCCTGGTCGTCGGGGTGTCGTGCCGGCGGCCGCTGCCCTTCTCCGGCTGCGGAGCCGAGATCGAGCTGGAGGTGCCGAGCGGCACCGAGGTGGCCGGATCGGTGGACTCGGGCAGCGTCGACGTGGCGGACCTGAGCGGCGAGGTCCGGCTGGACGCCACCTCCGGGGCGCTGTACCTGCGCCGCCTCTCCGGCGAGGTCCACACCCGGACCACCTCCGGGATGGTGCAGGGCACGGAGCTCACCTCGGCCCGGGTGGAGGCGAGCACCGACTCGGGCTCGGTGGACCTGGACTTCGCCCGGGCCCCGCACGCCGTGGACGTGAGCACCACCTCCGGCTCGGCGTCGATGGCGCTCCCGAAGGGCAGCCAGTACGCCTTCAGCGGGCAGGCCGGCTCGGGCAGCCGCAGCGTGGACCCGAACCTGGCCAACGCCGCCAGCCCCGACAGCATCCGGGCCTCGGTCGCATCGGGCTCGCTGCGGATCGGCTACCGCGCGGAAGGGTAGGCCGGGCGGGTGACCGGGGTGGGGGACAATGGAGAGTCCCGTTCCCCCGCTCCCGAGGTCAGCCGCGCATGACAGCCACGCCCGCACCCACCGCGACCAGCCCCGAATTCGCGCCGCTGGACATCGGCCCGATCCAGGTGTGGCCGCCCGTCGTGCTGGCGCCGATGGCCGGCATCACCAACGCGCCCTTCCGCACCCTGTGCCGGGAGCAGAGCGGGGGCAAGGGCCTGTACGTCTCGGAGATGATCACCACCCGGGCGCTGGTCGAGCGCAACGCCAAGACCATGCAGCTGATCAAGTTCGACCCGAGCGAGAAGCCGCGCTCGATCCAGCTGTACGGCGTGGACCCGGTGACCGTCGGCAAGGCCGCCCGGATGATCTCGGACGAGGGCCTGGCCGACCACATCGACCTCAACTTCGGCTGCCCCGTCCCCAAGGTGACCCGCAAGGGCGGCGGCTCGGCCCTGCCGTACAAGCGCAACCTGCTGCGCGAGATCCTGCGCGAGGCCGTCGCCAACGCGGGCGACCTGCCGGTGACCATGAAGATGCGCAAGGGCATCGACGACGACCACCTCACCTACCTGGACGCCGGCCGGATCGGCGCCGAGGAGGGCGTGGCCGCGATCGCCCTGCACGGGCGCACCGCCGCCCAGCACTACGGCGGGACGGCCGACTGGTCGGCCGTCGCCCGGCTGCGCGAGTCCGTCCCGGCGCACGTTCCGGTGCTGGGCAACGGCGACATCTGGTCGGCGGACGACGCGCTGCGCATGATGCGGGAGACCGGCTGCGACGGCGTCGTGGTGGGACGCGGCTGCCTGGGCCGGCCGTGGCTGTTCCGGGACCTCGTCTCGATCTTCGAGGGCGACGTCCACTACGCCCGCCCGGACTTCGCCTACGTGGCCGAGGCGATGGTGCGGCACGCGCAGCTGCTCGGCGAGTGGCTGGGCGACGAGGCGCGCGGTGTGATCGACTTCCGCAAGCACGTCGCCTGGTACACCAAGGGCTTCTCGGTCGGCTCCGAGCTGCGGGTGCGGCTGGCCGGTTCCTCCTCCCTCGCCGAACTGGCCGAAACCCTGGCCCTGGTGGAGCAGTCCCAGGCCTGGCCGGCCGGCGCCGACGGCCCGCGCGGGCGGACCACCGGCAACAACCGGGTGGTCCTGCCGGACGGCTGGTTGGACGATCCGTACGACTGCGCCCGGCCGGGTGCGGACGCCGAATCGGACACCTCCGGCGGATGATCTGTCCGTAGCGTCGAAATGACTCCCCTCGAAGGGTTCGGCGTTCGAGCTCAGCCCTCTTGTCCAATCTGGACAGGAGGGCTCCCTTTTGGCAGTCGATCATGACGGAGTGGGCACGTTTCTGGACAGAGTGCGACGATCGTCGGAGTTGGACTACGTCCGACCGGCGGGATGCGCTGGTGACGCTTGCCACATACGGTGGGGGCTGATGGCGGGTCAGTGGACGAAATGGCCAGATCGGCCGTGGATCGCTTCCCGAAGCCGTCCGGCCGGGGATCGGCCGATCCGGGTGCAGGAAATCAAGCCGGGGCAACGCGGTGGACCGCCGCCCGCTACCGTGCGTTCGGATCGTGTGATCTTCACGTTTCCATGTCTTCAAGACTTGAAGGCTGGCTAGCGTCAGCCGGACGATTTCAGCAACAGAGGTGAACGCCTTTATGTGCTTTCGATCTAGCGGGTTACCCCTGGGTACCGGCCTCGTACGGCCTATTGGGGGCAGAGAAAGACCTTCGAAATGGGTATGTTCTCCGGCGTCAGGGCAACCGCGTACGAGGAGACCGACCCGTGCCGTCCCAGCAGAAGTTTGTTTACTCCTTCACCGAAGGAAACAAGGACCTCAAGGATCTTCTTGGCGGCAAGGGCGCGAACCTGGCCGAGATGACCAACCTGGGTCTCCCCGTCCCTCCGGGGTTCACCATCACCACCGAGGCCTGCAAGGTCTTCCTGGAGACCGGTAGCGAGCCGTCCTCGCTGCACGAGGAGATCAGCGCCCACCTGGCCGCCCTCGAGGAGGAGATGGGCAAGAAGCTCGGCCAGGCCGACAACCCGCTGCTGGTCTCCGTCCGCTCCGGTGCCAAGTTCTCCATGCCCGGCATGATGGACACCGTCCTCAACATCGGCCTCTCCGACACCTCGGTGGCCGGCCTCGCCGCCCAGTCCGGCAACGAGCGCTTCGCCTGGGACTCCTACCGCCGCCTGGTCCAGATGTTCGGCAAGACCGTGCTGGGCGTCGACGGCGAGCTGTTCGAGGACGCCCTGGACGAGGCCAAGCACGCCAAGGGCACCGTCAACGACCTGGACCTGGACGCTTCCGACCTGCGGGAGCTCGTCGACGTGTTCAAGGGCATCGTCGAGCGCGAGACCGGCCGGGCCTTCCCGCAGGACCCGCGTGAGCAGATGGACCTCGCCATCCACGCCGTCTTCCACTCCTGGAACGGCGACCGCGCCCGGCTGTACCGCCGCCAGGAGCGCATCCCGAACGACCTCGGCACCGCGGTCAACGTCTGCACCATGGTCTTCGGCAACCTCGGCGAGGACTCCGGCACCGGCGTCGCCTTCACCCGCGACCCCTCCACCGGCACCCAGGGCGTCTACGGCGACTACCTGTCCAACGCCCAGGGCGAGGACGTCGTCGCCGGCATCCGCAACACCCTGCCGCTGGCCGAGCTGGAGAAGCTCGACAAGAAGTCGTACGACGAGCTGATGGCGATCATGCAGAAGCTCGAGAACCACTACCGCGACCTCTGCGACATCGAGTTCACCATCGAGCGCGGCAAGCTCTGGATGCTCCAGACCCGCGTCGGCAAGCGCACCGCCGCGGCCGCCTTCCGGATCGCCGTCCAGCTGGTCGACCAGGGCCTGATCGACCTGGACGAGGCCCTGATGCGCGTCACCGGCGGCCAGCTGGCCCAGCTGATGTTCCCGCGCTTCGCCCCGACCCCGGAGTCCAGGCAGATCGCCTGGGGCCTCGCCGCCTCGCCCGGCGCCGCGATCGGCAAGGTCGTCTTCGACTCCTACACCGCCGTCAAGTGGTCCCGCTCCGGCGAGAAGGTCATCCTGGTCCGCCGCGAGACCAACCCGGACGACCTGGACGGCATGATCGCCGCCGAGGGCATCCTCACCTCGCGCGGCGGCAAGACCTCGCACGCCGCCGTCGTCGCCCGCGGCATGGGCAAGACCTGCGTCTGCGGCGCCGAGGAGCTGGAGGTCGACACCAAGGCCCGCCGCTTCACCACCGCCGACGGGCTGGTCGTGGAGGAGGGCGACGTCGTCTCCATCGACGGCGCCACCGGCAAGGTCTACCTCGGCGAGGTGCCCGTGCTGCCGTCCCCCGTCGTCGAGTACTTCGAGGGCACCCTGCACGCCGGCGCCGACGTCCAGGGCGGGCTCGTCCAGGCCGTCCACCGGCTGATGTCGCACGCCGACGGCCGCCGCCGCCTGGCCGTGCGCGCCAACGCCGACAACGCCGAGGACGGCTCGCGCGCCCGCCGCTACGGCGCCCAGGGCATCGGCCTGTGCCGCACCGAGCACATGTTCCTCGGCGAGGAGCGGCGCAAGGAGGTCGAGCGCCTGATCCTGGCCGACAACGACAAGGACCGCGAGCTCGCCCTCTCCACCCTCCTGCCGCTGCAGAAGGGCGACTTCGTCGAGCTGTTCCAGGCGATGGACGGCCTGCCGGTCACCGTCCGCCTGCTCGACCCGCCGCTGCACGAGTTCCTGCCGGACATCACCGAGCTGTCGGTGCGCGTCGCCCTCGCCGAGGCCCGCAAGGACCCGAACGAGAACGACCTGCGCCTGCTCCAGGCGGTCCACCGGCTGCACGAGCAGAACCCGATGCTCGGCCTGCGCGGCGTGCGCCTCGGCCTGGTCATCCCCGGCCTGTTCGGCATGCAGGTCCGCGCCATCGCCGAGGCCGCCGCCGAGCGCAGGCTGGCCGGCGGGGACCCGCGCCCCGAGGTGATGATCCCGCTGGTCGGCACCGTCCAGGAGCTGGAGCTGGTCCGCGACGAGTGCGAGCGCGTGCTCGCCGAGGTCGCCCAGTCCACCGGCGTCAAGCTGGACATCAAGCTCGGCACCATGATCGAGCTGCCGCGTGCCGCGGTGACCGCCGGTCAGATCGCCGAGGCCGCCGAGTTCTTCTCCTTCGGCACCAACGACCTCACCCAGACGGTGTGGGGCTTCTCCCGGGACGACGTCGAGGCCTCGTTCTTCACCGCCTACCTGGAGAAGGGCATCTTCGGGGTCTCCCCGTTCGAGACCATCGACCGCGACGGCGTCGGCTCGCTCGTCAAGCACGCCGTCGAGGCCGGCCGGGCCACCCGCCCCGACCTCAAGCTCGGCGTCTGCGGCGAGCACGGCGGTGACCCGGAGTCGGTCCACTTCTTCCACGAGGTGGGGCTGGACTACGTGTCCTGCTCCCCCTTCCGGATCCCGGTGGCGCGCCTGGAGGCAGGCCGCGCCGCCATCGAGTCGGCGGGCAGCGACTCGCGCTGAGGCAGGGAGGCATCCCCTCCTCACGCGCGTGGTCGACTGACCGCTCTCCCTCCCGTCGGGAGGGCGTGCACCGGAGCTCGGCGCAGGAGAACCGGCGTACGTAACACGGCCGGGCGGGGACGGACAACGGCGTCCGTCCCCGCCCGGCCGTACGTCTGTGTGGCGGCACGTCTGTGTGGCGGCGGCCACACGTGTGACACGTCGGCCCCCGCGCGCGGGCCTGCCAAGCTGGAGCGCATGACCAGACGCAAAAGCCCGCTCGTAGTCGTGGCCGTCCTGATCCTGGCCGTCCTCGGCGCGGTCGGGTACCTGCTCGCCGGCAAGGGCGGCAGCAGCCACTCCAAGGCCTCCGGCGCCTCCACCGCGACGGCCGCGGGCTCCTCGGCCGTCAAGTCCCAGGCCCCGAAGCCGTCCCCGCCCGCCGGCCGCACCCCCGCCCCGGGCGGCACCTGGGTGCCCGCCGACCCCGCGCTGGCCGACGTCTGCCGCAGCAAGCTCCCCAGTCAGGCCCAGGACACCCTCGGCCTGATCGCCAAGGGCGGCCCCTACCCGTACAACCGCGACGGCATCGTCTTCGAGAACCGCGAGAGCCGCCTCCCGAAGAAGTCCGACAGCTACTACCACGAGTACACCGTCGTCACCCCGGGCTCCAACGACCGCGGCACCCGACGCGTCGTCACCGGCGGCGCCGGCGAACAGTACTGGTCCCCCGACCACTACGCGACCTTCCAGGAGATCGACCCGCGCTGCTGAAAGTACTTTCCAGTTGGGAAAGTAGATGCCATAGTGGAATCACCGTCGCCGTCCGAGGGGGATTCCATGAGCGACTCCGTTTCCGTTCCCGCCGACCTCTCCGCCGCCGAGGCGCTGCGCCTGGCTCGCCGCGCCGGGGCGGCCGCCCGGCTGCCGGTTCCACTGCCCCGCTGGTACGGCCCGGCGTTCGCGGCCGGCTTCACCGTCTACGGGACGGTGGTCGGCTACGCCATCGACGCGCATCGGATCTGGCTGGTCGGAGTGACCAGCGGTGCCTGGAGCGTGCTCACCGGCCTCGCCGCCCGGGCCGCCATGCGCGGCAGCGGTGTCGTCCAGCGGGGGATCGCGCCCGGTACCGGTGGCCCGGTCCTCCTGGGCCTCCTCTGGGTGACAGTGGCGGGGCTGGCCGCGGCGGCGCTCACCTGGCTGGCGGGCGGCGGGCCGCAGTGGATCTGCGCGGCCGCCGGAGTCGCCGCGGGCGCGGCCTTCTGGGCGTCGAACAACGCCCTCAACCGCCGGATCCGACGGCTGCGGGCGGCCCGCTGATGCCCCCCGTCCTCGACCCGCTGCTCCAGCACCCCACCCGGCTCACCGTGCTCGCCTTCCTCGGCGCCTGCCAGGAAGCCGAGTTCGGCGCCGTCCGCGACCACTGCGAGGTCTCCGACTCCGTCCTCAGCAAGGCCGCGACCGCCCTCGAAGAGGCGGGCTACGTGGCCGTGAAGAAGGGCTACGTCGGCAAGCGCCCCCGCACCTGGCTCGCCGCCACCCACTCCGGCCGGGCCGCCCTCGCCGCCCACCTCGCCGAACTCCAGCGCCTGGTCGCCGCCGCCGAGGCCGCCGGTGCGCGGCACGCGCCCCTGGAGCGCCAAGGGGGTTGACGTCCTCACTGCGCCCGGCGCCAGGTGATCCTGGCGTGCGGGCCGTGGGGGCCGGTGGTGAGGAGGGCGGTCAGTTCGTGGAGCACCGGGGCCGGGTCGCGGCGCAGCTGGAGCGGCGTGGCGCGGACGACCGGGAGGCCCGCGGCGGTGAGGCGGTTGGCGCGGACGAGGCTGCGCTCGTGGTCGGCCGGTCGCAGGTGCCAGGCCCGGGAGTCGATCTCCAGCGCCACGCAGGCGTGCGGCCAGTAGGCGTCGGGGACGGCGAGGAAACGGCCGCCCAGGAAGAGCACCGGGTTCCACAGCGGCTCCGGCAGGCCGGAGTCCCGCAGCAGATCGCGTGCCTCGCCCTCGACCACCGACCGCACCCCGGCCGTCAGGTCCTCCACCACCCGGGCGACCTGCGGCTGCCCGAGCGCGCCCGGCCGGGCGAGCAAGTGGTCCAGCAGCTCGCCGAGTTCGCAGTGCCGCCGCTGGACCGCCTCCGCGCACAGCGCCCGGAAGCGCCGCAGCCCGGTCTCGCGAGGGGCGAGATCCGCCAACGCCCGTGCGACGGTGGCGCTCCACAGTCCGTCGTCCCGCTCGTACCCGCTCGGCATCGGCCCGGCCGCCCGGTGGATCCGGACGAACCCGCGGTCGCCGACCCGGCGTTGCCCCGGGATCAGCACGTCGACGTCGGCGACGTCGGCCGGGTGTCCGGCGCTCGGCAGGCCCGCGTCCGCGAGCACCGCGAACCCGGTCAGCAGCACCTCCCCGGTCTGCGGCACCCGCCCCTTCGGCGCCGCGTACGCCAGTGCGGCGCGCAGCCGTTGATGTGCGGTCAGCCGCCCGGTCTGCAGGCAGATCACCCGAGGCAGTACCTGCTGCCACGGCCCGCCGGGCCGCAGCCGGTGGGCGATCGTGCTGGACGGCACCCCGAGGCGGCGCAGCTGCGCCCGGGTGACGATGTGCTGCTGGTCGGCGCCGAGCAGCCCGACGGGGTCGAGGGGGTTCACGCGGGTCATGCCCGGGGGCTTCCCGCCAGGATCGGATGTATGCGAAACGTCGCCCGTGGGAGGTGTTCCGGCAAAACGGGTTGACGCAACGTCGGCCCGGCCGCTGAGCTGGGGCCATATGACCACTCCACACCAGGGTCCCGCGTTCGACGCGCTCGTCGGCCTCTCCGTGGCCGACGCCCTCGGCGCCCAGTTCTTCGTCCCCGGGGTCGCCGCCGCGCACCTCGCCGCCCGCACCCTCCCGCCCGCCTCCTGGCCATGGACGGACGACACCGAGATGGCCTGCTCGGTATACGCCGCCCACATCGAACGCGGCACGGTCGACACCTTCGACCTGACCTACGCCTTCGCCCTGCGCCACGACTTCGACCGCGGCTACGGCCCGGCCGCCAACCGGATGCTCCGGCTGATCCGTGAGGGCGGCGACGCGCAGCAGCTGGCCGCCGAACTCTTCGACGGCCAGGGCTCGTACGGCAACGGCGCGGCCATGCGGGTCGCCCCGCTCGGCGCCGCGCTCGCCGACGACGTGGACGAGGCCGTCCGGCTGGCCGCCCGGACGGCGGTCATCACGCACACCCACCCGCAGGCCGTCGACGGTGCCATCGCCGTCGCGGTGGCCGCCGCGTACGCCGTCCGGGCCCGGACCGAGCCGCTGACGCCGGACGGCCTCCTGCGGAAGGTCCTGCACCACACCCCGGACGGCGCCGTGCGCGACGGCCTCGCCGAGGCGCTCCACCTGCTCGCGGAGCCGGACCTGCGGGTCGCCGCGAGGATGCTCGGCAACGGCAGCCGGACGTCCGCCGCCGACACCGTCCCGTACGCGCTGTGGTGCGCCGCCCGCCGGCTCGCCGACTACCCGGCCGCCGTGTGGGAGGCGATCGCGGCCGGCGGCGACATGGACACCGTCGCCGCGATCACCGGGGGAGTGGTCGCCGCGCACACCGGCGCCGCCGGCATTCCGGACGCCTGGACGGCGGCCCGCGAGCCGCTGCCCGCCTGGGCGTTCCCGGAGCCGGGGTCCGTCACGGCCGGCCGGGGCCGCGCCGACATGCTGGTCCCGCGGCCGCACCCCGTCCCCGACGTGGTGTGGACCGACGAGCAGTGGCGGCGCGTACGGGCCGGGCTCGACGGCTGGGCCGTCCACACCCGTGAGGGCGCGGTCCGGATCTGCGACGCCGCGAGCGGCCACCCCGTGTGGGAGGTGGCGGTCACGCGCGTCCGCGGCGGCTGGCGCCCGGTCTCGGCGGTCGTCGAGGCCGGACGCGGCCACCGGCCCGTGCCGCCCGGCCTCGCCCACGTCCTGGCGGCCGCCGCCACCGGCGAGGGTGCCCCGCTCAGGCCGTGATCAGGTGGCCGGAGCCGCTGCCGCCGTGTCTAAGGCACTCCTGGTTGATCTCCGGATCCGGGGCGCTCGGCGAGGTGGCGTTGGCGATCCGCAGCTCGATGATGTCCCGGACGGCCGGCCACTCGGAGTCCAGGATCGAGTAGAACGCGGTGGACCGGACCACCCCGTCCAGCCCGCGCGAGTGTGCCCGGCGGACGCCCTCGGAGGTCGCGCCCAGCCGCTCGATCGCCGCGCGCGAGCGCAGGTTGCGGGCGTCGGCGCGCAGCGAGATCCGCTGCACCCCCCAGGTCTCGAAGGCGTGGCGCAGCATCAGCAGCTTGGCCTCGGTGTTGATGCCGGTGCCCTGGGCCCGCGGCGAGAGCCAGGTGTTGCCGATCTCGGCCGCGTCCGGGACGGCCGTGGCCGGGTCGCCGAAGGGCACGCCGGGCACCGGCGGCCAGACCAGCGGGCCCTGCCAGTAGTCGAGTTCCAGGAAGCGGGTGGAGCCGACCACCCGGCCGTCCGCGACGTTCACCGTCGCGAACGGCAGCGACCGGCCCGCAGCCTGGTCGGCGAGGGCGCGCGCGATGTAGTCGCGGGCCGCTTCCAGGCCGTGCGGGACGGGGGTGAAGGCGTAGGTCGTACGGTCCTCGGCGCCGGCCTCGGCGATGGCCTCGGCGTGGTGCGCGGCGAGGGGCTCCAGCCGCACGGTGCGGCCGGTGAGGATGACAGGTACGGGCACGGAACCTTCGGTCCTTCATCGGTCGTAGGGTGCCTCCCGCGCCGGGGTGCGGCACGGGGTGCGATTGACTGGCTTCGCCCCGGTCCGGAGTCCGCCCACCAGGTACCCAGTGTGCACGCCGGAGAGGCCGGGCGGGCGGGGTGGGGGGCGGCGGCCCGGAGCGGGCGGCGCTGTGCCGGAACGGACACGGATCCACGGACCGGTCCGGCGGGATGAGCGAGGGGACAGTGTGCGTCCGCGAGATGGCCGAGGAGGAAACGAGAGCGCGAAGGGAAGCAGGCGGCCAGGTGAAGGCAAGATGCGTCGTGGGTGGCTGGCCAGCACCGATCCGGGACGTGATCGACGGCGTTACGGACGACGTGATGACGACGCGACGATGCGAGGCAGCGAGAGGACGATACCCGCCAGAAGGCGGTGCGTCACTTCGCGGCACACGAATGGGGGCTCGGGTCGGCGCGGCGCGTTCCGGATCTTCCCGCTGAACCCCCTTGGCGGTACCCCTGACCAGCGGTTTTTCGATCGGGTGCGATCATGGTGCGCAGCGGCCGGCGACGGCCGCCGGCGATGTCGCCCGGGCGGGCGGGAATTCCGGCGGGGCGACGCACGCTGGAGAACGAGAAGGGCGAACAGCCGGGTCCGCCGGGACGAGCAGAGAACGGGGTTGGGTGCGCGGTGCGTGACTTCCAGGCGCTGTACGAGCTGGATCAGCAGGGCGTGGCCGCCGTGGCCGCGGCCAACGCCGAGTTGCGCGACACCGGCGCGGGCCTCGTGCTGCTCCACCACTTCGAGGGCTTCATGGACGCCGGGGAGGCCGGCGGCCAGGTGGTGGCCCACCTGCTGGAGACGGGCTCGCCGCAGGTCGTCGCCCGCTTCGACCACGACCGCCTGGTGGACTACCGGGCGCGCCGCCCGTCGATGCTCTTCGACCGCGACCACTGGACGTCGTACGACCCGCCGGAGATCCTGCTCCAGCTGGTGCGCGACGCCGCCGGCGCGCCGTTCCTGCTGCTCAGCGGCCCCGAGCCGGACGTCGAGTGGGAGCGTTTCGCCGCCGCCGTCCGCGAGCTCGTGGAGCGCTTCGAGGTCCGGCTGAGCCTGGACTTCCACGGCATCCCGATGGGCGTGCCGCACACCCGTCCGGTCGGCCTGACCCCGCACGGCAACCGGCTCGACCTCGCCGCCGACTACCCGCAGTGGTTCGAGCAGGCGCAGGTCCCGGGCAGCGCGCAGGCGTTGCTGGAGTACCGGCTCGCCGAGTCCGGGCACGACGTCCTGGGCTTCGCCGTGCACGTGCCGCACTACGTGGCGCGCTCGGCCTACCCGGCGGCCGCCGTGCTGATCCTGGAGGCCGTGCAGTCCGCCACCGGCCTGGTGCTCCCGGGCACCGGGCTGCGCCGCCGGGTCGACGAGGTCCACGCCGACATCGAGGAGCAGCTGTCCCAGGGGGACGGCGAGTTGCGCTCGGCGATCCGCGGCATGGAGGGCCAGTACGACGCCGTGGCGGGCGCGGAGGGCCGCGAGAGCCTGCTGGCCGAGCCGGCCGACCTGCCCTCGGCGGACGAGCTGGGCCGCCGCTTCGAGCAGTTCCTGGCCGAGCACGAGCGCGGCGCGGAGTAGTTCTTCCCGGGCGGGAGTCATCCGCGGCCGCCGTTCGTTGGCCCCTGCGGTGCCCGGGGGACGGGCTGCCGCAGCGAGACGCCCGTGACTCCTGCCCCCCGGGGGGATGCCATGCCGATGACCACACGCCCGGCCGCCGCCGTGACGGCCGCCGGGCTGGCCGCGGTGCTGCTCGCCGCCTGCAGCGCCGGGAGCGGCTCGGACGGCGGGTCCGGGAAGGGTTTCGCGGGCGCGCTGCCCGCCCGGGCCTCGGCGACCCCGACCTCCACGCCGACGCCGACACCCGCCCCGACCCCGACGCCCGCCGGCCCGTACGTGGCGCTCGGGGACTCGTACACCGCCGGCATCAAGATCGCCCCGCAGGTGGGCGACCCGAGGGGCTGCGCCCGCTCCGCGGTCAACTACCCGTCCCTGGTGGCGAAGGCGCTCGGGCTGGCGCCCGGCCAGTTCCAGGACGTCAGCTGCAGCGGCGCCCGCACCGGCGACCTCACCCGCCCCCAGCAGACCGATGCCGGCGCCAACCCGCCCCAGCTGGACGCGCTCACCCCGGCCACCAGGCTGGTCACGGTCGGGATCGGCGGCAACGACGCGGGCTTCACGGACGTCGTCACCCAGTGCGCCAAGGAGAACCTGGTGGACGCGGTGAAGGGCCTCGTCGGCGGCGAGCGCGCGGCCTCGCCCTGCCGCGACCACTACGCCGCCGACGGCACCGACCAGGTGCAGCGCGGCGTCGACGCGGCCGGTGAACGGCTCGGCCAGGCCCTGCGGGAGATCAAACGCCGTTCCCCGCAGGCCCGGGTGTACGTGGTCGGCTACCCGGCCCTGCTGCCCGCCGACCCGGCGAGCTGCCTGCCGGTGCTCGGCAGCACCCTCGCCCCCGCCGACCTCGGGTTCCTGGTCGAGAAGGAACAGCAGCTCAATGGCATGCTCCGCAGCCGCGCGGAGAGCGCCGGCGCGGTCTTCGTGGACGCCGCCACCCCGTCCGCAGGGCACGACATGTGCGCCGGCGGGTCCCGCTGGATCGAGCCGCCCCTCCCGGCCCCGGGCCTGGCGGCGATCCACCCGAATGCCAAGGGCCAGGAGGCGGTCGCTGCAGCCGTCCTCCAAGCTGTCAAGGGCTGAACGGCGGGAAACGGCGCGTACGCAAAGGATTCACGCCCCGGCCCGCGCCCCTTAGCGCGCGGCACACCCCGCGTGTCGGAGGCGCGGCGTACGGTGACTCATATATGGACGACACCGCGCACCGCCCCGCCGCCGCCCCGATCCCGTACGACCACGCCGCGGAGGCCCGCTGGGTCCCCGAACCCGATAAGCGCCCCGGTCGCACGGCGTTCCAGCGCGACCGCGCCCGGGTGCTGCACTCGGCCGCGCTGCGCCGCCTGGCCGGCACCACGCAGGTGGTCGCCCCGATGCGCAGTGACTTCCCCCGCACCCGCCTCACCCACTCCCTCGAATGCGCCCAGGTCGGGCGGGAGTTGGGCGCGGCCCTGGGCTGCGACCCGGACCTCGTGGAGGCCGGCTGCCTGGCCCACGACATCGGCCACCCGCCCTTCGGCCACACCGGCGAGGAGGCCCTCGACCAGGCCGCCGAGGCCTGCGGCGGCTTCGAGGGCAACGCGCAGTCCCTGCGCATCCTCACCCGGCTCGAACCCAAGCGCTTCGCCCCGCAGGGCGAGCCGCCCGCCGCCCGGCTCGCCCCCTGGCCCGGCCGCAGCGTCGGCCTCAACCTGACCCGCGCCGCCCTCGACGCCGCCACCAAGTACCCGTGGACCCGTGGTGCCCACCCCGCCGACCCGGACTCGCCCAAGTACGGCGTCTACGCCGAAGACCTGCCGGTCTTCCGCTGGCTGCGGGCCGGCTCCCCGGCCGGGCGCAAGTGCTTCGAGGCCACCGTCATGGACTGGTCCGACGACGTCGCCTACTCCACCCACGACGTCGAGGACGGCCTCCAGGCCGGCCACATCGACCCGGCCGCACTGCGCGCGCCGAGCGAGCGCGCCGAACTCTTCAAGGTCGCCGAGCGCTACGCCTCCGACGCCGCGCCGCAGGAGCTCGCCGCCGCCCTCGACCGGCTGCTCGCCCAGGAGTGGTGGCCCCGCTCGTACGACGGCACCGCGCGCGCCCGGGCCGGGCTCAAGGACCTCACCAGCCAGCTGATCGGCCGCTTCTGCCTGGCCGCCGAACAGGCCACCCGGGCCCGCTACGGCCCCGGCCGGCTCACCCGGTACGCGGCCGAGCTGGTGGTGCCGCGGGACGTCCGGCTGGAGTGCGCGGTGCTCAAGGCGGTCGCGGTGCGCTACGTGATGCAGCGCGACGAGCAGGCCCAGCTGCGGGCCCGCCAGCGGATCGTGATCGCGGAGCTGGCGTACGTGCTGACCCAGCGCGCCCCCGAGGGCCTCGACCCGGTCTTCGCCGCCCTCTACCGCGAGGCCGAGGACGACCGCGCGGCCCTGCGAACGGTCATCGACCAGATCGCCACCCTGACCGACGCCTCGGCCCTGGCCCTCCACGCCAAACTCGTCGGTGCCGCCTGGACGTAGGGGGAAGGAGGCGGGCAAGCACTCCCGCCGGAAACCTCGGCCACCCCAGTAGACTTCCGGGGTGGCCGGGCGGATCAGGGACGAAGACGTGCAGGCGGTGCGAGGCGCACTGCCGATCGATGCGGTGGTCGGCGACTACGTACAGCTGACCAACGGTGGCGGCGGCGAGTACAAGGGCGTGTGCCCCTTCCACGACGAGAAGTCCGCCTCCTTCTACGTGAACCCCTCCAAGGGCGTCTTCCACTGCTTCGGCTGCCAGGAGAACGGCGACACGATCGCCTTCCTGATGAAGATCGAGCACTTCACCTTCGCTGAGGCAGTCGAGCGGATGGCCGCCCAGGCCGGCATCACCCTGCGCTACGAGGAGGGCGGGTACAGCCCCCGCCACCAGCAGGGCGAGCGCACCCGCCTGGTCGAGGCGCACAAGGTGGCCGCCGCGTTCTACCAGGAGCAGCTGGCCTCGCCGGAGGCGGAGATCGGCCGCCGCTTCCTGGCCGAGCGCGGCTTCGACGAGGAGGCCGCCCGGACCTTCGGCGTCGGCTACGCCCCGGCCGGCTGGGAGCACCTCGTCCGCTACCTGCGCGGCAAGGGCTTCACGGACAAGGAGATCCTGCTCGGCGGCCTCGCCTCGCAGGGTCAGCGCGGTGGTCTGATCGACCGCTTCCGGGGCCGGCTGGTCTGGCCGATCCGGGACATCGCGGGCGAGGTCGTGGGCTTCGGCGCCCGACGCCTGCGCGAGGACGACAACGGTCCGAAGTACCTCAACACCCCCGAGACGCCGGTCTACAAGAAGTCCCACGTGCTGTACGGCATCGACCTGGCGAAGAAGGAGATCGCCAAGTCCGGCCGCGCGGTGGTGGTCGAGGGCTACACCGACGTGATGGCCTGCCACCTCGCGGGCGTCACCTCGGCGGTGGCCACCTGCGGCACGGCCTTCGCCGAGGACCACATCAAGATCATCCGCCGGCTGCTGATGGACACCTCGCAGTACCGCGGCGAGACGGTCTTCACCTTCGACGGCGACGCGGCAGGCCAGAAGGCCGCCCTGCGCGCCTTCGAGGACGACCAGAAGTTCGCCGCCAAGACCTCCATCGCGGTCAGCCCGGGCGGCATGGACCCGTGCGAGCTGCGGCTGGCCAAGGGCGACGACGCGGTCCGCGAGCTGATCGACAACCCGGTCCCGCTGTTCGAGTTCGCGCTGACCTCGGTCGTGGCCCGGCACCGGGTGGACACCCCGGAGGGGAGGTCGGCGGCGCTGGAGGAGGCGGCCCCGATCGTCGCCAAGATCAAGGACCGCTCGATCCAGCACGAGTACGCCGTCCGCCTGGCCGGCATGCTCGGCATCCTGGACGAGCCCTTCGTCGTCCGCCGGGTCTCCCAGCTCGCCCGCTGGGACCGCGAGCGCCAGCAGAACCCGCGCGGCGCCGCGCAGCGCCGCCCGGAGCCCGAGCCCGCCCGCCCGGCCCGGCCCGCCTTCGTGCTGAACCCGCGCGACCCGGCCCAGTTCGTGGAGCGCGAGCTGCTCAAGCTGGCCCTCCAGCACCCGGACCTGGTCAGCCCGGCCTTCGACCACTACGGCGAGGACGAGTTCCCGACCCCGCCGTACGCGGCCGTGCGGCAGGCGATCGCCAAGGCCGGCGGCGCCGCGTACGGGGCGGGCCTGCCGGACTTCACGAGCGCGGTGCGCGAGGCGTCCCCGGACGACCGGGTGCGCTCGCTGGTGACCGAGCTGACCGTGGAGCCGGTGCGCTCGCGCCGCAAGGCGGACGCCGTCTACGCGGGGGAGTTCCTGGTCAAACTGCGCCTGCTGGCCGTCGACCGGCGGATCGCCGAGGTCCGGGCGTACCTCCAGCGGCTCGGTCCGCGGGCCGACGCGGAGCAGCAGCACGCGGTGCAGACCGAGCTGTGGCAGCTCCAGCAGTACGGGCAGCAGCTGCGCAGCCGGGGCGCCGCGGCGCTCTGACGCGGCCCCGGACGGTGCGCCCAGAAAGTCGGCGCACGAGTCTCGGCCACGGAGCGTGGCGTACCGCACACTGGAGGGCGTCCCACCTCCGTACAGCGCGGGTCCGCCAGAGTCGCGCCCGCCCCGAGGGGATGCCCGTGGACCAAGGCCTTGTCGCGACGTCCAACCCGACCGCCAGACCGAACCCCACCGCACCGACCGCCCCCGCACCGGCCGCCGACCCGGCGCCGCGCCCCTGCGAGGAGGCCGACCACGGCCGGGCCGGCGCCCCGCCCCCGGCCGGCGCCCGGGTCCCCGCCCAGGGCCTGCCGGAGGGCCACCCCGAATCCCCGGACGCCGAAACCGACCCCGACGGGCACGGGGCAGCGGACGAGAGCCCGGACGAGGAGCCCGACGTCCGCGCGGGACCCGACACCGCCGGCTCGGCCGCGGACCTGCTCCGCCAGTACCTCCGCGAGATCGGCCGGATCCGGCTCCTCAACGCCGCCGAGGAGGTGGAGCTGGCCCGCCGGATCGAGGCCGGTCTGTTCGCCGAGGAGCGGCTGGGCCGCGAACCCCGGCCGACCGACCCGCCGGCCGACGAGCTCGACGCCCTCGTGGTGATGGGCCGGATCGCCAAGCGCCGCCTGATCGAGGCGAACCTGCGCCTCGTCGTGTCCGTCGCCAAGCGCTACGTCGGCCGCGGGCTGACCCTGCTGGACCTGGTCCAGGAGGGCAACCTCGGCCTGATCCGGGCGGTGGAGAAGTTCGACTACGCGCGCGGCTACAAGTTCTCCACCTACGCGACCTGGTGGATCCGGCAGGCGATGAGCCGGGCGCTGGCCGACCAGGCCCGGACGATCCGGGTGCCGGTGCACGTGGTCGAGCTGATCAACCGGGTGGTCCGGGTGCAGCGGGCGCTGCTCCAGGAGCGCGGCGTCGAGCCGGGCTCGGCCGACATCGCGGCCGCGCTGGAGCTGACCGAGGAGCGGGTGCGCGAGCTGCTCCGGCTGGCCCAGGAGCCGATCTCGCTGCACACGCCGGTGGGGGAGGAGGACGACGTCGCGCTCGGGGACCTGATCGAGGACGCCGACGCCGCGTCGCCCGCCGAGTCCGCGGCCTTCCTCCTGCTGCGCCGGCACCTGGACGCGGTGCTGGCCACCCTCGGCGAGCGCGAGCGCCAGGTGGTCCAGCTGCGCTACGGGCTGGACGACGGGCGGCCGCGCACGCTGGAGGAGATCGGCGCGGTGTTCGGCGTGACGCGGGAGCGGATCCGCCAGATCGAGTCGAAGACGCTGGTCAAGCTCCGCGAGCACGCCTTCGCCGCGCAGCTGCGCGGGTACCTCGACTGAGTGCCCCGGCTACGAGGTGGCCGAGGCGGTGGCCGTGGCGGTGGACGGGCCGGCGGTGGTGGACGGGCCGGCGGTGGTGGACGGGCCGGCGGTGGCCCCTGGGGGCGGCGAGGCGGGCCCGGTCGGGATCGGCGTGGACGCGACCACGCCGGCCAGGTTGGAGATCGGCGCGATGCACCGGTTGCCCTCGGGCTGGTACCCGCAGACCTGGAAGGTGACGGTCGGGTCCGCGGCGTTCAGCATCAACGAGTAGTTGTCGTAGCCGTAGTGGATCAGCGCCTGCTCGCTCTCGCCGGTGCTGCTGGTGATGGTCGCGTAGTCCTGCGGCTGGCCCTCGTTGATCGCCGCCCAGGCGGCCTGGCACTTCTGGCTGTAGCGGAGGTAGATGACCACCTTGCCGATGACGTCGGTCTGCAGTGTGCGGGCGTCCTGGCCGCAGAGGTAGTCCTGGGGGTTCCGGTGCGCGCAGCCCATCGCCTGGCAGGTGAGGTTGGACGAGGCGGGCTTGATGGGCCCGGCCGCCGGGGCGGTGACGGTGCCCGGCCCGGCCGCTGGCGCCGACGGTTCGTCGTGCCGGGTGGCGCGCAGTCCCACCAGCACCAGCACGGTGGCCACGACGGCCGCGCAGGCCAGCAGCGGCGCGGGGCGCCGCCACCAGGCCGCGGCGGGCGCGGGCTCGCCGTCCGTCGCGGCCTCCACCGGCTCCGCGGCGTCCGGTCCGTCCGGATCGGCCGGAACCTCCGGCGTGTCCGCCGGGGACTCGGTGGACGCCTCGGCGTCCGTACCGTCCGCGCCGGTGTCCCCGTTCCCGTCCGCATTCCCGTCCGCAGGCCCGGTCACGGCCTGCTGCCACAGCGCCCGCAGGGCGGGCCCGTCGCACTCGACCGCCCCGATCAGCGCGTTCAGGGCCTGCTCGGTGATGACCCGTTTGCCGTTCAGCCACCGCTCCCAGGAGGCCCGGCTGTAGTGGGTCCGGGTGGCCAGCTCGGACAGCGAGAGTCCGGCGGCGTCCTTGAGCGTGCGCAGTTCCTCGGCCAGGCCCCGGGCGGGCCCGGTCAACTCCTCGGGCAGTTGCTTCCAGGCGGAACCCATGCGGCCCTTCCATGCATTCGAGACGGGGGATCGGGCCGATCGGTGGGAGCGCCAGGGGTGGAAGGGGTTCCGACCCCGGGCCGTTCGGGTGTCTCCGCTTCTCCAACTTCATCGTTCGGCCGTCCCAAACCCCAGGTCCTGGCGCTGAGACGGTCCGAAGTGTCTCACAACCGCCGGAGACACTCGAACATTCATGCCTCCGTCGTGCACAGTTCTCTCGCCGGTGCGGTTCGCCCGCCGGACGCTTCGTTCGGACACTGATCGTCTGTCGGTCGTCCGTCCGACACCCAGGTCCCGGTTCCCCCACGGTCCGGGGCAGCCTCGCGGGGGGAGGCTGCCCCGGACGCACCGGGACGCACGGCGGGGAGGGCGCTCCAGCGCGCCCTCCCCGCCGTGGCCGTTGTGCGGGTCAGTGGTGGAACCCCGTCCGGGCCGGCATCCCGAGCTCCTTCAGCGGGACGGGCTGGCGCCGCAGCTCGGGCAGCAGCCGGCCGAGGTCGGCCAGCAGCAGGTCGGCGAGGTCCCGGGAGAAGCCGTTGCGGCAGACGATCCGGAGCACCGACAGGTCCTCCCGGTTCGCCGGGAAGGTGTACGCGGGCACCTGCCAGCCGCGCTCGCGCAGCCGGCGCGAGACGTCGAACACGTCGAAGGGGACGCCGTCGTCCGTGGTGAAGGTGAACACCGGCAGCTGGTCGCCGCGGGTGAGCAGCCGGAAGCCGTCGAGCTTCCCGATCTCCCCGGACAGGTAGGTGGCGACCTCCCGGCAGGCGCGCTGGACGGCTCGGTAGCCGTTCCGGCCGAGCCGCAGGAAGGCGTAGTACTGCGCGACCACCTGGGCGCCGGGCCGGGAGAAGTTGAGCGCGAGGGTGGGCATCTCGCCGCCGAGGTAGTTGACCCGGAAGACCAGTTCCTCCGGCAGCGCCTCCCCGTCCCGCCACAGCGTCCAGCCGACACCGGGGTAGACCAGCCCGTACTTGTGGCCGGAGCAGTTGATCGAGGCGACCCGGGGCAGCCGGAAGTCCCACACCAGGTCGGGGTCCAGGAAGGGCGCCACCATGCCGCCGGAGGCGCCGTCCACGTGCACCGGGACGTCGAGGCCGGTGCGTCGCTGGAGCTCGTCCAGGGCCGCGCAGATGTCCGCGATCGGCTCGTAGGAGCCGTCGAAGGTGGAGCCGAGGACGCCGACCACGCCGATGGTGTCCTCGTCGCACAGCGCGACCGCCTGCGCGGCGTCGAGGTGGAAGCGCTCGCCTTCCATCGGGGCGGTGCGGGCCTCGACCTCCCAGAAGTTGCAGAACTTCTCCCAGCACACCTGGACGTTGATGCCCATCACCAGGTTGGGCCGGGCTCCGGCCGCGTAGCGTTCGGCGTTGCGGCGCATCCAGCGGCGCTTGAGCGCGAGGCCGGCCAGCATGCAGGCCTCGCTGGAGCCGGTGGTGGAGCAGCCGACGGCGCTGTCCGGGTCGGGGGTGTGCCACAGGTCGGCGAGGATCGCCACGCAGCGCCGTTCGAGTTCGGCGGTCTGCGGGTACTCGTCCTTGTCGATCATGTTCTTGTCCAGGCACTCGGTCATCAGCCGGGTGGCCTGCGCCTCCATCGAGGTGGTGACGAAGGTGGCCAGGTTGAGCCTGGCGTTGCCGTCCAGCATCAGCTCGTCGTGGATCAGCTGGTAGGCGGTTTCGGCCGGGACGGGGCCGTCCGCGAGGCGGTGCAGCGGCGGCGCCAGTTCCATCGAGCCGAGCGGGTCGGCGGTGCCCACGAACGGATTGATGCTCAGCCGGCGGTCGTCGCCGGCCCCCTTGTGCAGCGCCATGGGTGCCTGTCGCCCTTCGCTCGGGTGGCCGTGTCCCGTCCCACGCTGCCACCGGGGGCGGGCTGACGCACCTTCATCCGGCGAATGCCGGGTCCGGCCGGCTCGGGTGGCTCAGGCGGTTCAGGCGGCCGTCTCCGGGTGGGTCCGCTCGCGGGCGGCCCGGTACTGGCGGAGCACCGCGGAGCCGATCGCGAGGTCCTGGTCGCCCTCGGGCCCGACGGTCTCGGCCTCCGGCAGTTCCCAGACCGGCGGCTCGGGGGTGCCGGCCAGCGCCCAGGCGGCCTGCCGGGCGGCCCCGCGGGCGGCGTGGGCGCCCGGTGGAGGCACCACGACCGGGACGCCGAACACCAGCGGGGCCACGTGCCGGACGGCCGGCAGCCGCCCGGCGGCGCCGAGCAGGAACACCCGCTTGATCTCCACGCCCTGGGCGCGCAGGACGTCCAGGGCGTCCGCGATGTTGCAGAGCATGCCCTCGACGGCGGCCCGGGCCAGGTGCTGCGGAGCCATCGACTCGGCCCGCAGGCCGGTCAGCGTGCCGGCCGCGTGCGGCAGGGCGGGCGTCCGTTCGCCCTCCAGGTAGGGCAGCAGGACGAGTCCGTACGCGCCGGGGGAGGAGTGCAGGGCGAGGTCGCTGAGGCCGTCGAGGTCCTGGCCGAGCATCGCGGCGGTGGAGCGGAGCACCTGGGCGGCGTTCAGGGTGGCGACCATCGGCAGGTGCCGGCCGGTGGCGTCGGCGAAGGAGGAGAGCAGCCCGGTGGCGTCCACGACGGCCCGGTCGTGCACCGCGAAGATCGTCCCGGTGCTGCCCAGCGAGACCACCGCGTCGCCGGGGCCGAGGCCGAGGCCCAGCGCGGCGGCCATGTTGTCGCCGGTGCCGGCCGAGATCAGCAGGCCCTCGGGGGTGTGCCCGGCGGGCTCGGCGGGGCCGAGGACGTCGGGCAGCCTGAGCTCGTGGCCGAGTGCGAGTTTCACCAGGTCCTGCCGGTACTCGCCGGTGATCGGGGACCAGTAGCCGGTGCCGGACGCGTCGCCCCGGTCGGTGGTGCGGCGCTTGGGGCTGCCGAGCAGCTGGGAGACCAGCCAGTCGTGCGGCAGCAGCACCTCGGCCACCCGACGGGCGTTGGCGGGCTCGAACTCGGCCAGCCAGCGCAGCTTGGCGATGGTGTACGCCGGCCCCGGGACGGCGCCGATCGCGGCGGTCCAGGCGGCCGGGCCGCCGAGGGCGTCGAGCAGCTTGGCGGCGGCACCGCTGGAGCGCGGGTCGTTCCAGAGGAGCGCGGGCCGCACCAGCACGCCGCCCGCGTCGAGGCCGATCATGCCGTGCTGCTGCGCGCTGACGCCGATCGCGCGGACGCCCTCCAGCAGGCCGCCGGCGGCCGCGTCGCCGAGCGAGTGCAGCCAGAGCTGCGGGTCGGCCTCGCCGGCCCGGGTCTCGGCGTTCTCGGGTACGGGGTGGGGCGCCTTCCCGGAGCGCAGCACGGCACCGGTCTCGGTGTCGCACGCGACGATCCGGGTGCGACTGGTCGAGCTGTCTATCCCCGCGACGATGGCCATGTCGAGATCATGCCTCAGCCCGGCCCGGGGCGCGTTCGGACCGGGAGGGCTTTGCCCGTTCGGTACCTCGGGGCGCGGCCATCCGGGCTTCACCCTGGTGTCACGGCCGGAAGGTACCCCAGTCGTCGTCCTGCGAGCGGGCCCGGTTGAAGTACGGCACCCGGTCGGTCACGGCGTTCGGCAGCCGGTCGCCGACCTTGTCCGCGACCGCGCCGGCGGCCTTCCCGGCCACCGCGCCGGCCTGGTGCCTGGCCCGGTCGGCCGCCCCCTGGACCTTGGGGCTCCGGGCGATCTGCCGGGTGACCTTGGCGATCTGCTCGTAGCGCTGACGCCCGGCCCGGGAGCCCAGGACGTAGCCGGCCGCGAGTCCGACGGCCAACGACAGCTTCCACATGATCGGATTCCACCCTCTCCTGGCGGCCTTCTGCCGCATTGCCCTACCCGTCCGTCGGGACGGTGAACCGTCTGTGTCCCCAGCATCCCCGGGGGGTGTGCCGGGCGCGCGCGGGGCGCGCCGGGCGGGGGCCCGGGGCGGCCGGGGAAAGCGATTGGCGGACCACCCCCCCGAGTGCGCTAATGTATGTCCCGCAGCGAACGCCGAGGAGCCGGGGAAACCGGGAGCCGAAGCGGAAGCCGATCCCCCATAGCTCAATTGGCAGAGCAGCCGACTGTTAATCGGCAGGTTATTGGTTCGAGTCCAATTGGGGGAGCTCGGGAAGCACCCCTCGGGGTGCGTTTTCCCGTCCGTGGTACGGGAGTTGAGTACCGCGATCCCGCATAGCTCAATTGGCAGAGCAGCCGGCTGTTAACCGGCAGGTTTTTGGTTCGAGTCCAAATGCGGGAGCTGCGCCGGGTGCGCCCGGTGACTGCTCAGAGCGAAGGCCCCTCGGATGACCGGGGGGCCTTCGTGTTGTTGCGTCCGTCACACCCGGGCGCTCAGGCGGTCGCCTGCCGGTACAGCTCGGCGACCCGGCCGTCGAAGGTGACGCTGTACGACGTGTCGGGGGTGTCCCCGCCCTCCTGGTAGCCGCCGATGACGCCGACGACCGTCCCGGCCGGGGTGACCCACGGGCTGCCGCTGGTGCCGTCGGTGTAGCCGCCGCAGTCGAAGCGCTCCTGGGTGGGGCTCTGCGAGCGGGTCCGGACCGAGCAGGTGATCGGCTCGTCGCGTTCGTTGGGGTAGCCGGTCACCGAGACGTCCAGCCCGAAGCCCTGGTCGGTGCCGACCGGGTTGCCGCCGACGGCGTCCTCGACCTGCCGGCCGTCGACCGGGCGGACGGTGATGAACGCCACGTCGTACTCGGGGTTGTCGTCGTCCGCCCAGCGTGGGTCGACGGTGATCGACTGCACCGGCCAACTCCCGTACGGGGAGTAGCCGTTGCGGTAGCCGGGGGTGAACACCAGGCCGTCCAGCAGGCCGATCCGGCGGTTCTGCACGCAGTGTGCCGCGGTCACCAGCAGGTTGCGCCCGGGGCTCTGCACGACGCTCGCCGTGCAGGCCCGCGGGCCCTGCGGGGTGCGGACCGAGAGGGTGCCGATCCGGTCGCGGGCCGTGCTCGGCTGCGCGACCTCGGCGGTGGGCTCCTGGCCCGTCCCGGTGCAGGCGGTGCCGGCGGCGAGCAGCAGGGCCGTCAGCAGGGCCGTCCGTGCGGCGCGCGCAGACCGTGCCGGGCGGGGGGCCATCGGGGCTCCGTCTCGTTCCTCGGGGCGGGTGCCGGGTCCTGCGATCCGCCGTTCGTGAGGAAGACATACCAGGCCGCGCGCGGCAGCGCCACTGCCGGTCGTTCGATCACACTGCGGCGGCGGTGTCCGCCCCGGCCGGGCCGCTGGGTCGCCACCGGACCGCCACCGGATCGCTACTGGGTCGCGCGGTCGTAGAGCGCCTGGATGCGGTCGCCGAAGTAGCTGCTGTACGAGGTGTCGGGGCTGTCGCCGCCCTCCTGGTAGCCGCCGATGACGCCGACCACGGTGCCGGTCCTGGTGCTCGGGTCGAAGTCGGTGACCCACGGGCTGCCGCTGGTGCCGCCGGTGTAGTCGGGGCAGTCGATCCGCAGCTGGGTGGGGCTCTGCTCGGTGGTGTTGTTGGCACACGTGATCGGGACGTCGCTGGTGCCGGGGTAGCCGGTGACCCGCACGGGGAGCCGGAAGCCGCGGTTGACGCCCAGTTTGTTGGCGCCGAGCACCTGCTGCACCTGCTGTCCGTTCTGCGCCTGGACGACCGCGAAGGCGACGTCCGCGTCCGGGTCGGCGTGGTCCTTCCAGCCGTCGTCGACGGTGACGGCCACCAGCGGCCAGATGCCGCTCGGGGTGTCGCCGTTGCGGTAGCCGGGGACGAAGACCAGGTCGCTGCGCCGGCCGAGCTTCGGGTCCCAGACGCAGTGCGCGGCGGTGACGATGAGGTTCAGCGCGGCGCTGTCGACCACGCTGGCGGTGCAGAAGTGGTCGCCGCTGGCGTTGCGCGTGAAGACGGCGCCGACCAGGCCGTTGAGCACGGTGGGCTTGGCGGTGCGGGTGACCCCGGTGTACTTGGCGATCGCGCCCTTGAGCCGTTGCCGGCTCCAGCCGTGGGTGTCGCCCGAGGCGGCGGGCGAGGCGGGGGCCGAGCTGGCGGTCGGGGTGCCGGCGCCGGGGCGCGCGGCGGTCGTGCAGCCCGCCGCCAGCAGCACCAGCACGGTGCCCGCCGCCACTCCCGCCTCGCGCGTCGTCACCCGCCCAGGCTGCCCGCCCGCCGCCGGGTGTGCCAACCCGGCCGGTCCGCCCGGAGAGGCGCGCACGCCCGCGCATCCCATGTGCGCCCCCGGCGCGCACCACGGGTGATCGACCGGCTATGCTGCCCGGGACGGCCTTGCGGGGCCGTCTGCTGCTGCCGTGGCCGACGACCGGCGCGCGCGGCGAACCGGGGCGGTAGCTCAGCCGGTTAGAGCAGGGGACTCATAATCCCTTGGTCGTGGGTTCGAGTCCCACCCGCCCCACTCCGATCGACCCGGCCATCGGGCTGTGGGGTCGCTGACCTGCGAGAACTGTAGGCGAACGGCGACCGTCCGGCGGTGATTACACGCCGAAGTTCACCCGCTTGGGAGCATCCGCGAACATCCGGCTGACGTGTGGAGCGCCTGAGCAGCGCTGATGACCGCCGACCCTGCCGACCCTGCCGACCCCGAAGACCGTGGGGCCGCCGAGGCCCGTCCGACTTCCCCGTTCCGTGTCGAGCCCTGGTCCTCGTGCGCTAAAAGTGATATCACTTTGATTGCTAGGCGGAATCACTCGCTGGAGGAGTCGGTCCGATGACCACATCGCACATTCCCGTCGACGACGAAGACGGCCCTGCCCTGGACCTGCCGGTCCCCAAGATCACCGAACGCCTCATCACCGCCCGCTCCGGCCTGCCGATGCTCGCGGGCGGCCTGCTCGGGCTGGTCGCGGGGGTCGGCACGGTCATCGCCGGCGGTGTGCAGATCGCCGGTGGCACCAGGGGCCTCGGCATCGCCCTGGTGATCGCCGGGCCGGTGCTCGCCCTGGCCGCCCTGCTGCTGCTCTGCGGCCTGACCGTGGTCTCGCCCGGCGAGGCCCGGGTGGTCCAGCTGCTCGGCAACTACCGCGGCACCGTCCGTGCCGAGGGCCTGAGCTGGCTGAACCCGTTCACCAGCCGCCGCCGGATCTCCACCCGGATCCGCAACCACGAGACCGAGACCAGCAAGGTCAACGACGCGGACGGCAACCCGATCGAGATGGCCGCCGTCGTGGTCTGGCAGGTCGAGGACACCGCCAAGGCCGTGTTCGAGGTCGACGACTACACCGACTTCGTCGCCATCCAGACCGAGACCGCCGTCCGGCACATCGCCAGCAGCTACCCCTACGACGCCCACCACGAGGGCCAGTTGTCGCTGCGCGACGGCGCCGACGAGATCACCCGCAAGCTCTCCGCCGAGATCGCCGCCCGGGTCGTGTCGGCCGGCGTCCGGGTCGTCGAGTCCCGGATCACCCGGCTCGCGTACGCGCCCGAGGTCGCCCAGGTGATGCTCCAGCGCCAGCAGGCCGGGGCCGTGGTGGCCGCGCGCCGCCTGATCGTCGAGGGCGCCGTCGGTATGGTCGAGGAGGCCCTGGACCGGCTGGCCGAGCGCGACGTCGTCGAACTGGACGAGGAGCGCAAGGCGGCCATGGTGAGCAACCTCCTCGTGGTGCTCTGCGGCGACCGCGGCACCCAGCCGGTCGTGAACACGGGCTCCCTCTACCAGTAAGGAGCGGCGCGGCGTTGGCGACCGAGCGGAAGAAGATCCTGCTGCGTCTGGACCCGGCGGTGCACGACGCGCTGGCCCGGTGGGCGGCGGACGAACTGCGCAGCGCGAATGCACAGATCGAGTTCCTGCTCCGCCGCGCCCTCACCGACGCGGGACGGATGCCCAGCGGTGCGGCAACGCTTCCCCGGCGCGGCCGACCGCCCAAGGAGAGCCCGGAGAACGGCGGTCCCGACGCCGATTGACCGGGCGGCACACCACCACACCGTCCTCAGCTTGGAGTCCACCATGGACGTGCCCACGGCCCTGCCGGAGAAGCTGTACCTGCTCGCCTACCACCCCGAGCGCGAGCGCCTGACCGCCACCGCGAGGCTCGATCTCGTGCTGCGGGCGGCGGCCCTCGTCGAACTGCTGCGGCGCGGGCTGATCCGCGACGACGGCCGGCACCCCGCCGCCGTCGAGGGCGCCGCGGCCGACGGCCTCGACCCGCTCTCCGCCGTGCTGCTGGAGCAGATCCGCGAAGGACGGCGGCGCAGCTGGCAGCACTGGATCGGCCGGCGCCTGGGCCCGGCCGGCCGCGCGACCCGCGTGGTCCGCGACGGGCTCGCCGAGGCCGGCCGGATCCGGGTCGAGGAGCACCGGATCCTCGGGATCTTCCCCGGCAGGCGCGTCACGCTGCGGGAGCCCGGCGCGCGCAAGGTACTGGCGGCGGCCGTCACGTCGGCGCTGAGCGCGCCGCTGAGCCGGGTCGACCCGGCGGACGCCGCCCTGGTCGCGCTGGTCTACGCGGCCCGGCTGAGCACGGCCCTGACGTGGCGCCGGAGCCGCGAGTACCGGGTCCGGATCCAGAAGCTGGCTCCTGCCGCCGGACCCGTCCCGCGCGCACTGCGCCGGGCCATCGCCGCCGCCCGCGGCGCGGACGGCGCCACGGCCTGATCCGACCGCACCCCGAGCCCGGTCGCCCACGACGGCGCCCGGGCTTCGTGCTGTCCGCCCGCACCGCCCATCCGGCATCCACCGATCGGTTGACCGGCGCTCCACCGCATCGACCGGCCGGTCCGACCGGCCGGTCGATCCGCCGCAAGGTCCCCGCGCGGGAAGCTCGTTGTGAGCCGGGGAGCACCCGGGACGAACGGGAGGGAGCGGCACGATGGCCGTGATCGAGGTGGCGGGCCTGCGGAAGGCGTACGGGCGGCGCCAGGTGCTGGAGGACGTGTCCTTCACCGTCGAGCGCGGCGAGGTGTTCGGCCTGCTGGGCCCGAACGGCGCCGGCAAGACCACCGCCGTCGAGTGCTGCGAGGGCCTGCGCCGGGCCGACGCCGGGACCGTCCGGGTGCTCGGCCTGGACCCGGTCCGGGACGCGCACCGGCTGCGTCCCCGGATCGGCATCCAGCTCCAGCAGGCCCAGCTGCAGGGCGCGTTGCGGGTCGGCGAGGCGCTGGAGCTGTACGCCGCCCTCTACCCGAAGCCGCGGGACCCGCGCGAGCTGCTCGACGAGTGGGGGCTGGCCGGCGAGGTCCGCACGCCCTTCGACAAGCTCTCCGGCGGCCAGCGCCAGCGGCTGTTCATCGCCCTCGCCCTGGTCGGCGACCCGGAGGTGGCGTTCCTGGACGAGCTGACCACCGCGCTCGACCCGCAGGGCCGCCGGGACACCTGGGAGCTGGTCCGCCGGATCCGCGACAACGGTGTGACGGTCGTGCTGGTCTCGCACTTCATGGACGAGGTCGAGGCGCTCTGCGACCGGGCCGCCGTCCTGGACGGCGGGCGGATCGTCGCCGCCGGCACCCCGGCCGAGCTGGTCGCCCGCTCCGGCACCGGAGGCACGCTGGGCTTTTGTCCCACCGCGCCGCTGGACACCGCCCGGCTGGCCGCCCTGCCCGGGGTCACCGCGGTCGAGGAGCGGGACGGCCGGATCGAGGTCACCGGCACCGGGGACTTCGCCGACGAGGTCACCGGCCTGCTCGCCCGCGAGGGCATCGTCGTCACCGGCCTGCGGATCCGCGAGCACAGCCTCGACGACGCCTACCTGGCCCTGACCCGCCACGAGTCCTGACCCGCCGACACCCCGTAAGGACACACCGCCATGAACCGCACCGTCCACGCCGTCCGCCGCCTGGCCACCGTCGAGGCCCGCCTGTTCCTCCGCGACCCGCTGACCGCCTTCTTCAGCCTGGCCTTCCCGGTCCTGCTGCTGATCGTCCTGGGCTGCATCCCGGCCCTGCGCCGGACCTCGCCCGACCTGCACGGCATGAGCACCATCCAGCTGTACGCGCCGATCCTCGCCGTCTTCACCCTGCTGCTGCTCGGCCTCAACGGCCTGCCGTCGCTGCTCTCCGCCTACCGCGAGCGCGGCGTGCTGCGCCGGATGTCGGCCAGCCCGGTCCGCCCGGGACTGCTGTTCGGCGCGCTCGTGCCGATGTACGTCGGCATCGCCACCGTCTCGGTGCTGCTGGTCGTCCTCGGCGGGCTCGCCTTCGGGGTCCCGCTGCCGCGCCGGCCCCTGGGCTTCCTGCTGGCGTTCGTGCTCGCCGCCGCCGCGATGATGTCCGTCGGCCTGCTGATCGCCGCGTTCGTCCCGTCCGCCAAGGCCGGGAACGCGGCCGGCGCGCTCGCGTTCTTCCCGATGATGTTCTTCTCCGGGATCTGGCTGCCGCGCGACATGTCGCCCGCGCTGCTGAACCGGATCGGCGACCTCACCCCGAGCGGCGCCGCCGTCCAGACCCTCCAGGACTCCTGGAACGGACACTTCCCGCACGCCGTGGGCCTGCTCACACTCGCCGCCTACGCGGTGCTCGCGGGCGGCGCGGCTGCCAAGCTGTTCCGGTGGGAATGATCAAGGAGGGGGCCGCGGACGAGAGAACCCTCGGCGACTGGCAGCACCGCCTGGACCGGGCGATCGGCCCGCTCTGCTACGTCGCCCTGCTGATCGCCCTCGCGCTGGCCCTCCTGGTCCCCGTCCCGACCGCGCGTTCCGCCGCCGCCACCCTCCCGGCGGCGGCCGCCGCGTTCCTCTGGCTGGTGCTGCGCTCCGCCCTCGACCGCCGGCCGGGACCGGACGGCCGCGCCCGCTGGGCCGGGGCGCACTTCACCGTCCTGGTGGTCCTGATCACCGTCCTGGTGCTGGACAACCCGTACTTCGGCTTCTTCGCCTTCACCGGCTACCTGCACGCCGCCCAGTACCTGCGCGGCCGGGCCCGGGTGGCCGGCGCCGCGGCCACCACCGTGCCGAGCGCGCTCTCGCAGACCGGCGGGGTGCTGCCGTCCAGTGCCGCCCAGGTGGGCGGGCTCCTGGCGGTCATGGCCTTCAACCTGGTGGTGGTCGGCGTGATCCTCGCGCTCAGCGAGGTCACCGACCGGCTCAGCCTGCGCCGCAAGGCCGCCAACGCCGAACTCGCCGAGGCCAACCGGCTGCTGACCGAGATGCTCGCCGAGAACGCCGGACTGCACGCCCAGCTCCTGGTCCAGGCCCGCGAGGCCGGGGCCGCCGACGAGCGCCGCCGGCTCGCCCGCGAGCTGCACGACACCGTCGCCCAGGGCCTGGCCGGCATCGTCACCCAGCTCCAGGCCGCCGACCAGGCCCGCGAGCAGGCCACCCCGGTCGAGCAGTGGCAGCGCCACCTCGACAACGCCGCCGCCCTCGCCCGCGAGAGCCTGACCCAGGCCCGCCGGGCCGTCCACGCGCTGCGCCCGCTGGAGCTGGAACGGGCCGCCCTGCCGGAGGCGCTGGCCGAGCTGGTCGAGCAGTGGCAGGAGCGCAACGGCGCCGCCGCCGGGCTGACCGTCACCGGCGAGGCCCGCCCGCTGCACCCCGAGGTCGAGGTGACGCTGCTGCGGATCGCCCAGGAGTCGCTCGCCAACGCGGCCAAGTACGCGCGGGCGAGCCGGGTCGGGCTGACCCTCTCGTACATGCCCGGCCTGGTCACCCTGGACGTCCGGGACGACGGTGTCGGCTTCGACCCGGCCGCCGAACCGGCCTCCCGGGCCACCGGCGGCGGCTACGGTCTCGCCGTGATGCGCCGCCGCGCCGAGCGCCTGGCCGGCCGCCTCGACCTGGAGACCGAACCTGGCGCCGGCACCACGGTGACCGCGACCCTGCCGGCGATCGGCATCGAGGAATGAGGCCCCGGAGATGAGTGGAGAGGCGATGGACGACACTCCGATCAGACTGCTGCTGGTCGACGACCACCCGGTGGTCCGGGACGGGCTGCGCGGCATGTTCACCGCCGCCCCCGGCTTCGAGGTGGTCGGCGAGGCCGGGGACGGCGCCGAGGCGCTGCCGCTGATCGCCGCGCTGCGCCCGGACGTCGTACTGATGGACCTGCGGATGCCGCGGATGGACGGCGTCACGACGATCCGCACGATGGCCGAACGCGGCCTGCCCGGCCGGGTGCTGGTGCTCACGACGTACGACACCGACGCGGACGTGCTGCCCGCCGTCCGGGCCGGTGCCACCGGCTACCTGCTCAAGGACGCGGCCAGGGGCGAGCTCTTCCACGCCGTGCGGGAGGCCGCCCGCGGCGCCTCGGTGATCGCGCCGACGGTCGCCGCGAAGCTGCTCGGCCAGGTCCGCGAGCCGGTCCGGGAGGCGCTCAGCCCGCGTGAGGTGGAGGTGCTGGAGCTGGTCGCCTCCGGCGCGACCAACCGGGAGGCCGCGGCCCGGCTGTTCATCAGCGAGGCCACCGTGAAGACCCACCTGATCCACATCTACACCAAGCTCGACGTCAAGGACCGCGCGTCCGCCGTCGCCGCCGCCTTCAACCTGGGTCTGCTCACCCCGACGCCGCCCAGGTAGCCTGGCGGGGTGCTGGAACCCGCCCTGCTGCCGACCCCGCTGGTGGACTGCACCGACGCGGCGCTCGCCCGGGCCGGGGTGGAGCTGCGGCTCAAGCGCGACGACCTCCTGCACCCGACCGTCCCCGGCAACAAGTGGCGCAAGCTCGCGCCCAACCTGACGGCGGCCGTCGAGCAGGGCCGCACCCGGCTGCTCACCTTCGGCGGAGCGTACTCCACGCACCTGCGCGCGGTCGCGGTGGCCGCCGCGGCGCTGGGGCTGGAGAGCGTCGGGCTCGTCCGCGGCGACGAGCTGGCGGACCGCCCGCGCAACTGGTCGCTGCGGGCGGCCGAGGCGGCCGGGATGGAGCTCGCCTTCCTCTCCCGCGCGGAGTACCGCGAGGTGACCGGCCGGAGCGGGACGGGCGGCGCGGAAGGGCCGGACGAGCCGGCAGCGCTCCAACGGCGCTGGGGCCCCTGCCTGGTGCTCCCCGAGGGCGGTTCCAACGCGCTCGCCGCGATCGGCGCGGCGGCGATCCCGGCCGAGCTGACCGGCCTCGGCGCCCGCGACGTCGTCTGCTGCCCGGTCGGCACCGGCGGCACCCTGGCCGGGATCGCGGCCGGCCTGCCGGCCGGGGCCAGGGCGCTCGGCGTGGCGGTGCTGCGCGGCGGCGAGGGCTACCTGGAGGACGAGGTCGCGCGGCTCCACCGGGCCGCGTACGGGCGGGAGTTCGGCAACTGGCGGATCCACCACGCCCACCACGGCGGCGGCTACGGCCGGGTGCCGCCCGAACTCGACGCCTTTGCCGAGCGGTTCGAGCGGCAGCACGGCATCGCGCTGGAGCGCCGGTACGTCGCGAAGCTCCTGGCGGCGCTCCACGACCTCGCCGCCGCGGGGGAGTTCCCCCGCGGCACCCGCCTCACGGCGGTCGTCACGGGCCTGCCGGACCCGGTCTGATCAGCCGAAGGTCAGGTTCGCGCAGGGGTCGGTGTCGGCGTTCCGCTCGTTCTCCGCTATGCCCGTCGGGACCCCGCTCGGCACCGGCGCCGTGGGGCTCGGGCCCGCGTCCACGGAGTCGATCCGGGTGCCGGCCGGCTGGTAGTCGCGGCCGAGGGTGACGGTGATCGCCCCGCTGCCCGGCTCCTCGACCGCGCGGGCCCCGGGGAAGAGCGCGGCCACCTGGTCGGCGGCGGCCTTCAGCGTCGGGTCGTAGGAGATCGCGGTGGTCTGTCGGCCGGGGTCGTTCGCGCCGAGCGTGACGTTCTGGAAGCCGCGCGCCTTGAGCGCCTCCGCGCCGGAGCCGGCCAGCCCCGAGGTGCCGACCCCGTTGACCACGACGACCGGAGCCGCGGCCTGCTCGGGCGCGAGGGGCCCGGCCGAGGCGGGCGCCGTCGCGCTGGGGCTCGCGGAGGCGGTGGCCGCGCTCGTTCCGGCGGTGCCCTGCCCGTCCAGGGTGCGGTCCTCCTTCAGCAGCTTCCACAGGGTGTCGGCGTCCGGCTGCACCAGCCGGACGCGCTCCCCGGCGAAGCGCCAGGGCGCGGTGACGAAGGTGACGTCGGAGAGCTTGATGTCCTGGACGGACCGGGCGAAGTCCACGAGCTTCATCGCGGTGCCGAGCCCCTCGTCCACGGTGAGCGACCTGGTGGCCGCGTCGGCCAGCGGCAGCAGGGTGGGCAGCGAGAAGCCCTGGCCCTGGACCTTCTTGATCATCGAGGAGAGGAAGGCCTGCTGGCGCCTCATCCGGCCTATGTCGGAGCTGTCGCCGATGCCGTGGCGCGCCCGCAGGTAGTCCACCGCGGACTGCCCGGAGAGCTTCTGCAGGCCCTTCTTGAGGTGGATTCCGTACTGGTCGACGTCGTTCGGCACACAGGCGTCCACGCCGCCGATGGCCTCGGTCATCGCGGCGGCGCCCTTGAAGTCGACGACGACGGTGTGGTCGACCCGCAGCCCGGTCAGGGCCTCCACGGTGTTCTGCGTGCAGGCCGGGTTCCCCTTGGGGAGCTGGCCCACGCTGAACGCGGAGTTGAACATCTGGTCGGTCCTCGGCCTGGTCCAACTGCCGTCCTGCAGCTTGCAGGAGGGGATGGTGACCAGGGTGTCCCGGGGTATCGAGACGCCGACGGCGTGCTTGTGGTCGGCGTAGACGTGCACCAGGATCGCGGTGTCCGAGTTGCCGACGCCCGGGTCGCCGCCGCCGAGCGAGTTGTTGCCGTCGTCCCGGGTGTCCGAGCCGAGCAGCAGGACGTTGACCGGCACCTGGGCGCCCGGGGTGGCCGGCACGGGGGCGGGCGGGCGCTCGGTGGCGACGCCGCCCGCGTCGAAGGTGGTGATGTTGTGGTCGAGCCGGTGGTAGAACCAGGCGCCGGCACCCACCACGGACAGCACCAGGACGGCGGCCAGGCCGATGGCGGTCCGCAGGAAACGCCGCCTGGGCGAGCTGCTGCTCATCGTCGCGGTCCCCCCGTCTTCGTCTGTCACTGTTCGGCGTTCGAACGTTAGACGTTTCGGGAGGGTGTTCGGTTACCTCCGTGGAGCCCCTGGTTCGCCCCCCGGGCCTGTGATGCTGGTCACGCCCCGGGGCCGGAGGCGCCCGTGAGCATCCGCCGGAGCAGGTCGCGCAGGACGGTCCGCTCGTCCGGGCCGAGCGCGGCCAGCGGCTCGCGGGCGAAGTTCAGCGACTCACGCAGTTCCTCGGAGGCGGCCGCGCCGTTGTCGGTGGCGGCGACCAGCTTGACCCGGCGGTCCTGCCGGTCGGCCTCCCGGGTGACGAAGCCGCGTGACTCCAGGCGGTCGACGATGCCGGTGATGTTGGACGGCTCACAGCTGAGCGTCTGGGCGATCTGTCGCATCGGCATCGGCCCGCGCCGCAGGAGGGCGAGCACCTTGGCCTGGGCGCCGGTCAGCGACCGGGCGGCCGCGGCTTCCTCGTACTCGCGGTGGAAGAGCGCGACCAGGTTGGCCATGAGGTCGACGACCTCGCGGGTGATCTCGTCGGGCTGCTGCGGCGTGGCGGCCGCGGTGGGCTGCGTGTCCATGGGCACAGTCTACCTGAAAAGTTGACAACCTGAACCTTTCATGTCCATCGTTACTTCATTCGCTCAACCTTTCAGGTGTGAGACACCGCCGATCAAGACACCGCCGATCAGCACAAGGAGCTACCCGATGGCAGAGCAGGCACCGCCCGCCACCGCCCGTGAATGGCACCTCGCCGCCCGCCCGCAGGGCTGGCCGGTCCCGACCGACTTCGCCCTCGTCGAGGCCCCGGTCCGCACCCCGGGCCCGGGCGAGATCCTGGTCCGCAACGCCTTCCTCTCGGTCGACCCGTACATGCGCGGCCGGATGAACGACGTGAAGTCCTACGTGCCCCCGTATCTGCTCGGCGAGGCCATGGACGGCGGCGCCGTCGGCTACGTGGTCGCCTCCGAGGCCGAGGGCTTCGCCCCGGGCGACGCCGTGCTGCACGGCCTCGGCTGGCGCGAGTACGCGACCCTCGACGCCAGGCGCGCGGTCAGGGTCGACGCCTCCGCCGCGCCGCTCTCCGCCTACCTCGGCGTCCTCGGCATGCCCGGCCTGACCGCCTACGCCGGCCTGCTCGCCGTGGGCGGGCTCAAGGAGGGCGACAAGGTCTTCGTCTCCGGCGCGGCCGGCGCGGTCGGCTCGATGGTCGGCCAGATCGCCAGGCTCAAGGGCGCCTCCCTGGTGGTCGGTTCGGCCGGCTCCGCGGAGAAGGTCGCCAAGCTGGTGGACGAGTACGGCTTCGACGCCGCCTTCAACTACAAGGACGGCCCGGTCGCCGAGCAGCTCGCGAAGGCCGCCCCGGAGGGCATCGACCTGTACTTCGACAACGTCGGCGGCGACCACCTGGAGGCCGCGATCGGCGCGCTCGGCGTGCACGGCCGCGTGGTGCTCTGCGGCGCGATCGCCCAGTACAACGAGACCACCGCGCCCGCCGCCCCGCGCAACCTCGCGCTCGCGATCGGCAAGCGGCTGCGCCTGGAGGGCATGCTGGTCGGCGACCACGCCGCGCTCCAGCCGCAGTTCGTCGCCGAGGTCGCCGGCTGGCTCGCGGCCGGTGACCTCCGGTCCGAGGAAACCGTGGTGGACGGTTTCGAGAACGCGGCCGAGGCCTTCCTCGACCTGCTGCGCGGCGTCAACACCGGCAAGATGGTCATCCGCCTGGATGGCTGACCGATCGTCATAGAAGCTGGCCACCCCGCCGCCTGCCAGGCGTGCGGGGTGGTTTGCACGCACGGCGCGGGAGGGCCGGCCGCACTACCCCATTCCGGGCTGGATCCGAAAGTGTGTCAGCCATCCTGCTGGGCGGCGCGGTACGGTGGTCCCCCTGGCGATGGGGCCGTTCGGGGGAGAGATCCGGCCGAGGGGTAGACCTCCTTGAGGATTCGACTAGCATTGAGCGAAAGCCTGTCCGTTTTGCTCAATTTAGTGACTTAATGTCAGCTAACGTGGGTGACTGTGGATCAACTGCAGGCACGAGGCAGCTGGGGAAGGCGACCCTCGTCCACAGCCTGGAGGTCCCGGTGACGACACGTGGAGTTCTCTACATCCACTCCGCGCCCCGCGCGCTGTGCCCGCACGTCGAGTGGGCCGTCGCAGGGGTGCTCGGTGTGCGGGTGAGCCTGGACTGGATCCGCCAGCCGGCCTCGCCCGGGCACTGGCGCGCCGAGCTCTCCTGGCAGGGCGAGCCCGGCGCGGCCTCGAAGCTCGCCTCCGCGCTGCGCGGCTGGCAGCTGATGCGGTACGAGGTCACCAGCGAACCCTGCGCCACGGCGGAGGGCGAGCGCTACAGCAGCACGCCCTCGCTCGGCATCTTCCACGCCGTCACGGGCATCCACGGGGACATCCTGATCCCCGAGGACCGGTTGCGCGCCGTCCTGCTGCGCGCCCGCAGCGAGGGGGCCGACCTGGAGGCCGAGATTTCCCGGCTGCTCGGCAAGCCCTGGGACGACGAGCTGGAGCCGTTCCGCTACGCCGGTGAGGGCGCGCCGGTGCGCTGGCTGCACCAGGTGGTCTGAACCGGCGGGCGGACGCGTACGACCGGTACGACGAAGGGGCCGGCGCTCACGGAGAGCGCCGGCCCCTTCGTCGTACGGGTGTGACTAGCGGGTGCGGAAGGCCAGCACCACGTTGTGGCCGCCGAAGCCGAACGAGTTGTTCAGCGCCGCGATCCGGCCCTCGGGCAGCGGGCGGGCCTCGCCGCGCACGATGTCCGCGTCCACGTCGTCGTCGAGTTCCTCGACGTTGATGGTCGGCGGGGCGACCCGGTTGTACAGCGCCAGCACGGTGGCGACGGTCTCGATGCCGCCGGCGCCGCCCAGCAGGTGACCGGTCATCGACTTGGTGGCCGAGACGGCGATGTGGTCGAGGTGCTCGCCGAGCTCCTTGCGCAGCGCCTTCAGCTCGGCGGTGTCGCCCTGCGGGGTCGAGGTGGCGTGCGCGTTGACGTGCACGATCTCGGCCTTGTCGAGGGTGTTGCGCTCGAACAGGTCGGCCAGCGCGCGGGCCACACCGGCACCGGTCGGCTCGGGCTGCGCGATGTGGTGGGCGTCCGAGGACAGGCCCTGGCCCACGGCCTCGCAGTAGATCCGGGCCCCGCGGGCCTCGGCGTGCTCGACCGACTCCAGCACGACCACGCCGGCGCCCTCGCCGAGCACGAAGCCGTCGCGGGCCTTGTCGTACGGGCGCGAGGCGCGCTCGGGCTCGTCGTTGTTCTTGGACATCGCCATCATGTTGGCGAACGCGGCGATCGGCAGCGGGTGGACCGCGGCCTCGGTGCCGCCGGCCACCACGACGTCGGCGCGGCCGCTGCGGATCATCTCGATCGCGTAGCCGATCGCCTCGGCGCCGGAGGCGCAGGCGGAGACGGGGGTGTGCACACCCGCGCGGGCGCCGACCTCCAGACCGACGTTGGCCGCCGGGGAGTTGGGCATCAGCATCGGAACGGTGTGCGGGGAGACCTTGCGGGCGCCCTTCTCCTTCAGCACGTCGTACTGGTCGAGGAGGGTGGTCACGCCGCCGATGCCGGAGGCGATGACGGCGCCGAGGCGCTCGGGCGCGAGCTTGGAGGACTCGTCAGTGGCCGGGGTCTCGTAGCCGGCGTCGGCCCAGGCCTCGCGGGCGGCGATCAGCGCGAACTGCGCGGAGCGGTCCAGCCGGCGGGCGAGCGGACGGGGCAGGATCTCGCCCGGGTCGACCGCGGTGCGGGCGGCGATGCGGACCGGCAGCTCCGCGGCCCACTCCTCGGTCAGGGCCGCCACTCCGGAACGGCCCGCCACCAGGTTCTCCCAGGTGGTGGCGGCGTCGCCGCCCAGCGGCGTGAAGGCGCCGATACCCGTGACGACCACGGTACGGTTTTCAGCGGTCACTGGTCTCTTCTTCTCTCACGGTTGGTGCGGGGTCGGCGGCGAGCCGGGGGGTTTTGGCCCGGCCGGGCGCCGGTGGAAGGCGGCCCGGCCGGCGGGTCGGCCGACTCGGACGAGCCGGCCGACGGTCACGCGAACGCTCAGGCGTTGGTGAGGATGTACTCGACGGCGTCGCCGACGGTCTTCAGGTTCTTGACCTCGTCGTCCGGGATCTTGACGTCGAAGCGCTCCTCGGCGGCCACGACGACCTCGACCATGGACAGCGAGTCGACGTCCAGGTCGTCGGTGAAGGACTTGTCGAGCTGGACGTCCTCGGTCGGGATGCCGGCGATCTCGTTGACGATCTCGGCGAGACCTTCCAGGACCTCGTCCTTGGTAGCCATACTGGCTGCTCCTCTTCGGTGTTGAACGCGTCCGCCCGGCGGACGGACGCAGGCTTGCGGATGAGTGGGGCGAAACGCGCCTAGGGGAGCGTAACGACTGCCGCGGCGTACACGAGACCCGCCCCGAACCCGATGATCAGCGCGAGGTCTCCGCTCTGGGCCTCGCCGCTCTCCAGCATGCGTTCCATCGCCAGCGGGATGGAGGCCGCGGAGGTGTTCCCGGTCTCGGTGATGTCGCGGGCGACCGGCACCGAGTCGGGCAGCTTGAGGGCCTTGATCATGGCATCGGTGATGCGCATGTTGGCCTGGTGCGGGATGAAGGCGCCGAGCTGGTCGGCGGTGATCCCGGCGGCGTCCAGCGCCTGCTGGGCCACCTTGGCCATCTCCCAGACGGCCCAGCGGAAGACCGTCTGGCCCTCCATCCGCAGGGCCGGCCACGTGACCCCCCGCTCCGGGTGTTCACCCGGCCCGTTGACGGCGCCGGGCTTGGCGAACGCGGTGTCCCAGGCCTGGGTCTGCGAGATGACGTCCTTCTGCGAGCCGTCCGAGCCCCAGATCAGCTTGCCGATGCCGGGGGTGTCGGAGGGGCCGACGATCGCGGCGCCGGCGCCGTCGCCGAAGATGAACGCGGTCGAGCGGTCCGACTGGTCGGTCAGGTCGCTCAGCCGCTCGACGCCGATCACCAGCACGTACTCGGCACTGCCGCCGCGGATCATGCCGTCGGCCAGGCCCAGGCCGTAGCCGAAGCCGGCGCAGGCGGCCGAGATGTCGAAGGCCGGGGCGGTGCCGCAGCCCAGGCGCTCGGCGATCTCGGTGGCGATGGCGGGGGTCTGCTTGAGGTGCGAGACGGTCGCGACGATGACGCCGCCGATCTGGTCGGGGGTGATCCCGGCCTGGGCGATGGCCTTGCCGGCGGCCTGCACCGACATCTCGGCGACGGTCTCCTCCGGGCCGGCCCAACGGCGCTCGGCGATGCCGCTGCGGGTGCGGATCCACTCGTCCGAGGACTCGATCCACTCCAGCACCTCGGCGTTCGGGATCACCCGGACGGGGCGGTAGCCGCCGACACCGTGGATGCGTGAGTACCGGGCCCCGGTCGACGGACGGATCTGCGGCTTGCTCATGCCTTGTTCTCCTGGTCCTTACCGCCGTGTTCCACGATCAGCTCACGGGCCTTGTCGAGGTCGGCGGGGGTCTTGAGGGCAAGCGTCGCCACACCCTTGAGGTTGCGCTTGACCAGCCCGGTGAGCGTGCCCGCGGGGGCCAGCTCGATCACGGCGGTCGCGCCCAGCTCGGCGAGGGTCTCCATGCACAGGTCCCAGCGGACCGGGTTGGAGACCTGCGACACCAGGCGGCTCAGCACCTCGGCGCCCGAAGCGACCACGCCGCCGTCGCGGTTGGAGACGTAGCGCACCTGCGGGTCGGCCACCTCCAGCGTCGGGGCCAGCTTCGCCAGCCGTTCGACGCCCGGGGCCATGTGCTCGGTGTGGAAGGCGCCCGCCACCTTCAGCGGGATCAGCCGGGCGCCGGTCGGCGGGTCCGCCTTCAGCGCCTCCAGCTGGGCGAGCGTGCCGGCGGCGACGATCTGGCCGCCGCCGTTGTTGTTGGCCGGGGTCAGGCCGTGCTCGGCCAGCTTGGCCGCGACGGCCTCCGGGTCGCCGCCGAGGACGGCGGTCATGCCGGTCTCGGTGACGGCGGCGGCCTCGGCCATCGCCCGGCTGCGCTCCCGGACGAAGGCCAGCGCGTCGTGCGCGCTGAGCACCCCGGCACCGGCGGCGGCAGTGATCTCACCAACGCTGTGGCCGGCCACGGCGCCCACCAGGGTGCGGGCGGCGGCCTCGTCGGGGAAGAGCGCACGGGCGGTGACCAGGCCGGCGGCGACCAGCAGCGGCTGGGCGACGGCGGTGTCCTTGATCTCCTCCGCGGAGGCCTCGGTACCGGCGTGGAGGAGGTCGAGTCCGGCGACCTCCGACCAGCCGCTGAGGCGGTCGGTGACACCGTCGAGCTCCAGCCACGGGCTGAGGAAACCGGGGGTCTGGGCACCCTGTCCAGGGGCGACGATTACGAGCACGGTTCAACCCTCTCTCGCCAGGCGCCCGGGGGCGGGTAGGCGACGGTAACGAAGAAAACCATCCGGGATTGTAAGTTCCCTACATCCTGGTCAACCCTGCTCACCGACGGCTGCGAGTCGGCCGAGGGCCAGCGCGATCCGCAGCGTGAACGCCGACCGCACGTCGGAGGGCGCGTAGCCCGTGACGTCGGTCACACGTCGGAGCCGGTAGCGCACCGTGTTGGGGTGGACGAAGAGCATCCGGGCCGCACCCTCCAGCGAGGAGGCCTGTTCGAGGTAGACGCTCAGCGTCTCCAGCAGTGCCGAGCCCGCCTCGTCGAGCGGTGTGTAGATCTCCTCCACCAGCTGGCGGCGGGCCGCCTCGTCGCCGGCGAGCGCGCGTTCGGGCAGGAGGTCGTCGGCCAGTACCGGGCGGGGGGCGTCCGGCCAGGCAGCGCAGGCCCGCAGGCCGGCCGCGGCGGCGTGCGCCGAGCGGGTCGCCGAGAGCAGGTCCGGCACGGTCGGGCCGACCACCACCGGGCCGGGCGCGAACTGGCCGATCAGCGCCCGGGCCGCGTGCACCGGCTCCTTGTCGCCACCCACCACGACCACCAGGCGCTTGCCCAGGACGCCGGTCAGCACGTTCAGCTTGGCGTACCGGGCGGCCCGGCGGATCGCCTCGACGACCAGCTCGCTGTCGCCGTCCGGGGCGCTGCCCATCACCACCCGGACCTGGCTCGGCTGGCCCCAGCCGAGCGCCGCGGCCCGGGAGAGCACTCCCTCGTCCGCGTCACCGGAGAGCAGCGAGTTGACGACCAGCGCCTCCAGCCGGGCGTCCCAGGCCCCGCGCGCCTCGGCCGCCTGGGCGTAGACCTGGGCGGTGGCGAAGGCGATCTCCCGGGCGTAGACCAGCACGGACTCGCGCATGTCCGCCTCGTCGCCGGGGGCGGCCACCTCCTCGATGGCCTCCTCCATCACCTCGATCGTGGTGCGGATCAGCTCGACGGTCTGGCGCAGCGTGATCGCCCTGGTCAGCTCGCGCGGGGCGGTGCCGAAGACGTCGGTGGAGATCGCCTGCGCGGCCTCCGGCTGGCGGTACCACTCGGTGAAGGCGGCGATGCCGGCCTGGGCGACCAGGCCGATCCAGGAGCGGTGCTCCGGCGGCATCCGCCGGTACCAGCCGAGCTGGTCGTCCATCCGCGCGATCGCGGCGCTGGCCAGCTTGCCCGAGGACTTCTCCAGCCGCTTGAGCGTCGCGGCCCGGCGCTCGGCGCGATCGGCGGCGTTTCTGCGCTCCTGCGGGGTCAGGCGGGGCGCGGAGCGGCCGGGGCGGTCGCGGCCCGTCGCGGGGGCCGTGGCCGTCCCGTTCTGCGCGGGCCCGGGATTCTCGGTGGGTTCGCTCGTGGCGTCTGAGGAAGCGGCTGGCACAAGGACAAGACTGCCTCACGTGAGTGACTGCTCGTGCACACACCCCCCGTCGAGGTCGTCGCGTTCCTGCACCGCCGCTACGGTGGGGCCGTGACCGACGCCCCCGCCCGCCCCCGCGCGGACCACCGCCGCACCGCCGAGCGCTACCTCTCCACCCCGGCCGAGGGCATCGAGACCAGGCACGCGTTCTCCTTCTCGGGGCACTACGACCCGAAGAACACCCACTTCGGCGCGCTGCTCGCGTGCAACGAGGAACTCCTCGCCCCCGGCGCCGGGTTCGACGAGCACAAGCACCGGGACACCGAGATCCTCACGTGGGTCCTGGAGGGCGCGCTGGCCCACCGGGACTCCCACGGCCACGGCGGGGTGGTGCGTCCGGGGATGATCCAGCACCTGAGCGCGGGCTCCGGCGTGACCCACACCGAGCGCAACGTCGGCGGGGCCGGGGGCCCGGTCCGGTTCGTCCAGATGTGGCTCCAGCCGGACGCGTTCGATGCGCCCCCGGCGTACGGGCTGCGCCGGGTGGAACCGGCCGAGGGCGGGCTGACGCTGCTGGCCTCCGGGCTGGAGCGCGACGCCGGGACGGGCGCCCTGCGGCTGCGGCGCAGCGACGCGGCGCTCTGGCTGGCGACCGCGGGACCGTGGCAGCCGCTGCCCCAACTGCCCGCCGCCGCCTGGCGGTACGCGCACCTGACGGCCGGCGCGCTCGGCTACCGGACGGTGCCGGGCCCCAAGGGCGAGGGGCGGTCGATGGCGCCGGGGGACAGCGTGCGGATCACCGGTGACGCGTTCGCCGACCCGGCGGCCGGCGAGACCGGCGCCGAACTCCTGCTGTGGGAGATGCACTCGCCGGTCTCGTACGGCTAGCCGGCCGGGCTACTGGTTGTTCAAGTCGGCCAGCACCGCGTCGGACAGCTGCGGCCACACCTCGGCCGCCCACGGGCCGAAGTCCCGGTCGGTGAGCGCGATGCAGGCGATCCCGGCCGCCGGGTCGACCCACAGGAAGGTGCCGGACTGGCCGAAGTGGCCGAAGGTGGCGGGGGAGTTGGCGGTGCCCGTCCAGTGCGGCGCCTTGTCGTCGCGGATCTCGAAGCCGAGGCCCCAGTCGTTCGGGCGGCGGTGGCCGAAGCCGGGCAGCACGCCGCTGGTGCCGGGGAAGGCGACCTCGCGGGTGGCCCGGCGGACGGTGGACGGGTCGAGCAGCTTGGGGGACTGCAGCTCGGCGGCGAACCGGGTCAGGTCGGCGACGGTGGACAGGCCGCCGGCACCGGCCGGGGACTTGTGGGCGGTGTTGATCAGGGTGTCGTGCATGCCCAGCGGTTCGAACACCGCCTCGGCGGCGTACCGGGAGAACTCGATCCCGGCGGCCGTGGCGAGGGTGCGGGCCAGCGCGTCGAAACCGGCGTTGGAGTAGAGGCGGCGGTTGCCCGGCTCGGCGAACACCCGGTCCTCGTCGAAGCCCAGGCCGGAGGTGTGGGCGAGCAGGTGGCGGACGGTCGAACCGGGCGGCCCGGCCGGGTCGTCCAGCTCGAAGACGCCCTCCTCCAGTGCGACCAGCGCGGCGTAGGAGGTGAGCAGCTTGGTCACCGACGCCAGCGGGAAGAGGTGCTGCTGCGGCCCGTGCGCGCCCAGCACCGCTCCGTCCGATCCCCGGACCACCGCCGCGGCGGCGTGGGGGGCGGGCCAGTTCTCGATCATCCGCAAGCTCTCCATGGGGCCGACTCTAGTCGGCGGAAATCCGGGTGGCGGGACCACCCGGATGGGAGGCTTGCTTGGAGTGCACTCCAACTCGGTAGCGTCATCGTCATCGGACAGCACAGGGGGAACCGATCATGGCAACACTCGCGCCCGTCGAGGTCGATCTGCGGAGCTGCTCCGACGTGTTCGACCGGCCGGTCGGCGATCCGGACCGGACCCCGCGGCACACCATCAGCGAGGTGTCCGCGGCCAGCGGCCTCACCACCCACACCCTGCGCTGGTACGAGCGGATCGGCCTGCTCGACCCGGTCGACCGCGCGGTCGGCGGCCAGCGCCGCTACTGCGACGCCGACCTGCACCGGCTGGCCTTCCTCGGGCGGCTGCGGCTGACCGGCATGTCGGTGGCGGACATGCTCACGTACGTCGACATGGCCCGCGAGGGCGAGCGGACCTACGAGGGGCGACGGCAGCTGCTGGAGGCCCAGCGCGAGGAGGTCCGGCAGCGGATCGCCGACCTCCAGACCACCCTCGCCGTGCTCGACTACAAGATCGATCTCTATGCCGGGAAGATCGCCGACGCCACCGGCGCCCCGGTCCAGTGCCAGTACTACCGAGCAGAGGAAGAGCAGCGCGCATGACGCACCCCGCACTCCCCACCGCCCGACTCGGCATCGACGGCCCGCTCGTGGGCGTCCAGGGCCTCGGCTGCATGGGCATGAGCGAGTTCTACGGCCCGACCGACGCGGCCGAGGCGCTCGCCACCCTGGACGCCGCCCTGGCAGCCGGCGTCACCCTGTTCGACACCGCCGACGCCTACGGCTTCGGCCGCAACGAGGAGCTGATCGGCCCCTTCGTCCGCGCCAACCGCGACCGGGTGGTGCTCGCCACCAAGTTCGCCATCGAGCGCGACGAGGACGACCCGGGCCGCCGCGGCATCAACAACGACCCGGCGTACATCCGCGCCGCCGTCGACGCGTCGCTGCGCCGGCTCGGCGTGGACGTCATCGACGTCTACTACATGCACCGCCGCGACCCGGCCGTGCCGCTGGCCGAATCGGTCGGCGCCATGGCCGAGCTGGTGCAGGCCGGCAAGGTGCGCCACCTCGGGCTCTCCGAGGTGACCGGGGCCGAGCTGCGCGAGGCGCACGCGGTCCACCCGATCGCCGCGCTGCAGTCCGAGTGGTCGGTGTTCGCCCGCGACGTCGAGCGCTCGGCGGTGCCGGTCGCGGCCGAGCTGGGCGTCGCGTTCGTGCCCTACTCGCCGCTCGGCCGGGGCTTCCTGACCGGCTCGTTCCAGAGCGCCGAGCAGCTCGCGGCGGACGACGTCCGGCGCACCCAGCCGCGCTTCACCGGCGCCAACGCGGCGGCCAACGGGGATCTGCTGGAGCCGCTCCGGCGGATCGCGGCGGAGCGCGGGGTGACACCGGCCCAGGTCGCGCTGGCCTGGGTGCACCGGCGGGCGCAGGTGCACGGGCTCACCGTCGTGCCGATCCCGGGCACGCGCAAGCGCAGCCGGCTCGCGGAGAACACCGCCGCCGCGACGCTGGAGCTGACGGTGGAGGAGCTGGCACTGCTGGAGCCGGTGTCCGGCGAGGTGGCCGGGGACCGCTACGCGGACATGGCGTTCACCCAGGTCGGGCGCGAGTAGCGGCCCTTGTGCCCGTTCTCGTCCGGCCCGGGGAGCTCGCCGTTCCCCGGGCCGGGCGCCTACGTGGCATCAACATCGGCTGTTCGAACGGGAGTTCGCGTTGAACGCAATCTCCCGGTAAAACCTGACAATGACCGTCAGGATTGCTGCGATTCTGCTGCCATGAAGGCCGACCGGCTGCTCTCGATCCTCCTGCTGCTCCAGACCCGCGGCCGGGTGCCCGCCACCGAACTGGCGGAGCGTCTGGAGGTGTCCGTCCGCACCATCTACCGCGACGTGGAGTCGCTCGCCGCGGTCGGTGTCCCGGTGTCCAGCGAGCGCGGCCGGCACGGCGGCATCAGCCTGCTGCCCGGCCACCGCGTCGACGTCGGCGGCCTGACCGTCGACGAGGCCCGCGCGCTGCTCGTGCTGTCCGCGCGGGGCGTGCACGGCGAGCTCGCGCTGGACGGCGCGCTCGGCTCGGCGCTGCGCAAGGTGATGGCCGCGCCGCCCGCCCCGCAGCGCCCGGCCGTCGAGCGGGGCGGCGAGCGCGTCCTGGTCGATCCGCCGCGCTGGCTGCCGGGCGCTGCGGGGGCCGCCGGTCCGGACCTGGGCGAGCTGCAGTACGCCGTCTTCGCCGACCGGCGGCTGCGGCTGCGCTACCGGCACGGCGGCACGCCGGTGCCGGTGGAGTACACCGTCGACCCGTACGGGCTGGTGGCCCGGGCCGCGCTCTGGTACCTGGTGGCCGACCTGAACGGCGAACCCCGGCTGTTCCGGGCCGACCGGGTGCTGGCCGCCGAGACCGCCGAGGAGCCGGTGCGCCGCCGGCCCGGGGTGGGGCTCGGCGACGTGTGGGCGGTGCTGCGCGAGCACGTGGAGCGGCTGCCGAAGGAGCTGCCGGTCCGGGTGCGGGTGCGGCGCGGGCGGCTGGACACGTTCGTCCGCGTCCACGGCGGCCGGGTCACCGCGCAGCCGCCGGAGGCGGGCGCCGGACCGGCCGAGGAGTGGGTCGAGCTGGCGATGGTCTTCCCCTCGCCGGCCGCCGTCCGCGCGCTGCTCGCCTTCGGCCCGGACGCCGAGGTGCTGTCCCCGCCCGCCGCCCGCCGGGAGCTGGCCCGGGCGGCGGCGGAGGCCTTGCGGCTGTACCAGGACTAGGCGTGTCCTGCGGGGATCAGGAGTCGGACTGGGGCCGCAGGACGACGTCCTTGTCGTGGCCGAGCGAGATCGCGGCGAAGTTGTGCAGGCTGTCGGTGCCCTCGGCGAAGTAGCCGTTGTGGCCGGCCGCGCGGGCCGAGGAGATCTCCTCGGCACCGAAGCCGGAGGACGTCGGGTCGGCGCCGTGGCCGAGGCCGCCGACCTCCAGGTACGGGACGTTGGCGATCCAGTCGCTCGGGTTGCGGGTGGCCCAGACCTTCACGCCGGTGCCCAGTTCGCTGGTGCTCTGCACGCCCATGCCGGGGCTGCCGAACACCATCATGTCGGTGATGCCGGAGGTGTCGGACGGCGAGGCCGCGGCGCGCGGGATCTCGGGGGCGGCGTCGCCGCAGACCACGGATCCGTACGAGTGGCAGAGCAGGGACGGCGGCGCGTCCGGGCGGGTGGTCTCCTTGAGCCCGGCGAGCAGGCGCTGCAGCCGGGGCGCGCCGATGTCGGCGAGGCGGGAGGTGACGGCGTCCGGGCCGAGGCCGGAGGGGGTGACGTAGCCGGTCCAGGCGATCACCGCGGTGCGGGTGTTCGGGGCCTGCCTGTGCTCCTCGGCGTACAGGGCGCGGGCCATGCCGGCGGGGGAGCGCAGCGGGTCGGCGCTCTGGTCGAAGTGGCCGAGGTCGGCGTCCGAGCCGGGCACCAGGACGGAGACCCGCTCGGCGTCGGCGAGGTCGCCCCACACCTCGGTGACCAGGCCGCGGCCGCGCGGGTCGAAGGCGAGGATCTGGCGGTCGGGGGTGAGCAGGTGCTCGACGTCGTTGGCGCGGGAGACGGCCAGCGCGCGGGTGTCGGAGTCGAGCTTCGGGTCGTTCGCGCGGGCGCGGGCGGCGTCGCGCTCGTCGGCCAGCGCGATCCGGTTGGCGCGGTAGCGCAGGTCGAGCGGGGCGCCGTCGAAGTTGCCGACGACCAGCGGGTACTGCTGGATCAGCCGGTCGAGCTCGGTGGGGGCCAGCGAGGCGAAGAACTCGGCGGCGGCGGCCGGGCTGGTGGTGGCCGGGTCGGGCAGGCCGCGGCCGAAGGAGTGGTCCTGGACCCAGGCGGTGCTGCCGGCCGGGGGCGTGGTGATCGCCAGCTGCTCGGTGGAGGCGGCCGCCGCGGCGGCCGAGGCGCCGGCGTCGGCGAGGACCGCGAAACCCGCGAACACGCCGATCAGTACACGCTTCCAGCGTCGACGGTTGCGCACCGCACCAACTCCCTCGGGCCCGTCACCATGTCCTGGGCGGGGCCCGGGGGTGCTTGAGACTGCCAACTTCCCTACGCAAGCCTAGAGGTCACAGGACGGTGACGGACCCGCCCAAACTGTGGGATGGATCACATGAACCGTGGGTGTCCGGCTCGCGTCCTCCCGCCGTTCCGGGTGTCACTGCGTTCCCGCGTCGAATTCCCTGACCAGCCGCTTGGGCGCGGTGCGCCGCCAGGCCTCGGTGACCAGGTCGCGGAGCTCCTCGGGGTCGACGAGGTCCAGCCGGACGCTCACCCAGCCGTGTCGGCCGACGTACGGCGCCGAGGAGAACACCTGGGGTTCGGCGGTCAGGAGTTCGGCCTGGTCCTCGGGGCTCGCCTTGACGGTGACCCGCTCGCCCCCGGGGGACCCCATCGCGAAGATCTTGGCCCGCACGCGCAGCGTCTCGATCTCCCACGTCGGCTCCTGCGCGGTCTCCGGCAGGGTCAGGGCCATCGCACGGAACTCGTCGAACGTCACCATGGCGGCAGGTTAGAGCACGCCGCCGACAACGCACCCCCGGTGCGCGGTAAGGCGCTCCGGGGGCGCGTGCTCGCCGGGACGGACGGGTCACACCACCCCCAGCGCGTACGCGGTGAACAGCGCCGCCCCGGCCCCGGCCGCCGCCTTCCACGGGCGGGCGATGGCCGTCCAGGGCGCGTCGAACCGCCGGGTGAACCAGCCGATCGCCACCAGCGCGGCCGCGAACAGCGGGAGCAGCGCCAGGCGGGCGGCGACCCAGGCCGGCGAGTCCGGCGCGGTGGTCAGTCCGGGGACGGCGCCGAGGCCGGCGGCGCCGGGCACCGCGACGGCGAGCATCGCGCTCTGGTGCCAGCAGAAGATCGTCATCGCCGACAGGTTGACCACCACGACCGGCAGCCATAGCAGCGGACGGCGCGTCAGCAGCCGGCCCAGGCGCTCCCGCAGCAGCACCGCGGCGCCGCACTGGGCCGCCGCCAGGGCGAGCACCAGCAGGGACGGCGGGTGCGAGTTGGTCCGCTCGACCCCGGGCACGCCGACCATGCTCGCCGGGTAGTGGAACACCAGCAGCAGCGCGGCGAACAGCGCACCGCCGCCGGCCAGCAGCACCCGCGCGGCCCTGCGGTCGAGCCGGCCCCGCGCCCACAGCGCGCCCAGCTGGTAGCCGAACAGCCAGCCCGGCAGGATGTTGACCAGCCCGACCCAGGACGGCACCTCCGCAGCCCACGGCCCGTACCGCAGCAGGTCCACCACGGCGACGGCGGCCACCAGGAGGCCGGCCGACCAGGCGCCGAACCGCCGGGCGGCGGCCAGACAGACCGGGGTGAGCGCGGTCACCCCCAGGTAGACGGCGATGTACCAGAGCGGCTGCACCACCAGTGTCGCGCCGGAGCGGACGGTGCCGGCCGGGACGCCGAGCCGGGGCAGCACCGGGATCAGCAGCGCCCACACGGCCGTCACCCCGAGCACCGGGCGCAGCAGCCGGACCGTCCGGGCGCGCAGCCAGCCCCCGTACGTCAGGCCCTTGGCGCGGGCCCGGTCCAGCGAGCGGACCGAGGAGTGGCCGCCGACCAGGAAGAACACCCCGAGCATCTGCAGCACCCAGCTCACCGGGGCGAAGAAGCCGAGCGAGGAGAGCGGACTGGCGTTGTGCAGGGTGCCGTCGGGGTCGCGGGTCAGGCCGCCGAGCATCCAGTGCCCGATCGGGACGGCGAGCAGGGCGAGGGCGCGCAGGCCGTCGAGGGCGCGGTCGCGGTGCTCGGGGGTGCGGGCGTCTACCTCGCGGGCGGCGCGGCGCAGGGCGGTGAGGGGCGGCGCGGTGAGCGGGTGGGCCATGGCGGTGCTCCTGGTCCTGGTCGGGGTGGCCTGGTCGGGATGGCCTGGTCGGAGGTGGTCAGCGGCCTTGCGCGAGGGCGGCGTAGGCGGCGAGCGAGGCGGTGCCGGGGGCGAAGTAGCCGGTGTGGCCGTGCGAGCCGGTGGACGGCAGGGGGCGGGCCCCGAAGTCCGGGTCGGTCGGGTCGGCGCCGTGGCCGAGGCCGAACAGCGAGACGTTGGGCACCCGGCCGATCCAGTCGGAGCCGTTGCGGGCGGTGGCCCAGAGCGGGACGCGCGGGTCGAGGTCGGCGGCGGAGCCGACGCCCATGCCGGGTGAGCCGAGCACGACCACGCCGGAGGCCTGCGCGGGGCCCGGGCGGTTCAGGCCGCAGACGACCGAGCCGTAGCTGTGGCAGAAGAGCGTGGCCGGGGCCTCGGGGCGGGTGCTGACGGCGAGTCCGTCGAGCAGCCGGGTGAGCCGGTCGGCCCCGGCGCGGGCCAGGTCCTCGGTGGCGGCGTCCAGGCCGAGCCCGACCGGGGTGGTGTAGCCGGCCCAGGCGATCACGGCGGTCGTCCGGCCGGTGGCCTCGTACAGCGACCCGGCCATGCCGGCGGGGGTGCCGTACGGGTCGGCGGCGCGGTCGAAGTCGAGCAGGTCGATGTCGGAGCCGGGGACGACGACGGCGGTGCGGCGGGCGGCGGCGAGGTCGCCGTAGACCTCGGCGACCTGGCCGCGGCCGCGCGGGTCGAAGGCGAGGATCTGCCGTCCGCCGTCGAGCAGGGTGCGGTAGCGCTCCGCGCGGGTGCGGGCGGCGGCCTGGTCCTGCGGGGTGAGGGCCGGGTCGGCGGCCCGGGCGGTCTCCCGGTCGCGTTCCCCGGCGAGGGCCAGGGCGTTGGCGTGGTACCGGAGTCGGACGGGGGCGCCGTCCAGGTTGCCGACCACCAGCGGGTGCCGGGTGGCGAGCGCGTCGCGCTGGGCGGGCGTCAACTGCGCGAAGAACGCGGCGACTTCGGCCGGGGCGGCGGTGGCCGGGTCGGGCAGCCGGAGGCCGAGCGCGGTGTCGGCCGTCCACCCGGCGCTGCCCGGCGGCGGGCCGGTGACGGCGTGCTGGGTGCCGGCGGCCCAGCCGCCCGCGCCGAGCACCGCCGCGAGGGCCACCACGGTGGCGGCGATCGCACGCCCGGCCCGAAAATTGCGCATGTCCCTGTACTCCCTCGTCCGTTGCTCGCTGGCGACGGAGAGGAAGGTAGGAACGCGACGGCCCTGCGGACGTCACACCGCGGGGCCAAGTCCCGGGTGCTACCCGGGTATCACTCCCGCCCCGAGCCCAAGGGCGTGCCGGTGCCGGAAGGGTGACCCTCTGCCCGATGGCGGGCGAGGAAGGCGAGCGGGGGAGCGACGAGGGAGCGCCGACTGTCGGCACCGGGCACCCGCAGGGCGTGCCCGGAGGCGGACGGGCGGGTCACTGGCCGGGTGTCACGAGTCCGGACTCGTAGGCGAGGACGACCGCCTGGGCGCGGTCGCGCAGGTCGAGCTTGGCGAGGATGCGTCCGATGTGCGTCTTGACCGTCTGCTCGGCCAGCACCAGGCGCCCGGCGATCTCCTGGTTGGACAGGCCGCGGGCGATCAGCTCCAGCACCTCGGTCTCGCGCGGGGTCAGCCCGTTGAGCCGCACCCTGGGGTCGTGCCGCCTGGCCGGACGGGTGCGGGCGAAGTCCTCGATCAGCCGGCGCGTCACCGAGGGCGCGAGCAGCGCCTCCCCGGCCGCCACGACCCGGACGGCCGCGATCAGGTCGGCCGGCGGGGCGTCCTTCAGCAGGAAGCCGCTCGCCCCGGCGCGCAGCGCCTCGTACACGTAGTCGTCCACGTCGAAGGTGGTCAGCATCAGCACCTTGGGCCGGTGCGCGCCGCCACCTCCCCGACCGACAGCGGCCGGGTCGAGCAGCCGCCGGGCCGCCTCCAGGCCGTCCATGCCGGGCATCCGGACGTCCATCAGGACGACGTCCGGGTGGGTGCGGCCGCTGACCTCCAGGGCCTGCGCGCCGTCCGCCGCGTCCCCCACCACGTCGATGTCGCTCTGGGCACCCAGCAGGGCGGCGAAGCCGGCCCGCACCATGGCCTGGTCGTCGACGATGATCACGCGGATGGTCATGCGGGAGTCTCCCGGGCGGTGTCGAGGGGCAGGACGGCGGCCACCTTGAAGCCGCCGTCCGGCAGCGGGCCGGTGTCCAGCCTGCCATCGACGAGCCGGACGCGTTCCCGCATTCCGACCAGGCCCTGCCCGGTGCCCTCGACCGAGGCCTCCAGCGACTCGGTGCGCTCGGGCGGCGGTGCGTTCACCACGGTGACCAGCAGCGCCGGGCCGTCGGCCGTGAGCGAGACCCAGGTCCGCGCCCCGGGCGCGTGCCGGACGACGTTGGCCAGCGACTCCTGGACGATCCGGTACGCGGAGAGGGCGACGGCCTGCGGCACCCGCTCCGCCAGCCCCGGGGCCACCGTCAGCTCGGCCGGCACCCCGGCCCGGCCCACCGTCTCGACCAGCTGGCCGAGTTGCTCCACGCCCGGCTGCGGCGCCTTCTCGGCCGCGGACTCCTCGCTGCGCAACACCCCCAGCAGGCGCCGCATCTCGGCGAGCGACTCGCGCGCGGAGCCGGCGATCGCGGTGAACTCCTCGGCGGCCTCGTCCGGGACGCCGCTGATCCGGTACGGCGCGCTGGCCGCCTGTACGGCGATCACCGACATGTGGTGCGCCACCACGTCGTGCAGCTCGCGCGCGATCCGGGCGCGCTCCTCCAGCAGGGTGCGGCGCTCCCGCTCGGCCTCGCTGATGTGCTCCTGCTCGGTGAGCAGCCGGCGCGCCTCGGCGCGTTCCCGCAGGGCGCCGCCGAGGACCAGGACCGCGCCGGTGAGGGCGATCGCCAGCACGCTGTTGTCGCCGCCCCAGTCGCGCACCGCCCCGATCACGGAGAACACGAGGCTCACGGCGGTGGTGGCCAGCCACACCGCGACCAGGGTGCGCCGCGCCTCGCGGAGGGCGAGCGGCAGCATCAGCAGCAGGTACCCGACCAGGCTGGTGGCCGGCCAGGGGAAGACCGGTGCCGTTCTGGTGGCCGTGGTGAGGACCAGTGCGGACGTCAGGAGGTCCGTCAGCCCGACCATCCACCAGGCGGCCAGCGGCCGGGCCGGCGCCAGGAGCAGCGGCACGGTCTGCGCGACGGCGAGGGCCGCCGCGAGCCCGGTGTCGATCCCGTAGTCGTTGGCCAGCACGTTGATCGAGCTGGGCAGCAGCGCGGAGATCGCGGCCAGCGCGCACACGTACGGCAGGTAGCGCAGCCAGGGCTGCCGCGCCTGCGCCAGGAGCGGCGTGTGGTCGGTGGACGGGCTGAGCAGCGGCGCGAGCAGCGCGCGCGGGGACGGGCCGCGGGGCTTCCCGGGAGGCGGGGCGATCATCCCGCCAGCGTAGGTGCGGGCGGCTCGGGCGGCGTCGGACCGGGGGCCCGGATTCCGCGTAGTACCCGGGTATGACCCCGGTGCTACTCCGGGGTGCCCCGCCAGTGGCCGGCCAGGGCGGGGCCGAGCTGGTCGAAGTGCCGCTCGATGACGGCGATCATGCCCTCCGGGCCGGCGGGTTCCTGGTCGGCCTTCCAGGACAGGTGGGCGGCGCGCAGCACGCTGGCGAAGACGGCGGCGAGGACGGTGGGGCGCAGGTCCTCGGCGGGGTCCAGCCCCTCGCGCTCGGCGATCACCTGGACCACCACCCGCTCCTGCTCGGTGACCCGGCGCAGGTGGGCGGCGAGCAGGGTGGGCGTCTCCTCGATCATCCGCATGAGTTCGAGGGCGCTGCGGATCGAGCCGAGCCCGGTCCGCTCCGCGCTCCCGAGGTCGCGCCAGGCCTTGACGATCGAGGCGCGCAGGGCCTGGAGCGGGGTCTCGGCGGCGGGGCGGTGGCGCAGGCACTCGATGAAGTAGTCCTCGGCGTCGGCCATGACGGCGAGCGCGACCTCGTCCTTGTTGGCGAAGTAGCGGAAGAAGGTGCGCTGGGAGACGTCGACGGCGGTGGCGATCTCGTCGACGGTCGTCTGCGCGAAGCCCTGGCTGAGGAAGAGCACGTGGGCGGCCTGGACGAGGGCGTCGCGGGTCTGCTGCTTCTTGCGCTCGCGCAGTCCGGGTACCCGTCCGAGGTCCTCGGGGGCGGCGGTGGGGTGGGGGGCGTGAGCGGCCATGGCGGGGCCTTCCGGGCGCGGGTGCGGTCGGGGTGGGAGGACCACCTTAGCGGCCTGACAAATGACAGCACTGGCCAGAAGTCAGCCTTTGCCGAATGTCAGTGGCTGACATAATCTGCCGGAAGTGGCGCCCGCCGGGCCGGGCAGCTCGTGGGGACGGGTGGGCCGGGGCGCCACGGCCACGTCCATTCGGTTCCGTTCGCCGCACACGCCCGTGGAGGGCCCCAGATGAGCCAGTCCGTCGTCAACAACGCCAAGGCGGACGACCCGCCGCAGCGCCCGGCACCGCCGGGGGGTGGGATCAAGGGCCACCCCTGGCTGACCCTGCTGACCGTCGCGGTCGGCGTGATGATGGTCGCCCTGGACGGCACGATCGTCGCGATCGCCAACCCGGTCATCCAGGAGAAGCTGAAGGCCGCGCCGTCCGAGATCCAGTGGGTGACCAGCGGCTACCTGCTGGCGCTCGCGGTCTTCCTGATCACCGCCGGCAAGATCGGCGACCGCTTCGGGCACAAGACCACGTTCCTGGTCGGCGCGGTCGGCTTCGCCGCCACCTCGGCCGCGATCGGCTTCGCCGGGAACATCCGGACCGTCATCGCCTTCCGCGTCCTGCAGGGCCTGTTCGGCGCGCTGCTCCAGCCGGCCGCGCTCGGCCTGCTGCGCGGGGCGTTCCCGGCCGAGAAGCTCAACATGGCGATCGGCATCTGGGGCGGCGTGATCGGCGCCTCCACCGCGGCCGGCCCGATCGTCGGCGGGCTGCTGGTCGAGCACGTCAGCTGGGAGTCGGTGTTCTTCATCAACATCCCGGTCGGCCTGATCGCGCTCGTCCTCGGCCTGCTGGTGGTCAAGGACGTCCGGGCCGAGAACGCCGCCAGGTCCTTCGACGTGCCGGGCATCGCGCTGCTGTCGGTGGCGATGTTCGCCCTCGTCTTCGGCATCATCAAGGCCCCCGAGTGGGGCTGGGGCGACACGAGGACGCTGCTGTTCCTCGGCGGCGCCGTCGTGCTGATGGTGCTGTTCGCGCTCTGGCAGGCCAAGGCGAAGGAGCCGCTGATCCCGCTCGGCCTGTTCCGCTCGGTGCCGCTGTCGGCGGGCACGCTGCTGATGGTGCTGATGGCCTTCGCGTTCTTCGGCGCGATCTTCTTCGTGACCTTCTACCTGCAGAACGTGCACGGGATGACGCCGGTCCGGGCGGGCGTCCACCTGCTCCCGATGACCGGCATGATGATCGTCGGGTCGCCGGTCGCCGGCATCGCGATCGGCAAGCTCGGCCCGCGCATCCCGATCGTGGTCGGCATGCTGATCACCACCACCGCCATGTTCGGCATGTCCACCCTGGACACCGGCTCCGGCACCGGCGTGATGTCGCTCTGGTTCGTCCTGATGGGCCTCGGCATCAGCCCGGTCATGGTCGGCGCCACCGAGGTGATCGTCGGCAACGCCCCGCTGGAGCTGTCCGGCGTGGCCGGCGGCCTCCAGCAGGCCGCCATGCAGGTCGGCGGCAGCCTCGGCACCGCGGTGCTGGGCGCGCTGATGGCCGCCGAGGTCGGCGACGTGCTGCCCGGCAACTGGGCCAGGGCCGGCCTGCCGCCGGTCGAGGGCCCGCAGGCCGAGGGCCTCAAGCAGGCCGCCCAGCTCGGCATCGCCCCGCCGGCCCCGCCCGGCACCCCGCAGCAGGTGGTGGACGGCATGGCCGGCGCGGTCCACGAGTCCTTCGTGAGCGGCATGTCGCTCGCCTTCGCGGTGGCCGCCGTGGTGGCCTTCGGCGCCGCCCTGCTCGGCCTGCTCACCCGCCGGGGCGCCACCGACGCGGGCCCGGCCGTGCACATCTGATCTCCGTAGGGCCTGTCTTCACCCCCGCGCAGGCGGGGGGTTGAAGACGGGCCGCCTTCCTCCTCCGGGAACACCGGAAGGGCCGGACCCCCGTTGCGGGAGTCCGGCCCTTCCGTGCCTACGGGCGGATCAGGCGTCGCCGCCGGCGGCACCCGGGTCGGCCGCGGCCACGTCGAGCAGCTGGTAGCGGTCCACCGCCTCCTTCAGCGCGCTGCGGTCGATTTTGCCCTGCTTGGCGAGCTCGGTGAGCACCGCCAGGACGACCGACTGCGCGTCGATGTGGAAGAAGCGGCGGGCGGCGCCACGGGTGTCGGCGAAGCCGAAGCCGTCGGCACCCAGCGACTGGTACTGGCCCGGCACCCAGCGGGAGATCTGGTCCGGCACCGCACGCATCCAGTCGGACACGGCGACGAACGGGCCCTCGGCGCCCTGGAGCTTCTGGGTCACGTACGGGACGCGCTGCTGCTCCTCGGGGTGCAGCAGGTTGAACTCCTCGGCCTCCACCGCGTCGCGGCGCAGCTCGTTCCAGGAGGTCGCGGACCAGACGTCGGCCTTGACGTTCCACTCCTCGGCGAGGATGCGCTGGGCCTCCAGGGCCCACGGCACCGCCACGCCGGAGGCGAGGATCTGGGCCGGGATCTGGCCGGCGGTGGCCGGCGCGTACCGGTGCAGACCCTTGAGGATGCCCTCGACGTCCACGTTCTCGGGCTCGGCCGGCATCTTGATCGGCTCGTTGTAGACGGTGAGGTAGTAGAACACGTCCTCGCCGTGGGGGTGCTCGGCGCTGGAACCGTACATCCGGCGCAGACCGTCCTGGACGATGTGCGCGATCTCGAAGCCGTACGCCGGGTCGTAGGCCACGACGCCCGGGTTGGTGGAGGCCAGCAGGTGCGAGTGGCCGTCGGCGTGCTGGAGGCCCTCACCGGTCAGCGTGGTGCGGCCGGCGGTGGCGCCGAGCACGAAGCCGCGGGCCAACTGGTCGGCCATCTGCCAGAACTGGTCGCCGGTGCGCTGGAACCCGAACATCGAGTAGAAGACGTACACCGGGATCAGCGGCTCGCCGTGGGTGGCGTAGGCCGAGCCGGCGGCGATCAGCGAGGCGGTGCAGCCGGCCTCGGAGATGCCGTCGTGCAGCATCTGGCCCTTCGGCGACTCCTTGTAGGCGAGGAGCAGATCGCGGTCGACCGACTCGTAGGTCTGGCCGAGCGGGTTGTAGATCTTCGCCGACGGGAAGAGCGAGTCCATGCCGAAGGTGCGGTACTCGTCGGGCGCGATCGGCACGAAGCGGTTGCCGATGCCCTTGTCCCGCATGAGGTCCTTGAGCAGCCGGACGAACGCCATGGTGGTGGCGATGGTCTGGTTGCCGGAACCCTTCTTGACCGCCTTGTACGCGTCGTCGCCGGGCAGCTCCAGCTTGCGCGGGCGCACCTTGCGGGTCGGCACGTAGCCGCCGAGCTCCTGGCGGCGGTCGTGCATGTACTGGATCTCCTCCGAGTTGCGGCCCGGGTGGTAGTAGGGCGGGTAGCCCTCCTCGAGCTGCTTGTCGGTGATCGGCAGGTGCAGCCGGTCGCGGAAGCGCTTCAGGTCCTCGACCGTCAGCTTCTTCATCTGGTGGGTGGCGTTGCGGCCCTCGAAGTTGGGGCCGAGCGTCCAGCCCTTGACCGTCTGGGCGAGGATGACCGTCGGCTGGCCCTTGTGCTCGCGGGCCGCCTTGAACGCCGCGTAGATCTTCTTGTGGTCGTGGCCGCCGCGACCCAGGTGCTGGATCTGCTGGTCGGTCATGCTCTCGACCATCTTGCGCAGGCGCAGGTCGGAGCCGAAGAAGTGCTCGCGGATGTACTCGCCGGTCTCGGTGGCGTAGGTCTGGAACTGGCCGTCCACCGTGGTGTTCAGCTTGTTGACCAGGACGCCGTCGCGGTCCTGCGCGAGCAGCGGGTCCCAGCTGCGGTCCCAGACCAGCTTGATCACGTTCCAGCCGGCACCCCGGAACTGGGACTCCAGCTCCTGGATGATCTTGCCGTTGCCGCGGACCGGGCCGTCCAGGCGCTGCAGGTTGCAGTTGACCACGAAGGTCAGGTTGTCCAGGCCCTCGCGCGCGGCCAGCGACAGCTGGCCCAGCGACTCCGGCTCGTCCATCTCGCCGTCGCCGAGGAAGGCGTACACGTGCGAGTCGGAGGTGTCCTTGATGCCGCGGTGCTCCAGGTAGCGGTTCATCCGGGCCTGGTAGATCGCGCCGAGCGGGCCGAGGCCCATCGAGACGGTCGGGAACTCCCAGAAGTCCGGCATCAGCCGCGGGTGCGGGTAGCTGGACAGGCCGTACGGGGCCTTCGACTTCTCCTGGCGGAACGCGTCGAGCTGCTGCTCGGTGAGCCGGTCCAGGAGGAAGGCGCGGGCGTAGATGCCGGGGGAGGCGTGGCCCTGGAAGAAGATCTGGTCGCCGGACTCGCCCTCGGCGTCCTTGCCGCGGAAGAAGTAGTTGAAGCCGACGTCGTAGAGCGACGCGGAGGAGGCGAAGGTGGCGATGTGGCCGCCCACGCCGATGCCGGGGCGCTGGGCCCGGGAGACCATGACGGCCGCGTTCCAGCGGGTCGCGTTCAGGATCTTGCGCTCGATCTCCTCGTTGCCGGGGAAGAACGGCTCGTCCTTGGTGGCGATGGTGTTGACGTAGTCCGTGCTGCGCATCTCGGGCACGGCGACACGCTTCTCGCGGGCGCGCTCGATCAGGCGGAGCATCAGGTAACGGGCACGCTCGCGCCCCCGCTCGTCGATGGCCGCGTCAAGCGACTCCAGCCATTCCGCGGTCTCCTCGGGATCGAAGTCCGGGACCTGACTCGGAAGGCCGCCAATGATGATCGGGTTGCGATCGGATCCGGAAGCCACGCTGTTCCTTCACTGTCGGTCGAAACTGAGGTGTGTCGCGCCGCCTCCATCGTGCTACCGCGCTCGGAGATCCGTCATCTCTACCGATCGGTAACCGTTCCGCCTGGTGGGCGGGACGGTCTGGCGGTGAGCGGTTCAGGCGTCTTCGCCTGCGCCGCGCACCCCCGGGTGTTACGAAAAGAGGTGGTCCGACCTGGTTTCCCGTCCGCCCGATGGCGGGCGGCCGGGGTGAGGGCCAACAGGAGACTCTACGCCCGCGCACACGCGGACCCGAATGCCGTTCGCATCTCGGGCACGCGTACGCCCTGTGGGCCGGGACCACCCGAAGCATCCTTGTCTCATGCAGAGAAGGGCAAATCGGTGTGATTCCCGACACCTCGACCGGCGTGTCCCGCTGCGACACGTCAACCTTTGGAGGGGATCGGGGGTCGGGTACTTGCGCGAACCGCCGCGCCCGTGTGGACTACGGCCACAGCCTCGGCATGGACGCCGAGCCGAATACTGGAGGTTATTCCCGTGAGCGCGACCGCGGACCCCGCGGACAAGTCCAACCCGGCGGCCCGTCTCGGCTTCGAAGAGGGCCAGATCATTCAGGAGCTGGGGTACGACGAAGACACTGACCAGGATCTCCGCGAGGGCATCGAGGAGCTCACCGGGACGGATCTCGTCGACGAGGACTACGACGACGTCGCCGACGCCGTCCTGCTGTGGCACCGCGACGACGACGGGGACCTGACCGACGCCCTCGTCGACGCCCTGGAGTACCTGGCCGAGGGCGGCCTCATCTGGCTGCTGACGCCCAAGACCGGCCGCGACGGCCACATCGAGGCCTCGGACATCGCGGACGCCGCCCGCACCGCCGGCCTCTCGCAGACCAGCTCGATCGCGGTCGCCAAGGACTGGGCGGCCACCCGCCTGGCGACCAAGTCCGCCGCCAAGCCGGGCGGCAGGCGCTGACCGGGCACCTGGCACCGGGCCGCTGAAGGCCCCCGGCCGGGCCCCGCTGGAGCTTCCTCCAGCGGGGCCCGGCCGTTTCCGCGCCCGGGTCGGACGCGTCGCCGGAGGGGCTGTTCGCCCAAGGCGAACGCGGGTGACCGGACGGCCGTCGGCCTGACCCGTCCGGCCGAACACACCCGAACGGATGCGAGGATGTGGCTCGCCGCGCCCGCCGCGCGGCGCCGTCGCGTCAGAAAGGTCCCACCATGGCCATCGAGGTCGGTACCGAGGCTCCGGACTTCGAGCTCAGGAACCAGCACGGCGAGCTGGTCAAGCTCTCCGACTTCCGGGGCGAGAAGAACGTCGTCCTGGTCTTCTACCCGTTCGCGTTCACCGGTGTCTGCACCGGCGAGGTCTGCGCGATCCAGAAGGAGCTGCCGCGGCTGCAGAACGAGGACGTCCAGGTGCTCGGGATCTCCAACGACTCGCCGTTCACCCAGCGCGTCTTCGCCGAGCAGGAGGGCCTGGAGTACCCGCTGCTGTCCGACTTCTGGCCGCACGGTGAGGTCTCCCGCGCCTACGGCGTGTTCAACGACGAGAAGGGCTGCGCCGTCCGCGGCACCTTCGTGATCGACAAGGCCGGCGTGGTCCGCTGGAGCATCGTGAACGACCTCCCGGACGCCCGGGACGAGCAGGAGTACCTGCGGGTCCTCGGCGCGCTCTGACGGGCGCCCGCGGCCCCACGGGCCCGGGTGCGGCTGTCCGCCGAGGGCGCGGACAGCCGCACCCGGGCCCGTCCGCGTTCCCGGCGGTGCGTTCCCGGCGACGCCTCCTCCGCGGTGCGTCCTCGGGCCGGTGCGGGAACTTCGAACTACGCTCGGTCCGTTGATCGGATGAGGCGCGGGAGCCGCCAGGCGGGCTCGCGCCTCGCACCGCACCACCGGGGGCGCCAGCGCGTGCCTCCCGATTCTTGGAGGACACGTGGGAGTCAGCCTCAGCAAGGGCGGCAACGTCTCGCTCACCAAGGAGGCCCCGGGCCTCGCGGCCGTCGTCGTCGGCCTGGGCTGGGATGTCCGGACCACCACCGGCACGGACTTCGACCTGGACGCCAGCGCGCTGCTCTGCAACGACCTCGGCAAGGTGGCCACGGACGGCAACTTCGTCTTCTTCAACAACCTGCGCAGCCCGGACGGCTCGGTCGAGCACACCGGTGACAACCGCACCGGTGAGGGCGAGGGCGACGACGAGGCGATCAGGGTCAACCTGGCCGCCGTCCCGGCCGACGTCCAGAAGATCGTCTTCCCGGTCTCCATCTACGACGCCGAGGCGCGGCTGCAGAACTTCGGCCAGGTGCGCAACGCGTTCATCCGCGTGGTCAACCAGGCCGACAACAAGGAGCTCGCCCGCTACGACCTCTCCGAGGACGCCTCGACCGAGACCGCGATGGTCTTCGGCGAGCTGTACCGGGGCGGCGGCGAGTGGAAGTTCCGCGCCATCGGCCAGGGCTACGCCTCGGGCCTGCGCGGCATCGCCCAGGACTTCGGCGTCAACGTCTGATCCGCCGTTCGTTCGTCGGGGCGTCGGCGCCCCGACACCGCGTCACCCGGCCGGGGCGACCGTGGACCCGAAGGTTCGCGGTCGCCCCGGCTTCGTGCTGCCCGGGGGCGCTGCGAGGATGTGAGTTCAGGAAGTTCAGGCGGCTCAAGGGGGCCGGCCGGGGCCTCGGGCGACTAAACCTGGAATGTCGCGCCGAACACCGCGCCCCGGGAGAAGGCAAGGGAGGAAGAACAGTCATGGTCGTCACGCTCGCCAAGGGCGGGAACGTCTCGCTCAGCAAGGCCGCGCCGAATCTGAGGCAGGTGCAGATCGGACTCGGCTGGTCCGCCCGCTCCACCACCGGTGCGCCGTTCGACCTCGACGCGAGCGCGCTGATCTGCGGCGGTGGCCGGGTGCTGGGGGACGAGTACTTCGTCTTCTACAACAACCTCAGGAGTCCGGAGGGTTCCGTCGAGCACCAGGGCGACAACCTCACCGGAGGGGACGACTCCGGTGACGACGAGGAGCTCCTCGTCAACCTGGAGCTGGTCCCGGCCCAGGCCGAGAAGGTCGTCTTCGCCGTCTCGATCTACGAGGCCGAGGCGCGGCTGCAGAACTTCGGCCAGGTGCGCAACGCGTTCATCCGGGTCGTCGACTCCGTGGACGGGCGGGAGATCGCCCGCTACGACCTCACCGAGGACGCGTCCAGCGAGACCGCGATGATCTTCGGCGAGCTGTACCGGTACGCGGGCGAGTGGAAGTTCCGCGCGGTGGGCCAGGGTTACGCCTCCGGCCTGCGCGGCATCGCCCTCGACTTCGGCGTGAACGTCCAGTGAGGGGTTGACAGCAGCGGAAGACGGACCAAGCGCATCCACTCCATGGTCATGAGAACAGAGGGCAGTGCGGAGGTGACCTGACCGGGCGGCACCCGGTCGGGACGTCTCGGGACGAGGCCGCACCTGGGCACGCCCGAAACATCCTGAAAGGTAACCAAGTCCCGTGTTCCTCCGCACTTTCGGCTGGTCGTTCGCGATCACCGCCGTCGGCCTGATCGCGGCCGGTCTCCTCTGGGGAGCCGAGGGGTTCGGCATCGTGCTGATCCTCTCGGTCCTGGAGATCTCCCTGTCGTTCGACAACGCGGTGGTCAACGCCACGGTGTTGAAGCGGATGAACCCGTACTGGCAGAAGATCTTCCTGACCGTCGGCGTGCTGATCGCCGTCTTCGGCATGCGCCTGGTCTTCCCGCTGCTGGTCGTCGGCCTCACCGCGAAGCTCAACCCCGCGACGGTCGTCGACCTCGCGCTGCACTCCGGCAAGACGCACGACGGCCTCACCTACGGCCAGTACCTGGAGGCGGCCAACCCGGCGATCACGGCCTTCGGCGGCGTCTTCCTGCTCATGATCTTCCTGGACTTCGCGTTCGAGGAGAAGGAGCACAACTGGCTGTCCTGGATCGAGCGTCCGCTGGAGAAGGCCGGCAAGCTGGACGCCTTCTCGTCGGTGATCGCGCTGGTCGCCCTGGTGCTCGCCGCCCACCTCTTCGCGGGCGCGCACGCCGAGACCGTCCTGCTCGCCGGGGTCCTCGGCCTGGTCACCTACCTCGTGGTCGGCGGGCTCTCGTCGATCTTCGAGTCGGGCCTGGAGTCCGAGGCCGAGCGCGAGGAGGAGGACGCGAAGGCCGGCAGGTCGCTGGTCCAGGTGAGCGGCAAGGCCGCGTTCTTCCTCTTCCTCTACCTGGAGGTGCTGGACGCCTCGTTCTCCTTCGACGGCGTGGTGGGCGCGTTCGCCATCTCCCAGGACATCTTCATGATCACGCTGGGCCTCGGCATCGGCGCGATGTACATCCGCTCGCTGACCGTCTTCCTGGTCCGCAAGGGCACCCTGGACGACTACGTCTACCTGGAGCACGGCGCGCACTACGCGATCGGCGCGCTCGCGGTGATCCTGCTGGTCGGCATCAAGTACCACATCCCGGAGATCGTCACCGGCCTGATCGGTGTCGCCTTCATCGGGCTCGCGCTCGGCTCGTCGATCCTGCGCAACCGGCGCGAGGACGCGGGCGAGGAGAAGGAGCTGGTGGGCGCGGGCAAGTAGCCCTTCCAGCCTGTTCACCGCATGCGAGACGGCCGCCTCCGGGATTCCGGGGGCGGCCGTCTCGCATGCGGTGGTCGTCGGTCAGCCGAGCTGCTGCTCGATGGCACGCAGCTTGCGCTCCAGGGAGTCCAGCTTCGGCATCGACAGCGTGTCGTCGTCGGCCGTGAGGTCGATCGCCGAGCTGCGGCGGGCGGAGCCCGCCGTGTCGAAGGCGGACGAGGTGCCGAAGGACGACGAGGTGCCGCTGGAGGACGACGCGTACGTCGTCGGCGACGAGTAGGAGGACGAGCCGACGGCCGCACGTGCGGTGCGGCCGGTGTCCAGGGCGCTGCGGGAGGCGGGCTCGAAGAGGGAGCCCGTCGAGGCGGGGGAGGCGGTGTCCGACCCGGCGGCTAGGGCAGGCTCCGTAGCGGTCGGGCCGTCGCCGGCCGAGGCGAGCGCGGGCAGCTGGCGGTCGGCGCGGGCCCGCGACAGCATGCCGCCCTGGCGCCGGGAGAGGGCCTTCAGCTCGGCCCGCTCGCGGCGGTCGGCGGTGCGGGCGCGCGCCTTCGCGTCCTGCTTCGCCTGGCGCTCCTCGCGCACCTCCTCGACCGCCTCGTCCAGGCTGCGGACGTTCTCCAGCAGCATCAGGGACCACGCCGCGTACGTCTCGCGCGGGGCGCGCAGCCAGCGGACGATGCGGATCTGCGGCAGCGGGCGCGGCACCAGGCCCTGCTCGCGCAGCGCGGCCTTGCGGGTCTGCTTCAGCGCCCGGTCGAACAGGATGGCCGCCGAGATCGACATGCCGGAGAAGAACTGCGGGGCGCCGGCGTGGCCGAGGCCGCGCGGCGCGTGCACCCAGTTGAACCAGGCCGAGGCGATCGCGAACACCCAGACCAGCAGGCGCGAGCCGAGCGCGGCGTCACCGTGGCTGGCCTCGCGGACCGCGAGCACCGAGCAGAACATCGCGGCGCCGTCCAGGCCGAACGGGACGAGGTACTCCCAGCCGTTCGACAGGCCCAGGTTCTCCTTGCCGAAGCCCACCAGGCCGTGGAAGGACAGCGCGGCCGCGACGCCGGCGCAGCAGAACAGCAGCGTGTAGGAGGAGATCCCGTAGATCATCTCCTTGCGGCGGCGCCGCTCCTCGCTGCGCTCCCAGGAGTCACCGGACTCGTCCTTCTTCGCGTTCTTGAATCGCAGCGTCGCCATGAGGACGGCGACGAACAGCAGGGCTGCGCCGCCGACGACGGTCCAGACCAGCTGTATGGAGGTCAGGTTCATTGCGGGTCGGGCCTCGTGTTTCCGCAGGGGACAGGTTTCACGGGGGGCGACACAGGCGGCCAGGTCCCGCCGTACGGGCCGGGCCTGACGGACCGCCCGTTTCGTTCGTCGCCGCACGGTGTGCCCACCGCGCCCGCGCAGGGGGCGGACGGGACACCTGTGCGGAGAGACGATATCGCGTCCGAAGGGGCGGCATGTTACGGGAGGGCGGCTTCCTCCCGTCAATCGGCCCTCCGGTGAAGTTCGGTGAACGGAGGAAGGCCGGATCGGGTAGGGGGAAGGAGGCCGGGGTATCCGTCGGCCGGGCCGATGCCCGATCATGGAGTGGCGTACCGTCAGATCGCCTGGCGGGAGCAGGGGGAGGACTGGATGGTCTCGATCTGGGAGTACCTGCGCGGCGACCGGAGCTACACCTTCGACAACCCGGGCGGCCAGCACAAGGTCACCCTCACCAAGTCGGTCCCGCAGCACGCGATCACCGGCGCCGCGGCCACCACCGGCTACCTCTACGTCAACCTGCACTGGACCATGCGCTCCGGCGCCGGCCGCCCCAGCACCCGGGAGACGCTCAAGCGCTTCTTCAGCCCGCGCATCTTCAGCCCGGTGGAGCCGGCGGCGCAGGCGAACGAACAGGTCAACGTCGACCTCGACCTGGCGTGCATGTACGAACTCACCGACGGCACCCGGGGCGTGGTGCAGCCGCTCGGCAACTTCTTCGGCGACCTGCGGGACCCGCCGTACATCAAGCTCAGCGGCGACGACCAGTACGGGGCGCCGTCGGGCGAGACGATGTACGTGAACCTGGAGAAGAAGGACAAGTTCAAACGGCTGCTCGTCTTCGTCTACATCTACGACGGAACCCCGGCCTTCGAGCAGTCGCACGCGGTGGTGACGATCGTGCCGCAGACCGGGCCGCGGATCGAGATCAAGCTGGAGGAGCGCGCGCGGGCGGCGCGGTCGTGCGCAGTGGTGCTGATCGAGAACGCCGGGGACAACCAGCTGACGGTGCGCCGCGAGGTGCGGTACGTCAACGGGTTCCAGGCGGACATCGACCGGCTGTACGGGTTCGGGATGCAGTGGCAGCGCGGGTACAAGAACCAGGGCGACTGACGGTGTGAACCACGCGGCCTCGGGGCCCGGCGGGGCCGCTGGGGCGGGTGTCGGTGCTCAGCGGGGCTGGAACTGCGGGCCCTGTGGGGGCAGCGCGAACTCCTCGGCCTGGGGCTGGTTCTGGTTCGTCGGCGCGGACTGGGACGTCGGCGCGGTCGGCGGCGGTGGGGGCGGGGCCTGGGACGGGTAGCCGTAGCCGTCGGGGTGCTGCTGGTGCGGGACCGGCTGGGTCGGCTGGGGGTAACCGTAGCCGGTGCCGGGCCGGGGCGGCGGGTAGCCGTAGCCGGGCGCGGGCTGCTGCGGGGCGGTGTGGCCGGGCGGCGGCGGGTAGCCGTACCCCGTGCCGGGCTGCGGGGGCGGCGGGTAGCCGTAACCGGTGCCGGGCTGCGGGGCGGGGTGCGTGGATGGCATCGGCGGGGGTGTGTTCGACGGCGGGGCGGTGGGCGGTGCCGTGGCGGGTGGCGGGGTCATCGTGGGCGGGTTCGCCGGTGGCGGGGGCGCGGCGGGGCCGGCGGCCGGTGCCTTGGTGGGCGGTGGCGGGGTCGCCGGTGCGGCCGCGTTCTGCGGGACGGCCGGGGCCAGCGTGAACGTGTCGGGCTCGACCTGGGAGGCGGGGCGCGACGCCGGCAGCGGGGTGCTGCGCGGGTCGACGGCGTGGGCGGGCGCCGGGGTGGCGGGCTGCTGGGCCGCCGGCTCGGCCTCGTCGTCGACGGTGATGCCGAAGTCGGTCGCCAGGCCGATCAGCCCGGCGGAGTAGCCCTGGCCGACCGCCCGGAACTTCCAGCTGCCGGAGCGCCGGTACAGCTCGCCCACCACCAGCGCGGTGACCGTGTCGGCGTCGGTGATCGCGAACTCGGCGATCGCGGGCCCGTTCTCGCCGGTCGAGGCGTCGAAGAGCAGCACGCGCAGCCCGACCACCGCGCCGAAGGCGCCGCCCTCGGAGGAGCCCGCCAGCACCACCCGGTCGACGTCGGCCGACAGCTTGGCCAGCTCGACCTCGACGGTGTCGGTGATCTCGGCACCGTCCGGGGTCCGCTGCTTGGGCAGGTGGCGCACCAGGCCTGAGGGGTGCCGCGGCTGGTTGTAGAAGACGAAGTCGGCATCCGAACGGACCTTGCCGCCCGCGCCGAGCAGCAGCGCGGACGCGTCCACGTCCGGCGCACCGGGCGTGGCGCTCCAGCGCAGCACGGCGCGGACCGCCGCCGCCGGCAGTGCGATGTTGGCGCCCTTGGCCATCACGTGCGTCATAGCCGACCATCCTGCCTGTTCGCCACCCCTTCGGACAACGTGACCGAGGCCGTCGGGATTGTGCCGGATTTTGCCAACGCTTGCGTTTGACGGCCCGTTCCCCGGCGTGGCCTGGACCGGGTCAAGCGGACGGTAGCCTTCCGGTGGCCCTGCGGTTCGGGGCGGCGGTCGAGCCGTGTTCGGCTGGAAGTCGCCCCTGGCGCGAGGTGCGGGCGGTGCGTGCGCACGGGTGATCGGGAACCACCGTGGTCGGTGGACCGGTTAACCCTCGTGTCGTCCCGCGCCGCCGCGCGTCGCTTCGCACCCCGGAACCGTGCCGGCGGGCGTCGAAACCTCTGAGGAGAGCACCTTGCGCCATTTCGGCCACCTCGCCGACGACGTACGCGGTCGGCTCTTCCTCGAACCGCCCCGGCCGTTCTCCCCGGACGGCGACGCGGCCGTGCTCGCCACCGCCCTCGGAGGCACCCTCTACTGCCCCGCGACGCGGCCCGCGCTGGCCGCCGACATCCGCAAACAGGCTGCTCGGGGCGTGGTTTCGATGGTGCTGTGCCTGGAGGACGCGATCGGCGACCACGAGGTGGACGCGGGAGAGCGCAACCTGGTCGAGCATTTGGGCGACCTGGTCAGGGATTTCACCGACTGCACACAGTCTCATCCCTTGCTCTTCATCAGAGTTCGCGCTGCCTCCCAGATCGTCGACCTCACCCGACGGCTCGGGGCGGCCGTCGGGCTGCTCAGCGGCTTCGTCCTGCCCAAGTTCACCGAGCGCGGCGGCGGCGCGTACCTGGCCGCGCTCGCCGAGGCCGAGCGCGCCTGCGGGCGGCGGCTGTTCGCGATGCCCGTCCTGGAATCGCCCGAGCTCGCCCATCTGGAGACCCGGCGCGCGCAGCTGTTCGGCATCGCCCGGCTGCTGGCCGAGCACCGCGACCGCGTGCTCGCCGTCCGCCTCGGCGTCACCGACCTCTGCTCCGCGTACGGACTGCGGCGCTCGCCCGACCTCACCGCGTACGACGTCGCGCTGGTGGCCGGGGTGATCGGCGACGTCGTCAACGTCCTCGGGCGGGCGGACGGCACCGGGCACACCATCACGGGCCCGGTCTGGGAGTACTTCCCGCTCCAGGAACGGATGTTCCGGCCGCGGCTGCGCCGCACCCCGTTCGCGTCCGGCCCGCGCCGGGTGCCCGGTGCGGGCGAGGGGGTCCGGCGGCGGATCATCGAGCACGACCTCGACGGGCTGATCCGGGAAATCCAACTCGACCGCGCGAACGGGCTGTTGGGCAAGACCTGCATCCACCCCAGCCACGTGCCCGCGGTGCACGCGCTCTCCGTCGTCACGCACGAGGAGTACTGCGACGCCCGGGACGTCCTGCGGCAGGAGCGGGGCGGTGGCGGGGTCCTGCGTTCGGCGTACACCAACAAGATGAACGAGGCCCGGCCGCACCGGGCCTGGGCGGAGCGGGTGCTGCTGCGCGCGGAGGTGTTCGGCGTGGCGCGGGAGGACGTGGGCTTCGCAGAGCTGCTGGTGAGCACCTTGACCGGGTGACCGAGTGACCGAGTGACCGGAGCCGGGAGGGCTGCGCCCTTGCAGGGCCTGGCCTCGCGGAGTTGTGAGAACCGTACCGTCGTACCACTGAAAGCGGGACCGCAGTGACAGCACAGCAGACGTGGACCGGCCGTTGGGTCGCCGACCGGGCGGGGGTCGGCCTCGTCGGATCCGACCGCCTCACCGACCTGGTCGGCCTGGCCCTGCGCGAGAACCGCAAACGCGCCCACCTGCTGGTCTCCACCGTGCTCGGCAAGCACGTGCCGCAGCGCCCGTCGGTCGTCCACGGCGCCGGGCTCGACCTCGGCCGGCGGGTTCGCGAACTGCTCGGCGCCGAGGCGGCCGCGCGCGCCGTCGTCCTCGGCTACGCGGAGACCGCGACGGCACTCGGCCACAGCGTCGCCGACGGCCTCGACGCTCCCTACCTCCACTCCACCAGACGCCCGGTGCCCGGCGTGCGCCCGCTCGGCGGCTTCGCCGAGGAGCACTCGCACGCGACCGCGCACCTGCTGCTCCCGGCCGACCCCCGACTCCTCGCCGGCGACGGCCCGTTGGTGCTCGTCGACGACGAGCTCTCGACCGGACGGACGGTCCTCAACACCATCCGCGAACTGCACGCGCGCCACCCGCGCTCCCACTACGTCCTCGCCGCCCTGGTCGACCTGCGCACCGAGGCCGACCGGCGCCGCCTCGCCGACGCCGCCACCGAACTCGGCGTCCGGCTGGACCTGGTGGCCGCAGCCAGCGGCGCCGTCCGGCTGCCCCCCGACATCCTCGACCGCGCCGACCGGCTGATAGCCGAGGCCGGTCCGGCCCCGGAAGCCCCGACCGGCGGTGCGCCCGCCCCCCTCGTCCGCGTCGACCTCGACTGGCCGGCCGGCCTTCCGGACGGCGGACGGCACGGCTTCACCCCCGAGCACCGCGCCCGGCTCGACGCCGCCCTGCCCGCGCTGGCCGGGCAGGCGGCCGACGCGCTGGGTGGCGAACTCCCCGGACGAGTCCTGGTGTTGGGATTCGAGGAGCTGATGTACGCGCCGCTGCGCCTGGCCGGCGCGCTCGCCGAGCGGCTCGGCGGCGACCGCGTCCGCTACTCCACCACGACCCGCTCGCCCGTCCTGGCCGTCGACGACCCCGGCTACGCCATCCGCACCCGCCTCGCCTTCCCCGCCCACGACGATCCGCAGGACGACGCCTCGCGCGAGCGCTACGCCTACAACGTCGCTCCGGGCGCCGACCCGGCCCGCCGCTTCGACGCCGTCGTGCTGGTCGTCGACGACGTCGCCGACACGGCGGCGCTGGCCGAGGGCGAGCGCGCGCTGCTCACGCAGCTGCGGCAGGTCACCGACCGGGTGGTGCTCGCGGTGCTGCCCTCGCACCGGCCGGTTGCTCCTCCGTCCCCCCCGCTTCCGCGGCCACTGAGGGGTCCGGGGTTCTCGTCCTACCGCCCCGACGAGGTGGCCTGGCTGCTCAAGGACCTCTCCGGCGTCCCGCTCGAAGCCCCCACCGAGGAGCGCGAGGAGGCCGTCCAGCACGGCGGCGCGCACTACGCCGAGTCGCTGCCGGTCGAGTACCGGCCGAGCCCCGAGTACCAGGAGCTGTTCCACCAGGCGCTGCACGTCTGCGCCCGCCGGATGGCCGTCGCCGTCGGCACCGTCGCCGAGACGCTGCTGCGCGAGCGCGGCCGGGGCCTGGTGCTCGCGTCGCTGGCGCGGGCCGGGACGCCCGTCGGCATCCTGGTGCGCCGCTGGCTCGCCTTCGCGCACGGCCTGGACACCCCGCACTACGCCGTCTCGATCGTCCGCGGCCGGGGCCTCGACCCCGTCGCCCTGCGCTACCTGGCGGCCCACCACCACGCCCCCGACGTCGTGTTCGTCGACGGCTGGACCGGCAAGGGCGCGATCACCCGCGAACTCGCAGCCGCCCTGGCCGGCACCCCCTTCGACCCCGACCTCGCCGTCCTCGCCGACCCCGGCCGCTGCGTGCGCACGTACGGTACCCGGGACGACTTCCTGATCCCGTCCGCCTGTCTCAACTCCACGGTGTCCGGCCTGGTTTCGCGCACCGTCCTGCGCGACGACCTGATCGGCCCGGACGACTTCCACGGCGCCAAGCACTACGCCGGGCTGGCCGACGGGGACGTCTCCGCCGCCTTCCTCGACACCGTGGCCGACCACTTCGCAGCTGTTCGGAGCGAGGTTGCGCTTGCTTCCGACCGGCTCGCGACGGATCCCGACCGGACGCCCGACTGGGCCGGCTGGGCCGCCGTCGAGCGGATCGCCGCGGAGTACGGGATCGGCAGCGTGAACCTCGTGAAGCCGGGCGTCGGCGAGACGACGCGCGTGCTGCTGCGCCGCGTCCCCTGGCGGGTGCTCGCCCGGCGCGGCGCCGACGCCGACCTCGACCACGTGCGGCTGCTCGCGGCGCAGCGCGGGGTGCCGGTGGAGGAGGTCGACGACCTGCCGTACACGTGCGTCGGCCTCATCCATCCGAGCTACAGCCGGGGAGCAATCGGGGCTTTGGGCACGGCCGTTGCGGGGTCTGCCGCCGGGTCCGTCGCCGGGTCCGTCGCGGGGGAGTCCTGATGTCCGTGCTGGTGGCCAGCGACCTCGACCGCACCCTGATCTACTCGAACCAGGCCCTCGCCCTGACCGCCCCCGACCGGCTCGCCCCGCGGCTGCTGTCGGTCGAGGTGTACGAGGGCAGGGCGCACTCGTTCGTCACCGAGCGGGCCGCGGCACTGCTCGCCGAACTCGCCCGCGAGGCCTGGCTCGTCCCGGCGACCACCCGCACCGTCGAGCAGTACGGACGGGTCAACCTGCCGGGACCGGCGCCGAGTCGGGTCCCCGCGTACGCGATCTGCGCCAACGGCGGGCAACTGCTCGTCGACGGTGTGCCGGACGGCGACTGGCGGGCGGCGGTCACCGCGCGGGTCGCCGCCTCCTCGGCGCCGCTCGCGGAGGTCGTCGATCACCTGGCGCGCCGCACCGACCCGGGGTGGACGCACCGGCGGCGCGTCGCCGACGAGTCGTTCGCCTACCTCGTCGTCGCGCGGGACCGGCTGCCGGCGGGCTGGCTCGACGAACTGGCCGGCTGGTGCGCCGAACGCGGCTGGACCGTCTCGCTCCAGGGCCGCAAGGTGTACGCCGTCCCGGCCGGGCTGACGAAGAGCGCCGCCCTGGCGGAGGTGGTCCGGCGCACCGGCGCGTCCACCGTCCTCGCCGCCGGGGACTCCCTGCTGGACGCCGACCTGCTGCTCGCCGCCGACGAGGCCTGGCGGCCCGGGCACGGAGAGCTCGCCGACCGCGGCTGGACGGCCCCCGGCGTCACCGCCCTGGAGGAGGTGGGGGTGGCGGCGGGGGAGGAGATCGTCCGTCGGTTCCTGGCGGGGGCGCGGCGGTAGCGGCCGTGCGGTCAGCCGCAGCAGCCACCGCCGCAGCAGCCGCCCCCGCCCGTGGGGGCGGACCGCGGCGCGCTGCTGCCGCCGGTGACGGCGACGGTGGACAGCAGCTTCACGGTGTCCTCGTGGCCCTGCGGGCAGACGGCGGGGTCGTTGGCCTGCGCCATCGTGCGGCGCAGTTCGAACGTGGCGCCGCAGGAGCGGCAGCGGAAGTCGTAGCGTGGCATACCGGCAGGGTACCGAGAGCGTCGGCCCGCGGTGCGCTCTACTGGCGGGAGCCGAGATCGCCGCGGATCAGCCCGATCACCCGGGCCGCCGTCTCCCGCACCGCCGCCAGCTCCGTCAGGAAGAGCCAGTAGTCCGGGTGCCGGCCCCCCGCCTCCAGCGTGGCGAGCGCCCGGTCGATCCGCGAGACCGCCTCGTCCAGCGGCGCGGCGTGCCGCGGGTCCGGCGCCTGGCGGCCGGCCATCGCGAGCCGCTGCGCGTCCCGGACGGCGAAGCGGGCCCGCTCGACCTCCCGGCTCGGGTCGTGCTGCACCTCGTTGAGCTGCCGCAGCCGGTCGTTCACCGCGGCGACCGAGCCGTCCGCGGTGTCCAGCAGCGCGCGCACCGAGCCGATCGCTCCGGTCGCGTCCGCCCAGCGCTGCTCGTCGCGGGCCCGCGCCGCCTCGGCCAGCTTCCGCTCCGCGGCGCGGCCCGCCTCCGCGACCTGCTCCGGCACCCGCTGGAGGTCCTGCCAGCAGGCCGTGCTGAACCGGCGGCGCAGCTCACTCAGCGCGGGCTCGACCGTCGCGGCCCTCGTCTCCAGCGCCTGGACGCGGGTCCGCAGGCTGGACAGCCGGCGGTCGACCTCCCGGGCGCGCTCGGGCAGCTGCGCGGCGTCGGCCGCGATCGCCTCCGCCTGCTGCGCGACCGCGTCCGCCCGTTGCAGCGTCGCCGCGACCCCGTGCCGGGCCGCGCCCTCGTTCAGCCGTCCCAGCTCCGGCGCCAGCTCGGCCAGCCGGGCCGCCACGTCGTCCGCCCGCAGGCCGGCGCCGCGCGCCGCGTCCAGTGCGTTGCTCGCCGCCAGCAGGGCGCGCTTCGCCTGCTCGACCGCCGGGGCGACGCGCATCAGCTGCTGCTCGGCGTGCTGGAGCACGGGCTGGAGGCGCTGCAGGAAGTCGTTCAGCTCGGCCCGCGCGGAGCCGAGCTGGCCCCGGACGTCCTCCAGGACGCGCCGCGCCCGGGCCGCCGCCCCGGCGTCCAGCGCCTCGTCGTCGAGGTCGCACGCGTCCAGCGCGGCGAGGTAGTTCACGGTGACCTGGTTCACCCGGCCGGAGATCGCGTCGAAGTCCGCCTGGGTGCGCTGCGAGGTCGCGGCGTTCCCGGCCGCCCGGACGGTCTCCACCGCCAGCTGCACCTCGCGCTGCGTCGAGTCCAGGTCGTAGAAGGCCTCCTGCGCCGCGTCCCGCGCCGCCCTGGCGTCCGCCCGCACGCCGTCCCCGCCGCGCCGGCCCCACCAGCCGCCGCTGCCGGCCGAGGCCAGCCCGACCGCCCCCAGCGCACCGGCGAGCACCACCGGCAGCACCAGCGCCTCGGCCAGCGCACTCCCCGCCCGACGCCGCCCCACCTCCACTGCGCGCTCCCTGCTCCCTGCTCCGACCGCTGATCCGCCCGCCATTCTCCCCGATCACCCCACCCCACCGTCACCCCCACCCGTCCCACTCCCCGAGCACCCGTACCACAGCACCCCCGACGACCAGGTACCCTAGGCAGTCGTCGTGCCCCCAACGGGCTGCGACGAGGGCGCGTAGCTCAGTGGTAGAGCGCTGCTCTTACAAAGCAGATGTCGGCGGTTCGAAACCGTCCGCGCCCACAGATGAGAAGGGCCAGTTCGGAGGAGCGATCCTCACGAACTGGCCCTCGGTCGTTCCCGGGGTCCTACTCGTCCCGTGCCACCCGCGTGCCAGATACCGGCGCAGGGAAGCGCTGAGCCAGCCAGGACTCGACAGCCGCCTTGGACGTGTAGCCGTGCTGCCGAAGCAGGTCGACGATGTCACGGCCACAGATCAGAACCACCGGGTGCTGATCGTCACGGATCTCCTCCTGCATCTGCCGGTTGAAGAACGACGTCGTGACGAGGACCCCGAAGTTCCGGTGCCGGAGCCGGGAGATCAACCGACTCCCCTCCTTGACCCCGACCGACTGATCCGGCGACTTGCACTTGGCTTCAAGCGCGAAGTCGATCGCGATCCGGTCCGCGGGAGGGCCCAGGTGGTACTGGCCGACCGCATCCCGGCCCCCGTCGCGGCTCCGGCGGGTCACCTCGACCTGCCCGGTCGCCGGCGCGAGCAGGCGCCACAGCTCCACAGCGCACGGCTCGAAGTCGTGTTCCCTGCCGCGGAAGTGTTCCCGGACGGCAGCCAAGATCTCCTGGGACTCCAGGTCGGACGGCAACTGCTCTGCCTGGCTGCGGATGACGGTTGTGGCGGGAGCTGCGAGTGCCCTGTAGGAACGGGTCTCGACCCATGTACGCCAGGCCTCTGGGCAGCCGCCTTCCAGGGCGTCACCGCCGTCCAGCAGGTGCTCAATCCAGGTGCGCGGGATCACAGCCTGGTCTAGCACAGTGAAACGCGCCCGGTAGTTCTGGAACCGTCGGCCGTTGGTGGTGCGCCAGATTGCGGCCAGCTCATCGTCCGAGGTCAGGGCAGGGCCACCGGGTGCGAGCAGGCCGCGGAACCGGACGCCGCGGCCGGTAGGGCCAGCCTTCTCGAAGAGCAGGAACGGAGGTATCCGGCGGCGGGCGTCAGGCCCCTCGTGCGAGGCAGCGAAGACATCGCGCAGCAGGAGGTTCCCGCGGCGGGGAGTCTTGTGCATCTCGTGGCCGGGGGTCCGGTTGTCGCCGAAGTAGGTGAAGCCGCCGGTCTGCGGGTCAAGAGCGTCCGGCCAGTCGGGCTGTCGCCCGGTCGTGTAGAGGACCGCGAGGCGTACGGACTGTTCCTGCGGCGACCCGGCGGGCCTGAAGCCGCCTTGGTTGCCGACCCCCGGGACGAGCCTGTTGATCGGGTCATCTGAGCTGTTGCCCCTCGTGCCGCCGGGGTAGAACGCATCAAGATGGAGGTCGACCCCGGACAGGTCCGCGAAGGCAGCGGCAGGTTGCTCGGTCCGGGGCGAGGGTATGGCGGAGGCGGGCACGTGATCAGGCTCCGTTCTGCTGAGCTTGCAGTACGTATGTGCGAATCGGAGTCTCTCGCGAGCGTGATCACACGAGGCCGCCGGGGTCGTCACCGGTCCTGGCAAGCAGCAGCGCAGCCGGTCCGGAGAAGCGACGGACCGGCTGCATGAGCTGTTGAAGCTATTGATCAGGATTCGTGGCCGTGTTGTCGCGTTGGAGTGCCTGGCGGACGGCTTCGCCCATCCGGTCGGCGATGGCGCGGTCCCGGTCGCTGGTCATGTGCTGGTAGATCAGCGCGGCCCGGGTGCTGCTGTGGCCCATCCTGGTCATGAGCTCCCGGGTACTGGCGCCGTTCTGCGAGGCGAGGGTGTTCCCGGTGTGGCGGAGGTCGTGGAAGTGGGCATCCTCGTTCACTCCAGCGGCAGTACGGGCCTTGATCCAGTCGTCGCGGAAGTTGCTCCGGCGGAGCTTGCCGCCGCGGGGGCCGATGAACAGGTGCCCGTCCGGGCCGGGGCCGGCGTACCGGTCGAGGTGGTGTTCCAGGTCGCTCACAATCTCGGCGGGGAAGGCGACGGGACGGAAGCCCGCGCGGCTCTTGGGGGCCTTGTCGTAGAGACGCCCGCTGTTGAGCTCCGCCTGATTGCGCTGCACCCGGACGAGCCGGTTCGTCAGGTCGACGTCCCGCCGACGGAGTGCGGCCAGCTCGCCGAACCGCAGTGTGGTGAATGCGGTCAGCAGCACCAGGGCCCGCCAGCGCGGACCGATCGCGTCGGCGACGGCGAACACCTCGGTCACCGTGAGCACGGGCCGCTCCGGTACATCGTAGGTGTCGGCTCCCTTGATCCGGCACGGGTTGCGCTGGATCAGTTCGTCGTCCACGGCGGTGTTCATGATGGCCCGCAGCAGTTGGTACGCCTTGACGACGGAGGGCTCGCCGGCACCGTTGTTGAGGAGGTTTGACCGCCAGGTTCGGACGCGCGCCGGGGTGATCTCGGAGATCATCCGGTGCCCCAACCCGGGCTGGATGTACTGACGGAGCGTGATGGCGTACCGCTCGCGAGTGCTCTCCTCCAACTTGCGGTCCCGCAGCCAGGCGACGGCGAAGTCGGACAGCTTGACCTTCCCGGCGTCCGGATCGGCCCACTTGTCGCGCTTGATGTCGGCCTCGATCAGCGTGAGCGCGATGTCGGCGTCCGTCTTGGTGGGGTAAGTCTTCTCACCGGGCCGCATCAGGCCGGTGGCCGGGTCGGGGTAACGGATCTGCCACCGACCGGAGGGGAGTTGGCGGACCGAGCCGAAGCGGCGGCGGTTGCTCCTGGAGTTGGCCATCATGCCACCTTCCGGATCGGGCGACGGCGGGCGGTCACCGGCTGTACGGTCAGTTCGGCGATGAACGCGTCGACGGCCGAGGCCGGGATGCGCACGTGGTGGCCGACCTTGACGTAGGCGATGCGGCGCTCAGCGATGAGCCGACGGGGGAAGCGCTCCCCGCTGGTCTTCCAGGTGCCGAGCAGCTCGGCTACCTCTGCGGCGGTCAACAGGCGTTCAGCCATGGGTCGGTTTTCCTTCTGTGCCAGTGCAGGTTGTAGTGCTTGGGTGAGCCAGGCTTCGCCGCGGGTGAGACCGAGGCCGGCGAAGACCCAGTGGGCGACGACGAGCGTCGATTCCTCGGCGGCCTGGGCGTCGGGGCCGTGAAGGCGTTCGAGCGTCTGGGCGCGGCGCCAGGCGGTACGGGCATCGCGGAGCGCGCCGAGGGTGGTCGAGTACTTGCGCGTCTTGGTGGAGAAGTGGCCCCGGAAGCCGAGCATGTGGGCCCAGGCGCGAAGACGAAGTTCGGCCAGTTCGGGGCGGGCACCGAGCTTCCAGCAGGTGCGGATGAGCTGGCGGGCGTGCTCGGGGATGTCGTCTTGGGCGATCTCGGCGAGCAATCGGACGGGGCGGTCCAGGGTGCCGGTGGCCGCTTCGGCGCCCTTGGTCGCGTACTTGGCGATGTAAGCGGCGACGGCCCGTTCGGTGATCTGAACGGTGCCCGTGAAGTCGGCGCTGCGGATCGTCCGGATGTCGAGCTGCCGCCCGAAGGCGAAGCGGTGCTGTCGGCCGTCGACCAGTGGACCAGAGATGTCGGCCCGGTGGGCGGCGGCACGGATGGCATCGGTGAGCAGGTCGGCGGTTGCCCAGGCTGGCGGGGGCGTGTTGCCACCCTCGGGGCCGTCGAGGCGGACGACGGCGTGGAAGTGGATCGCGCCGCGCTTCTGGTACTCGGCGACCTTGCCGAACGAGACCCGGGCGATGTCCTTGAAGGCGCGTTGCGACAGCCCGGCCCGCTTGGCGATCTCTCGGCGCAGGTGGATCGTGAACCGGGCCCAGATCTTGCCCGCGTGGGCGTTCCACAGGACGGCGCCCTCGTAGTCGTACGTCTCGGGGGCGAGCGGCGAGCCAAGTATTGGGTCATCGACCGGGTGGGCGGTGCCGCAGCGGCAGGTGCCGGAGCCGGGCTGGTTGTGGACAGGGCCGAAGCTGGGCGCGGTGAAGGTGGCGAACACCCGGGGGTGCGCGGCCACGGTCTCCGGGGTGCCCTTGCCGCCGACGAGTCCGGCGGTGATCAGGTGGTAGGTGTCCCGGCGATACGTTTCGGCGCAGGAGGGGCAGCGGGTGACGCGGCGGTTGCCGCAGCGCAGCAGCAGGTTTCCGGCGGGCAGATCGGCGGACTCCAGGTGGTGGAGGACCTGTCCGGTGGCTTCGTTGATCTCGGTGCGCCAGCCGTCGAGGCGGACGGGCGAGGTGCAGCCGGCGAGGCCGGAGAGCTGCCGCATGAGAGCGGGCATGGTGCCGAGCTGGGCGAGGCCGAGGAGATCGGCGACTGGGGTAGGCGTGGTGGCAGTCATGCGACCACCGCCGTACGGGTGGCTCCGAGGTAGGCGTCACTGATGCAGGCCGTGTACGCCGGAGGGACGGCTTCGCGCAGACCGTCGCGGGTGGCCCAGGGCATGCCCATCACGTCGCGGGCGAGGGGGACGTTCGAGAAGTTGCCGACGATGTGCATGAACTCGCCGTCACGCACCGGGCGGCCCATCTTCGCGTTGGGGGCAAGGTGGCGCGGGTGGTGCAAGCGCGGGACCGGGAACGAGGTCTCGAAGAGCCGGTGGCGGTAGGTGCGAAGGCCGAACATGGTCCCGCACAGCTCGACCGGGGCCAGGAGCGGGGCGCCGGGGACGTTCTCGATGACGTACGGGCGGCCGATTGCGGCGAGCAGCTCGCGAAGCGGCTCCACCAGGTCGGGGTGGTCGTTGCCCCGGATCTTCTGGGCGTTGGTGTAACGCTGGCAGGGCGGGGAGGCGTGGATCAGGTCGAACTCGGTGCCGCGGTCGGCGAGGTACGCGAGGGCGTCGGCCTGGTGGAAGGCGAAGGGGTAGCGGGGCTGCGGAGCGCTGTCGATGCCGGTGACGTCGAAACCGGCGAGGGAGTAACCCATGCCGGCGCCTCCCGGACCGTTGTGTCGGCAGACGGTGTGTCCCGCGCAGGTCGTGTCGCTCTACGAAAGGCCGGACGGTGTCCGGTGTGTCGCCTCTCGGCGCATCAACGTGTTCCTTTGCGGAGCCTGGCATGTGACTGACGTCACGTCATGCGGTGCCCGGGTCACGATTATCTCTCGGCCTATCCCTGCCCGAGGAATGCCCGCAGATCGGCAGCGAGCGCCGTCATCTCCTCGCCGCCCTCGACCACGGTCGACACGGTGCACTCCCAGCCGTTGTTGAAGACATCAGCCCGGAGCGTCCAGCTCACGCGCACGTGACCACCACGGTTGAAGGTGGCAGCGACAACAAGGTGATTGTTTGTCCAGACCCTCTCGCCGTCCCAGCCGCGGAAGTCCTGCGCGAGGCCGTCGAAGAAGTCGTCCAGCCTGTCCCAGACCGTCACCCCGACGGTCTCGACGCGGGCCTGCACACCGGCATCCGCGGCCTCGACTCCGAAGACAACGTGGTACTCGTCTTCCCTCGCCCAGTCGAACATTCGCACCCGCGCATCCGGCGAACCCGCTGCTCCGCGAACGTCAAGCTCGACCCGGCCAGAACCCACCTCGATCAGACTCACGCCCGAAGGATACGCATGCAGCGGCAGTACGTCGGGGTGTTGACGAGAGGCCGTGATCCGCAGTCTCAGCGGAGGTCGGAGATCGTTTCCCGTAGGGGCGGATCAGCGGAGATCTGCAGGCAGGTGATTGCGGATCGTTCGATGGAAGGCTGCGAGCCGGTCCTGCTCGGTGTCGAGGTTGCTCAGAGTCTCGTAGGCGTGTGCCCGGGCGATGTTCGACGGGTGGGTGGTGAGCTCCCGGTAGAGGATCCAGATCCCTCCGCGGATCAGTGCCTCGCATGCCTCCTGCTGGGCGGTGTCGCCGGCGCTGAAGTACAGGAGAAGCTCCAGCAAGGCCATGCGGGCGACAGGCGTGGTGATGGTCGGGTCGGCCAGGGCGGCGAGGACGACCGCGGTGGCGGCGGGAGCGGGATCCATCAGGTTGGACTGGATCATGACGTGGTTGTCGAGGTCAGCGAGGGTGGCTTCGCCTTGTGTGCGAGCCGTGATCAGTCGCAGCAGTGCGGTAGGAAGATGGGTCGCCGAGTGCCCGCAGCCGCAGTGGATGGCGTTCCAGTCGTGCCGGTCGATCTCGATGCGGACCGCCTGCATGCCCGGGTGTTCGGCTGCAGGTGATCCACCTGCTACGGGCCTGGCGGCAGAGTGGTCCTGCTCGGCGCGGAAGGCGTCCAGCAGCCGGAAGAACTCCGCGACCGGCGTTGATGTTTTTGGCGTTTCACGTTCGATCTCTGCGGCCCAGCCGAGTGCACTGTGTCGGCCGAGGTGCTGCCAGAGCCACGCCTTGAACGAGTCCTCTGGCCAGAAGTCGAACGGTTCATCGACCGAGTGAACGCCGAGCGCGACCCGGTAACCGATCAGCATCGCTTCCAGGTGCCGAAGTGAACCGCCAGGCAGCCACATGCCGGGGCGGAGACGCACCTGCTCTAGGAAGTCGTACACATCGGCGCATTCCGCCCAGTGCTTAGCATTGTTGCGGGCCCTGTCTCCGGTCGGCATGGCCTGAGCCTACGGTGCTCACGAGCGAGCCGATCCCGGAGTAGTCGTTCTCCGCCTGGGGCGGGAGCGTCCGCCTGGTGCCGTTCGGGATGATGGGGGGTGTGTCCCTTCGCTATTTCAATCAGACTGGCTGGATCGCGATCTTCAACGGCACCGAGACCGAGATTGGTCGCATGGTGCGCGTAGAGGGCTGGGAGCCGACCACCGGGACAGCTCTCGTGGTTGACCGCAAGCGAGGTGCCCTGCGCCCGGTCACGGACTACGAGGACTTCTCTCACCTGGAGCCGGCCGACCAGGTCGTTGCGGCGGTGCCCGGCGGAGGATGGCGGGCTCACTGGACGGATCAGGGCCCCGGCGGGACGCCGCTGACCGAGCAGGTCCTCGCATGGCTCATCACGTCGAACGGGCGGGCGACCGCTATCACGGTCGACGCTTATGGCCATGTCGAGGACGCCGACAGCGCCGACACCTTCATCCCACCGGGCGAGGAACTGGAGCCGTCGGTGGAAGCCTGATCGGGCTGTGGACGATCTCGCTCCTGACAGTCGACAGGGCGATTTCCCTTCTCAGTTGCATGAACCGAACGGTGCTGTGCTGCTGGGCACTGCCGGGAGTCGGCGGAGGTTGGTGACCTTCGCCGACTGCTGTCGCAGGCGCTGGATTTCGTCGTGCTGCGCGGCCAGCCGGGCGATGGCCAGTTCCTTGAAGGCGGTCAGCTGGGCGAGGGTCTCGTCACGTCTGGCGAGGCGCTCTTTCAGCTCGGCGACCTGGGTCTTGAGCCGTTCGATCTGAGCGGCCCGCGGATCGGTGACGTGTCCGGCAGCTTGCAGAGCTCGCAGACGCCGCTCGAACTCTTCGGCAAGGTGCTGGTAGGGGCCGGGACGCTTCGTGCCGTCGCGGTTCTGCTTCGCGTAGAACGCGGTGCGGGTCACGCCGGCTTGGGCGGCCAACGTCTTCAGGTCACATCCGCCGCCGGGCGGGATGTCGCCGCTCAGCAGCCGGTCCATGGCCGCCCGGATGGCGTCTTCGTTGCGGGCGCGGGTCTGCGCGCTGATGCGTGCCATGTAGTGGTCGGTTTTCCTTTCACATACTGGCGTCGATGGCGGCCAGTACCTTCATGTCCCGGTCCAGAGCGGCCTGGAGGCGGGTCCTTTCGGTCTTGTGGATGCGGCTGATCGAGCCGATGAACGCTTGCTTGGCCTGGACGCTCTCGGCCCAGACGGGGCGGTGGCAGGGGTGGTGGGTTGCCTGCGGACAGCGTGCCGAGTCGCACATTCCGATCAGCGGTTTCGTCGCGTCCGGGGTGCCGGCGAGCTTGAGGCACAGGGCTTTGGAGGGGTCGGTGAACCAGCAGTAGTTCGCCACGCCGAGGTGCAGGACTCCGGCGCGTTCGGCCAGGAGCGCGCGGACTTCCTGCTCGCTGCCCAGGACGTTGGGATCCTGCGCGGCCGTGCGGGCGAGCTTCCCATCGACGCTGGCGAAGAAGGAGAGCAGGTCCCGGGCTCCAGGGCCCGAGGGCAGTCTCCCTTCCTGGTAGTGCCGGTACTCGGTGAGGAGGAGGTCTCTGTTGCGCTCGGTCTCCTCGGCGTTGACTTCCGCGAGGAACTTGGCCTGGGCTCCTCCCGGGCGGTTTGCGTAGCCCTCCGTTGTCACCACGGACAGGTGCTTGAGCTGCACCTTTGCTGCGAGCAGTCCTCCAGGGCGGTAAGCGATCTCCAACGCGAGCGTCCTGCGGAGCATCCTCGCGTTTACTGGTCCGGCCGGGATCGGGTCCAGGCCCAACGCCTGGCCGGCCGCGCTGTTGACCCACTGGCGGAAGGTGGTGAAGCGCGTCCGTCCGAGGGGTGAGCTGAGCAGCGGGTCACCGGTCACGGTCTCCGGACCCAGCAGCGCCTCGGCGACGCTGGCGGCCTGGTAGGCCTCCCAGACGACCACCCACTCGTCGGGGACGCCGCCGAGCGGCTTGCCCTTGACGACGCGGCTGGCGAGCTTGTAGCGATTCAGCCCCGGGCCCACCTCGATGGGCGGTATCCGGCAGCCGACGTGCATTTCCAGCAGCTCGCTCTGGCGCATCCCGGACAGGGCCAGGACCACCAGGTGCGAGGCGGTCTTCACCACGCCCGTGAGCGTGCGCAGTTCACGCTCGAACAAGGAGGTCGACCAGGGAACCTGCCCTTGACCGTCGGCTCGCTCCACGAGATCGGCAGCGCGGCAGAACGGCTTCTCCAGTCCCACGATCGCGAGCGCTCGCTCCAGTTGATCGCGCACCTGCTCAAGGGCAGCGGCAGGAAGTTCTCCCCGTCCGGCCTCGGCGGCGAGCGCGTAGACGTTCACCTTTGCCAGCGGGTCGTCCTTGGCCATCCACTCCCGAGGCTTCCCGGTCCCGGGGAGGCGGTCGAAGGGCTGCCGATCCTCGACGTGGCGCCGGATGATCTCCCTGAGCGCGTCCAGGTCCACGGCGCTTCTCGGCAGGCTCGCCCGCCGCGCGTCCCCCTCGCGCTTGGCCGCCAGCTCCCGCAGCAGCAGGGGCGCGATCGTCTGGACCAGATAGAGGGCGGCGGCCAGCATCGGCTGGAAAATCGTGTCGGGGACCGGCTGGGTCTTGTTCTCCGTCGTGCCGCCGGACACTTCACGGGCGGTCGCGGCGAACGGCCGCAGGCCGGGGTCGTAGCGGTCCATGGTGAACAGCTCGCCGTAGCGCGCCAGCCCAATGATCACCAGCTCGACCATCCGGCGCACGCTCGGGCGATCGCGGGTCTTCGTGCCGTTGGGCCGGTGGGTGGCCCGGTACTGGGCGAAGGACACGCAGTGGTGTTCGGTCACCTCGCCGAGTTCGTCAATGCCCTGGGCCGTGAGCCAGTTCAACCAGCGCACCAGCTCCAGCAGTTCTGCGTAGAGACCGCTGATGGCCCGCACCGTGCGGTTGGCGTGCGGGAGCGTGCGCACGGCGTCGTGGCCGGGCGCCATCTGCGCGGCGACGTACTCCTTGGCCACCGTCTTCCACCGCGGGTTGGCGATGGCGGAGAAGTCCAGCCGCCGCGCGCACCGTGACACGTAGGCGGGGATGCCGATGACGTGGGTGAAGTCCCACAGGTCGTCCTCGAACACCGGCCCGCGCGCCCCGAGGGGGACGACGAATCCGGCCAGGCCGCACACATCCGCGCCGGCGAACGGCGACGGGGCAGGTGGCGCGGCGTGGGGATGCGCAAGCGGGAAGGCGGTCACAGTGTGGCCTCCTCGGGCAGGAGCGGGAGCTCGGCGTCGGTGTCGGCGACCTGCCCGGCGAGCTGGGTCAGGTGCGCGGGGTCGTACTTGTCCAGCACCTCCTCGATGCGCTGGGCGTAGTGGCCAAAGACGGCCATGAACTGTGCGGCGGGCATCAGCTGCCACTGCCGGGCGAAGAACGCCTTCATCCGCAGCAGGTTCGCCGCGTGGCGCGGCGCGAACAGGGCCAGCGGACACAGCAGGCACACCCACGGGCGGGCCGGACACGGCTTGCCCTTCGGACCGTGCAGCCCGGCGGTCGGATCGGCGCACGCGGCCACGAACACATCGCGCTCGCCGCCCACCAGCTCGGCGATCGCAGCGTCGTCGAGTTCCAACTCGCTGACCAATTGCGGAAACTGGTCCGCGATCTCGGCGATCTGCTGATCGGTCAGCACCATCGGGGGCCGGGCCCGGCGCAACAGATCGCCTTGGGCCTGCTCGACGATGTCCTCCAGCGCGGCGCGCTGGGCCTTGGTCGTCGCGCTCAGGTAGCGGTCGCCCTCGATGGCTGGGGAGTGGTTGGGGTCGATGGTCGAGCGGCGGCTGCCGAACCAGGTGGCCCGGTCGCGGTGGGACTCGAAGGTCGTGCGGATCCGGTGCCGGTGCAGCTGGACCGGCTGCCCGTTCGCGTCCACGACACCCTGGTCGCGCATCCACTCGGTGACGGTGGTCTTGTAGGGGCGCCCGGATCGCCACGGTCCCCATCCCTCGCCGGCGGGGGGCTGCCTGCTGTAGGCCAGCCACAGCCACAGGCTGTTGCGCAGCTCGGGCGGGCAGTGCTCCCGCGATCGCCGAGTGCTCCAGCCAACGCTCCAGCAGGCGCACCGCCTTCGCCGAGAGGGTCAGGCTCTCTTCGGACGTGCGGCCCTTGATGTAGCGGACCAGCACGGCACCCTCGCCCGCCCAGTCCAGGCCGTCGAGGCCGAGGTCGGCGATGCCGTCGGGCACGATCCCGGTGTAGATGCCGAAGAGCACCTGGTAGGCGATCGCCAGCCGCGCTGTCGGGAAGAGCGCTTCGCGCGCTGCCGCGACGTAGTGGCAGCGGTCCCGCCCGATCCGATGGCGCATCTGCTCGTAGGACAGACCGACGAGCTCGCCCAGTTCACGGGTGTTCGCGGATCCGCACCGGACCATGTGCCAGTGGACGTTCTCCTCGGTCCAGCCATGGTCGAACGGGTCACGGCCTGCCTCCGCGACGGAACGCGCCCGCCGGTAGGACGCCCAAGCTGCCTTGATCGCCTGGCGGCTCGCACTGGTCAGAGACTCCCAGGCCACCTCGTCGTAGGGCTGCAGCGGTTCGGATAGTGGGTACCGGTTGAAGTGGCGCCCGCCCACCAGCTGGCGGACATCCGGGGCCAGGACGGAGCACTCGGCGTCCAGCGCTTGGAGCAGTCGGCGGCTTTCCGATTCCCTGCGGTTGTCCGCCTCCCACCACAGCGCGGCCAGTCCCGCCCGGGTGAGCCCCTCCACGCCGCCGGCGTGGCCGCGCTGGGCGAGGGCCTCGACGAACCAGTCGATCGTCCCCTTGTACTTCTCCACCGTGCGACGCGAATCGCCCGGTCCGTGGGGATGCATGAGGTGGACCAGGCCCGTCAGCAGCTGGCGGATCAGCACGGGGTTCGCGGAGTCGTCGACACGCACGGTCGCCGTCGTGCCGCGCGTGAACGCGCAGACCAGCCGCAGCGGGTTCTCGGCTATGTCCGCCGGCATCAGATGTCCTCCTCGTCGAAGTCGTCGAACTCGGTGTCGGCCTCACGCTCGGCGTCGGCGAGCAGGCCCTGGTCGTGGCCGGCCCTCGCGTAGGCGTCGCGGTAGATCCGGGTGGTGTCCAGGCGCGAAAGGTAAACCTCCGTGGTCAAGGTGCTGCTATGGCCGAGTAGGTCACGAAGGATCATGATCGGGTCGCTCTTGCGCAGGTAGAGACCCAGGGCCGCATTCGCATCGGTGTCCTTCACCAGCCTCGCGGCCTGGGCGTAGTAGCCGCCGACCAGGAGTTCGAGAGTCCCGATCGCGAACGTGTGCCGGCATCGGTGCGGGCTGGTGTGCGGAAAGCGGGAGTCGAACCGGTCCCTGATCCGCTCGGAGGTCCGCTTGAACACGGTGGGCCAGTCGCGGAACGGGCTTCCGTCGCTCTGCACGGCCAACAGCAGCGAGCCGCCCTCAGCCGTCACCAGGCACCGACGCTCTCGCGGCGTCAGCTCCGCCCACAGCACGCGCTCGCCGTTGACCCGGCCACCCAGCGCGTCGACCTCGGTCGCCACCAACGGCTGCCCCCAGTGGGACGGAGGCATCCACGAGGACCGCTCGACGGCCAGGGCCCGCTGCAGCCGCAGGTACTGGTGGAGCCTGGCGAGCGGACCGTACGTCGTCCACGTGGTCCGGAACTTCCTGCCCTTGGTGACGCCGGCCGGAACCGGCAGCCAGATCGGCAACGCGGTCGGGCGGGGCGGCAGGGGCGGCACCTCGCACTCCAGGAGATACGTGAACTCCTGCCGGCGCAGCCCGCTGGACAACACGAAGCCCCCGACCGCCGCATTGCGGGCCGTGGTCCGGCCCCGGTACAGGCAGTCCTCGCTCCCGTCCGGACGCAGACCGCCGAGCCCCTTCAGGAACAAGTCCTCGAAGTCCTTCTCGAAGTACTTGATCGTCACGTGCGGCTTCGGCATCCGACGCCTGGCCAGGTTCACCGTCTGCTCGCGTACCTGGTCGCCGTACGCGGTGAGAGCCTGCCGGTACGTGAACGGCACCGCGGACGTGTACTGCTCGGCCTCGGCCCAGCTGTACAGCTGCGACAGAACGCTCACGTGCTGGTTCCAGGTCGAGGCGGCGAACCGCGCCTTCACTGGCCCGTGGGATCGGTAGACGGCGTACGCGCTGAGCCCGCGACGCAACTCCGCTCGGGAGTCGAAGAGTTGGATTCCGCGGTCGGCTAGGAAATCCGTCCAGTCCCGAGCGATACGCGCGTAAGCCTCCCAGGAATCCGGCGACTTGCAACCGTTCCCCGGAAGCTCCTGCAGCCAGCGGTTGAGCACCGTGGTGATCCGCGGGCCGGCCCCATCTTCGAAGAGGAGATCGTCATCGACGAGCACCGGCATCCGGTCCGGGATGACCGGCGCACTCGCCAGACCCCACGACTCCCAGCCGGCGGATGAGAAGAACGTCATCAGCACGCCCGGGACGGTATCTATGCGACACGTCTCACCGCAAAGCACAAACGCGCAGCTCGCAGGCGCACAGGCGTCGAAAGAGACGCGGTAATTCTGCCCACAGAATGGCAGCAGAAGAGGTCGAGGACGCGCAGGCCGTTGGCGGGGCGGGCGGCGAGTTGGTTGAGCACGGGGATCGTCTCCTCTGGGAGAGGGCCCCGGAGCCGGGCGAGTGAGCGGCTCCGGGGCGGAGCGGCTCAGGACGGGTTGGCGGAATTCGGGTGGCGGTCGATCCACTCCTCGGCGCAGACCTTGTGGACGGGCTTGCCGCGGCCGGAGCGGAGGTTGGTGGGCTTGTCGCAGACGCCGCAGGGGGCGGGCTTCTGGGCCCAGTGCTTGGAGTCGCGCCAGTCGAGGAGGGCCATCGGTCAGGCCGTCTTGGCGGTGGTAGCCAGCAGGCGGGCAACGGTGCCAGCGCCGAGGCAGGTCGGGCAGTTGACCGGGACGGTGTCGCGGGAGCCGTCGCGGAGGCGGACGCCGGTGGCGATCGCGACGGAGGCGAAGCCGGAGCAGTTCGGGCAGATCCGGGCCGGGGCGTGGTTGTGCTGCTGCATGATGGAGCTCTCCTTCGTGGGCTTCGGTTCGGGAAGGGGTTGCGGCCTCGGGGCGGCGGGATGCTTGGCGGCGTGTTGCCGCCCCGGGGCCGGTCTTGCTTGTCGGTGGTGCGAGTTACGGTCCTGCCGTGCGGCCGGCTTCCGAGGAATCCAGCTCTGTAGAGCAGCTGCCTCCCCGGCCTTGTCAGGGGGTGGTCCGGGACTTCACCGGGACCTAACCGGCGGTCGGGCTTTGCCGAGGGCCAAGAGGAACGCCTGCCAGCGCCGGCCGCACACCTTGGAGCTAGCGGCGGCGGGAGGTGCGGCCGTCGCGCTTGTGCGCGTACATGTCCCGGTCGGCGGAGGCGAGCGCGTCCGTGAGTGAGACGACCGGCAGCTCGGCGACGGGGCAGATGCCCACTGAGGCGGAGGCCGGGAGCATGGAGTCGGCGTACTGGACCGGCTGATTGAGGGCCGCGCGGAGCTCAGGGAGACGCGCGGGGCCGTCCAGGACGACGACGGCGAACTCGTCCCCGCCGAGGCGGGGGCGATGCCGGGGCGACCGCACCAGGCGGACAGGCGGGCGGCGGTGGCGGTAAGCACCGCGTCGCCGGCGGCGTGGCCGTAGGTGTCGTTAGTGGCCTTGAAGTCGTCCAGGTCGATCAGCAGCACCGAGGTGCGGTCCGGGTGGCGCTGGGTCAGGCGGTGGGCGCGGGCGGTGAAGCCGTCGCGGGTGTGGAGCCCGGTGAGCGGGTCGCGGCGGGCGGTGGCGAGGCGCTGGTTCAGCCAGGTGCCGTGGGTGGTCCATCCGATCAGCGGGACGGCGGCGGCAAAGATCGTGGGCAGATCCATGTGCGGTCCTTCGTGATGGGGGTGGTTGGGGTTGCGATCTCCGGGGCGGCGGGATGCTGGCGGCGTGTTGGCCGTCCCGGGGAGGTCAGAGGCCGAGGCGCTGGGCACGGGCGGCGGCCCGGTCGAGCAGCTGGTGAATGTCGGCCTGGCGGGTGGTGGGGCGGTCGTTGTACTCGTCCGGGGAGTGGACGGGGCGGCCCGTGGCGTGGAGGATCTCCATGAGCTGGACCCGGGCGGTCGTGACGGTGGCAGGGGTGCCGTAGCCGTTGGCGAGGACGGCGGCCTGGGCGCCGAGGAGGCAGACACGGCCGGCGGAGTCCCACATGGCGCCCTGGAGCCAGCCGAAGGCGTCGATGTAGCGGGAGGTGAGCCGGAGGTGGCCGGCGGCGCTCACCGGCACCGGGCGGGCCGGGCGGTGGGTGATCCGGTCGAGGAGCGTGAGCCGGGGTGCCGGGTAGCCGGCGTTCCAGGGCTGGACGGTGGAGCCGAGCGGCGAGACGTACGGGATCGCGATGCGGGCCGGGGTAGGCAGCGAGGCAAGGTACGCCTCGATCTCGGCGACGAGGCCGGAGCCGTCCACGGTGATCAGGGGCGGCAGGCGGACAGTGGTCGTCATGGTGAACTCTCCATTCTGGATCGCTACTTGCTGGTCTTGTTGATGACGCTCACGCCGTCGTGTGTCGTGTTGTCGATCAGCGGGGCGGCGGAGGTGTCGGCGAGGTAGAAGCCGAGGAGGACGAGCGCGGCGACGGCCCACCAGCGCAGCCGGAGGTGCCGGACGATGAGCCAGGCGACGATCGCGAGGACGACGATGAACGGCAGGTGGATGTTCACCAGGTGAACCCTTCAGGCGAGTTCGGCGACGAGTGCCGAGGCGAGCGGGTCTTTGACGCCGAGGCGGGCGCGGAGCGTGGCGGCGTCGATCGGGGTGCCGGTGCGGGTGCGGTGGTCATCGGCGACCTTGCGGGCGTGGTCGAGGAGGAAGGCTGGGACCGTGGGCACGGGGGCCGGTTCGGGGTCCGTGGTCGGCGCCGGGGCGGGAGCCGGTCCGATTGCCGGGACAGCCGCGGGCGGTGGGACGGGCGTCGGCTCGACCGCTGGTTCGGCGATCGGTTCGGCGACCGGGACGTAGAGCGGCTGGGCGTCGTCGGTCTCGGTGTCGTCCGGTTCCGGCTCGACCACCGGGGGTTCCTCGGCGGGCGCGACGGCTGAGTGGGCGAGCAGAGTGCCGCCGAGGAAGGCGGCGGCGGGCCAGCCGGCGACCAGGACGCGGAGCCAGGCTGGGGCGTTGCCGAGGTCGAGCAGCCCGGCGGTGCCGACGTTGGCGCCGAGCGAGGCCGCCAGGGCGATGACGAACCAGCACCAGGCGAGCCGACGGGCGGTTCCGGAGCGCATCCGGCGCCAGGCGGCGACGAGTAGAAGATCGACGGACACCGGGTAGGCCCAGGACTTCCAACCGGTCTGACCTGCGGCATCGGCAAGGTCGTGCAGGTGGGCGAAGGAGAGAGCGGCGGCGATCACCGCCTGCGCCAGTACGGCGTCCAGTTTTGGGAGTCGGCGCACGGCGAGCCCCGTCAGAACTGGTTCTTGTCGAGGGTGAAGAACAGGACCGCGCCGCCGGTCAGCGCCGACTGGTGTCGCGTCAGCTGCGCAATCGCCAGGTTGAAGATGTCGACGCGGGTCATCCCGGGCGTGGGGTTGATGGTGTCGGAGAAGGTCCCGAGGGCGGTCTCTCCGTGCGTGGTCTTCTGCATCGTGAGGACGCAGTGGTAGGTGTCCTGCTTCATGGCTTGTCTCCCATGTGGAGTGCAGGCCGGGAGGTGATTTGGTGGTCGACCGCCCGGCCCGGTGGGCTGGTGCTACTTGGCGCTCTTCTGCCGATGGGTCGCGGTGAGGTAGAGGCGACGCTGGCCGGGGTCCGTGGCGGGGTACTCCTTGACGTCGTGCACGTGCCACATCCGGCAGAGGTCGGCGACGATGAGCGGAACGTCGTTGATGCCGCAGGTCACGCGGATTTCGATCACAGCGACGCCTGCAGGGCGATGCCGGTGCCGAGGCAGTCGAGGCAGGTGGCTTCCTGCTCGGCGATCCGGTGGCGGCGGGCGCCCCGGCCGGCGTAGACGGTCTCGGTGATCTGGCCGGTGCCCTTGCAGGGCTCACAGGGCGTGGTCTTCGGCGGCGCGGGCCTCGCGGGCGATCTGCGCGGCGTCGCGGTCGTCCGGGTTGGCCTTGGCGATGCGCTCCAGGATGTTGGCCTTCTCGGCGAGCAGCGGGCCGGTGTCGGCGTCGTCGTTGCGGGTGGCCTTGACGCGGCCGAGGAAGGCGCCGATCTCGGCGATGGACGGCTTGCGGGGCATGGCTGTGGCTCCTCTTGTCAGGGCGTGGCGGGGTAGGGACTTGGCGCGAAGCGGTCGCGTCGGCCGGTTGGTGAGGTGCCGCTACTTGCTGAGCGAGACGGGCATCAGGTCCGGCGGCGTCGAGGGCCCCGGCGGGATGATGACCGGGCTGGCGACCTGCGGGCGGAAGGCCGCCAAGCGGTCCAGGTCGGGCGTGAGGTGCGCGAACTCGGCGCAACGCTCGGCGACTTCGGCGAGCGAGCGGTACGGCGTGCGGATCTCGGACCACATGCCGGAGGTGTCGCCGGCGACCGCCGTGCCGGGCATGTCCGGGCTGATCCGGGTGGAGGCCGCGACGGCGGCGTCGGAGATGTCCCCGAGCCCCATCTTCGCCGTCTCCAGGTCGTTGACCCGGTGGACGGTACGGCCGGTGAGCTGGGAGCGGAGCAGGGTCGCGCCCTTGCCCAACTCGGATCCGAAGCGCTGACCAGCGATCTCCAGGTAGATGCCGGCGGCGCGGGCGAGTTGGGCGAGTCGGATGAGCGCGGTGACGATCTGGTTCCGCCGCTCCTCATCGGCCCTGCTGGCCACGAGGAAGAGTTCGGCGATCTCGTCCACCAGGACGACGATCGGCACCGGCCGGATCTTCTCGGGCAGGCCCCAGATGTCGGCGGTCAGGTCCTCGGCCGCGACCGATCCGGGAACACCCTGGTGGTCGCGGATGAGGTCGTACCGGTCGTCCATCTCGACCAGCAGCGCTAGGAGCAACCCGAGCGCCTCGCCCTGGTCGGTGGCCAGTGCGGACAGCCTCGGCGCAAAGGGGCGCTGCTCGACGCCACGCTTGCAGTCGATCCCGACCAGGGCAACCGCCTGTGGGGCGAGGTCGTGAACCAGGTTGCGAGTGAACATCGACTTGCCGGACTGGTTGGCGCCGAGGTTCAGCCCGTTCGGAGCCTGCCGGTAGTCCCGGTGGTGCACGGTTCCATCGGCGCGCAATGCGACCGGAACCCGCAGCAGCTCACGGGACTTGGTCCGGCGCGGCATGCGCACATTGCGCAGCACGTCAAAGCCGACTATCCGTAGCTCCACCACGCTGGCCTTGACTTCCGAGACGTGTACCGCGTGGACTCCCCAGGCGTGCCGCAGACGCTCCGCCGCATTGACGATGTCCTCCGTCTGCTGGCCCCGGGCGAGCCGGAACCGGACCCGCAGGCCGGTCGAATTCGCCCGCATTCCATGGACCTTCGGCATCGCGGGCTTGGCCGGCTGGTTGGTGGCGGACGAAGCCATGGCGCGCCAGAACGAGGGTTCCACGGTCAGCCCGCAGGCCTCCATGACGTTCTCGAAGTCGTGCCGGATGCGGTGGATGGTCAGCGGGAGGCCGACGGTCGCCCAGTAGGTTCGGGGCAGCTTGGCCTTGGCGTAGAGGGCGCCGGAGCCGACAGCGGCAGCGGGGACGCCCAGTTCCAGGAGCGCCGTCGTCAGGCTGTTCACGGCGATCAGGCGTTCGCGCCGGCGAGGACCGGGGCGGCGACCGTCACGGCGTCGGCCCGGAAGGCAATGCCGGAGCGCTTCTGGCCGTTGAACTCGTTCTCCCACGGCCGGGCGATGAGCCGGGTGAGGGTGACCAGCATGCCAGGCACCAGTCCTTCCGGGATGCCCGGCTGCGGCACGGTCAGGGACAGGATGTCGGCCTCACCGTTGGCCACGAACGTGACGTCCAGGGTGACCAGCGGTGCGCCGGTCTCGGCGTCCATGGCCATCTCGCCGGTCCGGCGGTCCTTGAGCTTCGGGCGGGGCGCCTGGGCGACCATCACCAGCGCGGCGGTCGTGTCGACGGGGATGAAGCGCATGCTCTGGCTCCTTCATCGGGCACCTGGGCCACAGCGCAGCCGGGTGCGTCTCCTCTAACGGAGAAGATCTCATGCACTCATGTACATGAGCTGATGGATAGAAGAGTGCCTGACTCCTGTACATGAGTCAACCCGCCGCGAGAAAGAATCTGGCGACGGGTTGCGAGGGCTGAGCGAACGTCAGTCGCGCGCAGGGAAGCGGTAGTCCAGAACGAACTGGTCAGCGGCCATCACCGTGTCGCAGACCTCCACGACGCGGCCGGCGTCCGTGATGGCATCCCGGACGAGATGGATCACGGGAGAGCCGGGGCTCAGCGCCAGTGCGGCCGTCTCCGCCTTGGTGGCCAGACGGGCCCGGACGGTCTCGGTGAACTCGGCCAGCCGGTGGCCGTGCTCCTCCAACCTTGCGTAGATGCCACCGCCGCCGGGGTTCTCGGCGAAGGTCTCCGGGATGTCCTTGACCACGTCCCACGGCAGGTAGGAGGTGGCCTCCTCAGTCGGCGTTCCGTCGCGGAAGTACCGCCGCTTACGGGCCAGCACCTTCGAGCCGACGGGCACGTTCAACCGCTCGGCGATCTCTTCCGGGGCATCGACCGGCCCGACGAAGAGCACGTTCACGGAGGGCTTGCCGCCGGACTGCTCGGCCTCGGCCAGGTAAGCCGCCTTGCCGGCGAGCCGGTGCGTGCGGCGGAAACGGTCCGAGGACTTGCGCTGTACCGGGGGGCGGGAGCGGACGAAGGAGCCGCGGCCGTGGTGCGTCTCGATCAGCTGCGTCGTCCGTAGCTCTGCGACGGCCTTGCGGACCGTGCCGGAGGCCACCCCGTAGCGCTCCATGAGTTCGGCTTCACTTGGGATCGCCGCGCCGGGAGCCAGGACCCCGGACCGGATCTGCGACGCCAAGTCGTCCGCGATCTGCTGGTACTTTGCTTTCGCCGTCGATGCGGCCTCGCCACTCGCCATGGTGCTTGCAGGTCTCCTATTCTCCTGTACATGAGTACCAACCCCCCACTTCAACCGTCAACGCCCCTCCACTCCGTGTCTGTGGCGGGCGCGGTGGTGCGCGAGGACGGCCGGATTCTCGCGATTCAGCGGGCCGACAACGGCACCTGGGAACCGCCCGGCGGAGTGCTGGAGCTCTCGGAGACGGTCGAGGACGGCGTGCGCCGCGAGGTGTACGAGGAAACCGGAATCAAGGTCTCGGTGGAACGGCTCACCGGGGTCTACAAGAACGTGACCCGTGGCATCGTCGCCCTGGTCTTCCGGTGCCACCCTGAGGGCGGCAGCGAGCAGCTGTCGGACGAGTCGACGGCCGTTGCCTGGCTCACCCCGGAAGAGATTGCCGACCGCATGGGCGAGGTCTACGCGGTCCGCCTGCTCGACGCCGTCCAGGGTGACGCGGCCCCGCATGTCCGGACGCACGACGGCCGGACACTCATCGACATGCCGCAGGCGAGCTGAGTCAGCGGGCCTTCCTGCTCCGCTTGCCCATCTGGCTCCAGACATGGCGGTGGCGAGCGATGGTGAAGATCCGATCCACCCTGTTCGGGGACAGCACCGCCGGTTGGGCGGGCAGGACAGCGGCGATCTGCTCACCGTCGATGACTGTCACCCCAGGCGTTGCCCCGAGCGTGATCTTCTGGGCACCGACAACGGCGATGACCGGGTGAACGGGGACCTCGAAGCCGCACCACTCGGACAACAGCTTGGCAGTGCGGTTGGCCTCGAACTCGGAGTTCTCCAAGTACGGGAAGCCGTTGCGGTTCACCTTCACGACCTTGTCACCGACCCAGACGGTAGCCCCCGGGTGGTGCTTCGAGTTGACCGTGAAGACGCCCGGCGGGCCAATAACCACGTGGTCGATGTCGGACCCGGACGGCAGGGGCACCCCGTGCAGGACCCGCCAGCCGGCGGCCTTCAGCGGCTCCAGGCGGGCTCCGACGAACTGTTCGCCCTCCAAGCCGCGCAGCGTGCTCGAATCGCCGAGGCGTTGACGGGAGAGCTTGGCCGCGAGGCGGACGAGCAGCTTGTACTTCTCCTCACCCTGGCGCACCAGGCTCTCTAACCCCGCGCCGGGCAAGTTCCGTGCGAGGTCGTCCTCTTCCCGCATCGGAGGGAGGAACGGGACTTCTGCCCGAGGCTGCGGCACCGGAGCCGGGGTTGTCTTCGCGGGTTGCTTCTTCTCTGCTCTGCGTCGAACGGTGCGCGGTGGTACGTGACTACCGAAGGATCGGCACCACTCTTCAACCTTGGCCACTGCGAGCGTCTCGAACTCGGGGATGTCGACCGTGACGACGCCGGTCTTGCAGTCTAACCAAGCCACCGAATCGCCGCGGGCGCCAGCCTTGTTGACGTAGAGGCGCTCTTTCCCCGGCACGCGCCAAGGCTTGACCACCAGCTCCGTCATGCGTCCCCCTCCGCCATGCCCTCCCTGACCAAGGTCAGCATGCCCACGTAGCGATCGGCAGGAACGCGGAGAGCCAGCCGGCCAGGCAAGTTCAGCCAGCGGCCAGGAGTACAAGGCGAGGGGAGTCGAGGGAAGGGTGTGCGTAAAAATCTTCTCTACGGGTTCAAGGCGCCTCGCTCCGCTCGGCGGGGAGGTGGACGGAGCCCAAGGGGAAGGCACATCACGGCGGATCGGAGATCCGGCGTCGATTCCCAGCCTCCTGAACTACTCGAAGAGCAGCCTCACACAAGGTTCGGGGTGCCGCGCACAGCGCGGGCGGCGCCGGCCTTCCTCCGGCGCGCGCCCCGCCTCCTGTCTGCGCCCCGGCTGGGGCTTCGCCGTCGTCGGCCGCGCCCGATGGGCGGAAAGCTAAGGCCGGGGCGGTACGGACAAGACAAGACTTCCCCCGCAGCGGAGGAGGGTGCGCAAGGTGCAGGTCAGAACCAACCCCACCGGGGCCGGGGTGGGCGGCTGCGCGGTTTTACCCACCTCTCCGGGCGGGGACCCGCGTCGAGCAAGACCGGGGGGCCACTCGGCCAAATTGCGGTCAGGCCCAAAGAGCCCTGACCGAGTCGCAACAGCTTACGGCCCCCGATCATGCTCGACCCCAGACCGGACAGGACACCGGCCAAAACCGCTCCACCGCCCGCGATGGCCGCGCGCACCTTGTTTCCGCCCGGCCCGGAAGCCCTCGCCCCTCCCTGGCGCAGTCATTTAATCATTCGAGCAATAACCCATCCATGTATTCCATCCACAAGATTCTTGTAGTTGGTCACATTCATCTTGCCACCGCTGTAGCTCTGCCCATGGGCCACCTTGTTCCTAACTCCGAGAAGCAGGCCCAGATCCTTCCTCCTGTCCTGCTGGTCCAAGAAATTCTTGATCTCACTCGCCCAAGGCTCACCAAATCTTGCTATTAGCTTTTCGAGAGCCTCTGGAGTTAGATTGGGCGATTTCTTCCACCAGGAAATGGCAAAATTCCCGCCAGGGCCGCCGGTGGAACTCGCCAGATAGCCCGAGATCGCCTCAAACATGAGCTGCTCAAGAAAACCCGACATGCGGATACACATGTACTTATGCAAGTCTTCCTGGAGCGCGATATCAACAGCGCTCAAGCTTTGGTTGTAGCGTGCATACGTTGAGTCAAGCTCGGACTTGATCGAAGCGATCCGCTTCCTGGTTTCGTCAGCCCTCGTTGGCACCGAACGCCTCTCGGAAAGCGCTGACCGACACAGTGAGACGAGTCTTCACCTGCTCCGAGTGTGAGGTGCTCTCATAGATCGCTTTTCGATAGGCGGAATCGTCCATTAGTGCGTCGAGCGCCACACGGGTCTTGGCTGCAGTCCCGATCAGACCTTCGGACAAAACCGTCATCAGGCCAGCCAGTACAGCGTCCGTGTGAGCAGCATTGACCTGTCGGCCTCCGATCCTGAGCGCATCTCGCTGAGATGCCCCCCAGAGCAAAGAGCAAGCCGTAGCAAACCAATTCCGGATCTGCTCAGCCGATGCCGGGAGGGAATTCTGATGCTTGTCCAGATATTCATTCAGGAACTTAGCCATAGGAGGCTTGAACTGCTGGTCTCCAGACACCGTAGGCATTAGAGCCAATGCCCGCAGGATGAGTTCGTGATCCTTCAGGTCGCGATTATGAGGGCCGAACAGGTTGCGCCAATCGGGATTTTGATTGAGATCCCGAACGAAGTTCACGGTCTTTCCGGCGTAGAGCGCCACGCGAATCTGCTGCGGGCGGAGATTTGTTCCTCCGCTATTAATCCGCTCAAACAATGCATAGACGGCACTCTGTCCCTTGTCGGGCTTAGGGACGACGATCGTCGCCTGAATGAACGTGTTGTCGAACAGGCGCTTCGCCGCTTCTGGAAGCGTGTCGTAGGTAAGCCCACTGAACTGGTCGCCGACATATCGGAGAGAGAACCGACGGTGCCCAGAAGCGGTTCGGTATTTGCTATTTTGAAAGGCGTGGAGGGTGGTAAGGCGCTGCTGGCCGTCGAGAACTAGGTACTTCCGGCTCGGGAGCTCGACGAGAAAGATCCCAGGTACAGGATATCCCAAAAGAATCGACTCGATAAATCGGTCCATCTGGCGCTTTTTCCACACCAGGCCGCGCTGAAATCCTTCGAAGCCATCGATATCGGCTGGCGAAGCTGGCTCAAACGTGGGAATGATGAATGTGTTGTTGCTGAGTCGACGCACTAGCCCGTCTACATCGAAGTCGGCTCCGAAGTAGCGGAGTGATTCTTCGGCTGGCGCCGGCTCAGCGTCTACCTCCTCCGACTCAGGGTCGAAGACCTCCGACGCCTCGTTCACGGCGCTCTCTTCGGGGTCCTCACTGGCTGCGCCAGCTTCGTGCTCCAGGGCTGACAGCTCATCGTTGTCCGAGAAGTCGCTCATGCCCGGAGCGTAGCGGGTACCGACGGGCCAGGCGGCGGTGTTCAGCAGACTCAGAACTAATATCTTGCTCGGCAAGCTGCGTCTGTGGCTGAGGGAGCCCAACGATGCCCGTAGCGCCTGTTCACTTCCGATCCCGGCCGAGTGTCTAACTGCGCTACAACGGGCGCGCACGCCGGCGGACGGCCACGGACGCTCCGGGACCGTTCGGGCAGGTCAGGGGCAGTGATCGCCAAGGTCGGAGGGGAGGCCGAGTTGCTTCGGGACGAAGATGCCGTGGAGTCAACTCCCCTCGACCCGGAGTCGTCGGCTTCCGTGCCACTGCCGTGCCAGATCCAGCGGTATGTGGCGGTGAGTCGCGGGCGCCGACGGTGCGGTGGCCAGGGAGCGGGCAGCGTGGGCGGGCAGCAGGTCGGTGCGAGCAGCCGGGCGCTGCTCTTACAAAGCAGATGTCGGCGGTTCGAAACCGTCCGCGCCCACCCCTTGAACGGATAGAAGCAGGCAAGGCCCAGGTCAGGAGCATGATCCGACCTGGGCCTTCGTGCGTTCGGCGATCCGGTTGCGCCTTCGTACGGCCTCGTGGGAGAAGGCGACTCCAAAAATCTCCTAAACGATCACGCGTGGTGGCAGGGTCCCCTGGGCCGGGTGAGGATCGGGGGGAGGTGGTGGGTGTGGAAGAGTCGCGGGCGGTGTTGTCGGCACGGTTGAACTGGTTGCGGGCGGCGGTGCTCGGGGCCAATGACGGCGTGGTGTCGACGGCGGGGATCGTGACGGGTGTCGCGGGGGCGGCGGGTTCGCGGGCGGCGTTGCTGGCGGCCGGGGTGGCGGGGCTGCTCGCGGGGGCGATGTCGATGGCGGCCGGTGAGTACGTGTCGGTCAGCGCCCAACGGGACACCGAGCGGGCCGCGTTGGCGAAGGAGCGGCGTGAGCTCGCGGAGGATCCGGAGGGGGAGCTCGACGAGCTGACGGATTACTACCGCGGCAGCGGGCTCACGGACGGGCTCGCGCGCGAGGTGGCGGTGGCGCTGACCGAGCGCGACGCGCTCGCCGCGCACGCACAGACCGAGCTCGGCATCGACCCGCGGGCGCTGACCAATCCGTGGCAGGCGGCGCTGGCGAGTGCCGCCGCGTTCACCCTCGGGGCGCTGGTCCCGTTGCTGGCGGTGCTGTTGCCGTCCGAGTCGTGGCGGCTCCCGGTGACGGTGGCGGCGGTGGTGGCGGCGCTGACGCTGTCGGGGTGGGCGAGCGCCCGGCTCGGCGAGGCCGGCCCGGCGCGGGCGGTGCTGCGCAACGTCGCGGGCGGGCTGCTGGCGATGGCGGTGACGTACAGCGGGGGCGTGCTGCTGGACCACTTCACCGGGTGACGGCGCCGGTCCGCTCGGGAGGCGGGCCGGCACGGCCGGCTTCGGCGTAGTCGTCTCCGGTCCGGCCACTTCCGCCCCGGCGTGTCGCGGCCCGCTCGTACTCCTCCGGGAGTAGCTCAACTGCCTCTGCCGGTGGGGCGCGCTCTGCCGGTGGGGCGCGATCGCAACGGACTGACCCGCGGGGGCCGGCCCAAGGGCGTGGACCGGTCCGACGCCCGCCGTCAGCCCGCCGGCTGCGGGAGCACCTCCCGCAGCAGCGGGTTCGGCAGGCCGCGGCGCCGCCACTCGCGCGGGTAGCCGAGCGAGACCTCCTCGAAGGGCACGCCGTCGTAGCTGGTCTTCCGGGGGATGTGGAGGTGACCGTAGATCATCGCGGCGGTGTTGAAGCGGCGGTGCCAGTCGGCGGTCAGCTCGGTGCCGCACCACTGGGCGAACTCGGGGTACCAGAGGATCTCGGTGGGGTGACGGACCAGCGGGTAGTGGTTGACCAGGACGAGCGGCAGGTCCGGGTCACAGGCCGCGAGCCGCTGCTCGGTCAGCCGGACGCGCTCGCGGCACCAGGAGTCGCGGTCCGGGAACGGGTCCGGATGGAGCAGCCGTTCGTCCGCGCACACGATGCCGCTCTCGTAGGCGGCCGCCAGGGACTCCTCCTTGGTGGTCGTGCCGGGCGCACGGAAGGAGTAGTCGTAGAGGAGGAAGAGCGGGGCGACGGTGACCGGCCCGCCGACGCCCTGCCAGACCGGGTACGGGTCCTCGGGGGTGAGCACCCCGAGCCGGCGGCACATGGCGACCAGGTGTTCGTAGCGGGCGACGCCGCGCAGCTGGACGGGGTCCTCGGGGTGGGTCCACAGCTCGTGGTTGCCGGGGGCCCACACCACGCGGGCGAAGCGTTCGGCGAGCAGTCCGAGCGCCCACTCGATGCTGGTGGAGAGCTCGGCGACGTCACCGGCGACGATCAACCAGTCGTCGGGGCCGGTGGGTCGGAGCTTCTCCACCAGGCCGCGGTTCTCCTCGTAGGAGATGTGCAGGTCGCTCACGGCGAGCAGGCGCCCGCCCGCCGCGCCGCTCCCCGGCTGCGCCCCGCTGTCGTACTCGATCGTCACTCCCGCCCCCTGTGGTCACCGGTCGATGCCGCCACAGTACGGGGCGGGCCGGGTCCGCGGGGTGGAACCGGAGAGCCCGGCGGCTCAGGAACCGAACTCCATGATCACGCCGTGTGCCGAGACGGTGGTGGCGGCGAAGACGGCCAGTGCGGCGATGCCGAGCACGAGGCCGAGGATCGCCCGGCCGCGCCGGCGGGTGCCGCGGACCAGGGCGAGCGTGGCGAGGACGATGGCGAGCGGTCCGAGGACGATGTTGAAGATCAGCAGGCCGGGGAGGCCGAGCAGGAAGGAGGCGACGGCGAGGTTGTCGGCCTCGGCGGCGGTCCCGCGGCCGGTGGCGGCGGGCCGGTGATCGGTGACGGTGCTCATGGCGGTGGCTGGTCCTCTCCGGTGAAAGGCGCTGGGGACGGCAGGGGGCTCAGCGCTGCCGCAGACGGGCGAGGCCCTCGCGGGCGCCGAAGGCGAGCAGCCAGGCGGTGATGGCGGCGGAGGCGGTGAGGAAGACCGGGAGCGAGGTGTGTGCGGCGGCGCCGATCACGACACCCATGGCGACGAGGGCGGAGAGCAGGATCACGGTCGGCCCGTCCTTTCCGGTTTCGGTTGACAAGTGTTCACTGAGTCGTCCTCACTCTACGCCGGGCTGGCCAGGTTCAGCAAACAGTTGTTTACTGAATGGCGTGAATCACATCGAGGGGGCCGAGCCGGCCCGGAGTGCAGAAGCCGAGCAGTCCCGGAACGTCGGCGTCAGACAGGCCCAGAAGCAGCAGAGCCGCCGGGCGTTGCTGGACGCCGGGCTGCGCCTGCTGGCCGATCAGAACCTCGCGAGCCTCGGCGTCCGCGAGGTCACCCGCGCTGCCGGCCTCTCGCCGGCCGCGTTCTACCGGCACTTCCCGGACCTCGCCGCGCTCGGCGTCGCGCTGGTCGAGGAGTCGCTGGCCAGTCTGCACCTGATGATCCGCTCGGTGCTCGTCGGGGCGGGCGGCGCCGAGGAGCTGATCGACCGTGCGGTCGAGGTCATCCGGCGGCACGTCCGGGAGAACCGCGCGCACGTCCGCTTCCTCGCGCGTGAGCGGCACGGCGGCGTCCGGCGGGTGCGGGAGGCGATCGACGCCGAACTCGGCCGTTTCGCCGCCGAGGTGGGCGCGGCCCTCGGGCTCCAGCCGGTCTCGGCGGGCTGGAGCGAGGACGACCTGCGGATGCTCGCCGAGTTGTACGTGGACCACATGGTGTCCACGGCGGCCGCCTTCCTGGAGGCACAGGAGGCCGATCCGGCCCGCGAGGAGCGGATCGCCGCGACGGCCCGGCTGCAGTTGCGCCTGATCAGCCTCGGTCGGCGTCACTGGCAGGGGAGTTGAGCGCGCCGGTCGGCCCGAATCGGTGACCGCGGCCGGGGTGTGCCCCGGCCCTCCCGGGTGACCTCTCCACGGCGGCGGACCTCTTGACATTGCGTCATGTCCGCGACAGCTTTGGTGGACCCCCACACCGAGAGGTCTCTCATGAGGAAGCCGCTCATAGGCATGCTCGCCGCGGTCCTGGTCGCCGGAGCCACCGCACTGGCCGGAGTCGGCCCTGCCCACGCCACGGCCGCCGACGCCGCGACCACGGTCACCAAGGCTGCGCACACCGCGCACACCGCGACCGCCCCGGCGCTCGCCGCCGTCGACTTCACCGGCACGGTGGCGCTCGACAACTGTTCCGGCTCGCTGGTCCGGATGCCCGGTTCGGCCGACAGTGACCCCGCGCTGGTCCTGTCGAACGGCCACTGCCTGGAGTCCGGCATGCCCGGCCCCGGCCAGGTGGTCACCGACCAGCCGTCCAGCCGGACGTTCACCCTGCTCGACGGCTCGGGCGCCGACCTTGGCACGCTGAACGCCGTCAAGGTGGTCTACGGCGCCATGACCGACACCGACGTGTCGATCTACCAGCTCGACTCCAGCTACGACGCGATCCGGGCGCAGTTCGGGATAGCCCCGCTGACCATCTCCGCCGACCACCCCGCCCAGGGCGCCGACATCCGGGTCGTCTCCGGTTACTGGAAGCGGATCTACTCCTGCTCGGTCGACGGCTTCGCGTACCAGCTGCGGGAGGCCGACTGGACGTTCAAGGACTCGGTCCGCTACACCTCCGGTTGCAACGTGATCGGCGGCACCTCGGGCTCGCCGGTGGTCGACGCGAACACCGGTCTCCTGGTCGCCGTCAACAACACGATCAACGAGAACGGCCAGTCCTGCACGCTGAACAACCCGTGCGAGGTCGACCAGGCCGGCGCGGTGACGGTCCACCAGGGCATCGGCTACGCCCAGGAGACGTACATCATCCCGCCCTGCTTCGGTGCCGGGAACCAACTCGACCTCACCCTGCCCGGCTGTGTCCTGCCCCGCCCCTGACCGGCACCTTTCCCGATGGGTCGCCCGCCACCCGGCGGGTGGCCCATTCGGCCGTCCACCGGACGGCCACCGCACCACCAGCACCGCAGAGTTAGTGCCGACAAGGCAGCTGTCATATCCGTTGACCAGATGGAGAGTTGATGAGCACCCGGAGCACCAGGTTCAGAAGACTGCTGGTTTCCGCCCTGCTGATACCGCTGCTGACCGCCGGCGGCGGCCTGGCGGCCCCGGCGTTCGCGCAGGGCGCGGCCGCGGGCGCCGCCCACGCGCAGCGCGACGTCGCCGCCGACCCGACCGCGGACATCAAGGACCGCCTCGCGGCGATCCCGGGGATGGCCATCACCGAGGAGAAGCCGACCGACGCCGACCACCGCTACTTCCTCCTCACCTACACCCAGCCGATCGACCACTTCCGCCCCTGGCTGGGCACCTTCCAGCAGCGCATCAGCGTGCTGCACCGCGGCTACGACCGTCCGACCGTCTTCTACACCAACGGCTACACGCTGGGCACCACGCCCTCGCGCACCGAGCCGACCCGGCTGGTCGACGGCAACCAGGTCTCCATCGAGTACCGGTTCTTCACCCCGTCGCGCCCGGAGCCGGCGGACTGGTCCAAGGCCGGCATCCGCCAGGCGGCCGCGGACTCGCACCGGATCGTGACCGCGCTCAAGGAGATCTACCAGCGCGAGTGGCTCTCCACCGGCGCCAGCAAGGGCGGGATGTCCTCCACCTACTACCGCCGGTTCTACCCGGACGACGTGGCGGGCACGATCGCCTACGTCGCGCCGAACAACACCGACGTGGACGACGACGCGCCGTACACCGAGTTCTTCCAGCGCGTCGGCACCCCCGAGTGCCGGGCCGCGCTCAACGCCGTCCAGCGCGAGCTGCTGGTGCGCCGGGACCGGCTGGCGCCCCGGTACGAGGCCGACAACAAGGCCGCCGGCTCCACCTTCAACGTCATCGGGTCGCTGGACCGGGCCTACGAGGGCAGCGTGCTCGACGTGGTCTGGGGCTTCTGGCAGTACAGCATGGAGTCCGACTGCGCCAAGGTCCCGGTGGCGGCCACCGCGACCGACGACGAGCTGTACAAGTGGTTCGACGCGCAGGAGGGCGTGACCAGCGCCAGCGACCAGGGCCTCGCGAAGTACACCGCGTACTACTACCAGGCCGCGACCGAGCTCGGCGCGCCGTACTTCGACGTCTCGTACCTGAAGGACCTCCTGCGCTACGACTACAAGGAGCTGTACTCGCCGCGCGCGTACGTGCCCAAGGAGATCCCGACGACCTTCAACCCGAAGGCGATGCCCGACATCGACCGCTGGGTGAAGCACCACGCCGAGCGGATCATCTTCGTCTACGGCGGCAACGACCCGTGGGGCGCCAAGCCGTTCGAGCTGGGCCGGGGCAGTGAGGACAGCTACGTCTACACCGTCCCGGGCGGCAACCACGGCTCCAACATCGGCAAGCTGCCGGCCGACGAGTCGGCCGAGGCGACCGCCAAGGTGCTGGAGTGGGCCGGTCTGGCCGGCGACCAGGACACCGCTCGCTCGCTCGCGAAGTCGCAGCAGCAGATCCCGCCGTTCGGCCCGCTCGACGAGGAGGGCCAGAAGCTGGAGCGCCACCCGCTGTAGCCCGAACGCGTCACCACAGGGCCGCCCCCGGACCGGATCCGGGGGCGGCCCTCGCGCATCCGGGGACGGCCCTCGCCCGCCCGGAAGCCGTCCTCGCGCACCCGGGGCCCGCCGCGGCGACCCCTCCCCGAAGCGATGAATCAGTGCTTCAATACTTCCATGGCCTACCGACGCACGCCCGCCGTCCAAGCCCGCCTGGACGCCCAGCGCGAGGCCGTGCTGCAGTCGGCCGTCGGCCTGCTCGCCGAGCGCGGCTACGGCGGCTGCACGATGGCCGCGGTCGCGGACCGCGCCGGGATCGCGACCGGCAGCCTCTACCAGCACTTCGCCAACAAGGCCGAGCTGTCGGTGCAGTTGTTCCGCCGGGTGGTCAACCACGAGATGGCCGCGGTGAACGCCGCCGCCGCCCGCCGGCAGACGCCCGAGCAGCGGATCGCCGCCGTCGTCGAGACCTTCGCCGCCCGCGCCCTGCGCGCGCCGCGGCTGGCGTACGCGCTGCTGGTCGAGCCGGCCGACGCGGTCGTGGACACCGAACGCCTGGTGTTCCGGCGGGCGTTCCGCGACGTGATCGCCACCGAGATCGCCGCCGCCGTGGCCGCCGGACGGCTGCCCGGCCAGGACCCGGTGCTGACCGCCGCCGCCCTGGTCGGCGCGGTCGGCGAGGCCCTGGCCGGCCCGCTGGCCGCCGAGCCGGCCGAACCCGAACGGGCCACCGCCGAGGTGGTCCCCGCCCTGGTCTCCTTCACCCTGCGTGCCCTGGGAGGACGCGATGACAGCGACGCATGAGGTCACCAACCAGGTGCCCCTGCCGTACGGACACGACACCGCCGCCGATCCGACCCTGCTCGCCGCCCTGCACCGGGCCGGCGCCGCCTGGGCCGAGCCCGAGCTGCGCGAACTCGGCCGCCTGGCCGGCTCCGAGCAGGCCGCCGAGTGGGGCCGGCTGGCCAACGAGAACCCGCCCGTGCTGCGCACCCACGACCGCTTCGGCCACCGGATCGACGAGGTCGAGTTCCACCCGTACTGGCACGAGCTGATGCGCACCGCCGTCTCCCACGGCCTGCACGCCGCCCCCTGGCGGGACGAGCGGCCCGGCGCCCACTCCGCCCGCGCGGCCAAGTTCTTCGTCTGGGGCCAGGTCGAGGCGGGCCACACCTGCCCGATCTCGATGACCTACGCCGCCGTCCCGGCCCTTCGCGCGAACCCGTCCCTGGCCGCGGAGTTCGAGCCGCTGCTGGCCGCCAAGGAGTACGACTACGGGCTGCGCGAGCCGCGCACCAAGCGCGGGCTGATCGCCGGCATGTCGATGACCGAGAAGCAGGGCGGCTCGGACGTCCGCACCAACACCACCACGGCCACCCCGCACGCGGACGGCACGTACCGCCTGACCGGCCACAAGTGGTTCACCTCCGCGCCGATGTCCGACCTCTTCCTGACGCTCGCCCAGGCACCGGGCGGGCTCAGCTGCTTCGTGCTGCCGCGTGTGCTCCCGGACGGCAGCCGCAACCGCCTCCACCTGATGCGGCTCAAGGACAAGCTCGGCAACAAGTCCAACGCCTCCGCCGAGCTGGAGTACGACGGCGCGGTCGGCTGGCTGGTCGGCGAGGAGGGCCGGGGCGTGCCGACCATCATCGAGATGGTCAACATGACCCGCCTCGACTGCACGATCGGCGGCGCCTCCGGCATGCGCTACGGCGTGACCCGGGCCGTCCACCACGCCCTGCACCGGCGGGCGTTCGGCGAGGCGCTGGTGGACCAGCCGCTGATGCGCAACGTGCTCGCCGACCTGGTGGTGGAGTCCGAGGCCGCCACGGCCGTCGCCATGCGGCTCGCCCACGCCACCGACCTCGCCCTCGCCGGGGACGGGAACGAGGCGCTGGTGCGGCGGTTGGGGCTGGCGGTCGCCAAGTACTGGGTCTGCAAGCGCGGTCCGGCGCACGCGGCCGAGGCGCTGGAGTGCCTGGGCGGCAACGGCTACGTCGAGGAGTCCGGCATGCCACGGCTCTACCGCGAGGCGCCGCTGGTCTCGATCTGGGAGGGCTCGGGCAACGTCGCCGCCCTGGACGCGCTGCGGGCCATGGCCAGGCGCCCGGAGAGCGTCGAGGCGTTCCTGGGCGAACTCGACGCCGCCGCCGGCGCGGACCGCCGCCTGGACGCGGCCGTCGCCGAACTGCGCAAGCAGTTCACCGACCTGACGGACCTGGAGTACCGCACCCGCCGCCTGGTCGAGGCGATGGCGCTGGCCTTCCAGGGCTCGCTGCTGGTCCGCTACGGCAGCCCGGCGGTGGCCGACGCGTTCTGCGCGACCCGCCTCGGCGGCGACCACGGCGCCGCGTTCGGCACCCTGCCGCCCGGCGTCGACGTCGCCGGGATCATCGACCGCGCCCGCCCGGTGCCCGCGTGAGAAGCCGGGAAGCCGTAGCCGTACGGGAGTTCTGGCAGGCCCTCGGCCTGCCCGGCCTGATCGACGTGCACACCCACTTCATGCCGCAGAACGTCCTCGACAAGGTGTGGGCGTACTTCGACGCGGCCGGCCCGCTGGTGAACCGCGCCTGGCCGATCACCTACCGCGAGGCCGAGGAGCAACGCGTCCAGCGGCTGCGGGAGTTCGGCGTCCGCGCGTTCACGTCCATGCTCTACCCGCACAAGCCGGGCATGGCCGCCTGGCTGAACGCGTGGGCCGCCGACTTCGCCGCCCGCACCCCGGACTGCCTGCACACCGCCACGTTCTTCCCCGAGCCCGGGGCGGCCGGGTACGTGGCGCGCGCGATCGACCGGGGCGCCCGGGTGTTCAAGGCGCACCTCCAGGTCGGCGGCTACGACCCCACGGACGAGCGGCTGGACGAGGTGTGGGGGCTGCTCGCCGACAGCGGCACCCCGGTGGTGACGCACTGCGGATCCGGGCCGGTGCCGGGCAAGTTCACCGGCCCGGGCCCGATCGGCGAGGTGGTGGCCCGCCACCCCGGGCTGGTGCTGGTGGTCGCCCACCTCGGCATGCCCGAGTACCGGGACTTCCTCGACCTCGCCGAGCGCCACCCGGCCGTCCGGCTGGACACCACCATCGCGTTCACCGACTTCGCCGAGGCCGACGTCCCGTTCCCGCGAGGCGAACTCCCGCGCCTGCGCGGGCTCCAGGACCGCGTCCTGCTCGGCAGCGACTTCCCGAACATCCCGTACCGGTACGTCCACCAGCTGGAGGCGCTGGCCGGGCTGGGCCTGGGAGAGGAGTGGCTGCGGGCGGTCTGCCACGACAACGCGGCCGGCCTGTTCGGCCTCAGGTGACGGTGCCCCGAAGTGACGGTGCCCCGTCTCAGCCGACCGCCCGCAACACCCCGACCGCATCCGCGTGCAGCCCGGGCGCGGCGGCGAGGAAGCCGTCGGACGCGGCCGTCCAGGCCGCCCCGGTGGCGTCCGTCACCGTCGCGCCCGCCTCGCTCGCGACCAGCGCGCCGGGCAGAAGGTTGGGCGCGTCGAGGCCGTACTGCCAGAACAGCGCGAGGTGTCCGGAGCCGACCTGCGCCACCTGGAGGGCGGTCGGCCCGAGGTTGCGCACCGCGACGACGGCGCCGGCCATCGCGGACAGCGACTCGCCCGCCCGGCGCAGGGCCACCGGGTCGCCGGCGACCGTCGGCGGCTGGCTGGTCGCGGCGACGGCCGCCCCCAGCTCGCGCGGCAGCGGCGCGATCGGCCGCCCGTCCAACCGGGCGCCGCCGCCGAGCACGGCCCGGTAGGTCCGTCCGCCGGCCACCTCGGGCGCGTGCACCACGGCCAGCACGGCCCGGCCGTCCCGGACGAGCGTCGCGGTGACGGCCCAGTACGGCAGGCCGAGCAGGTACTGCACCGCGCCGTCGGTGGCATCGCACAGCCACCACTCGCCCTCGGCGGGCACCGTGTCCGCGAACTCGTCGCCGATCCAGCCGGCCTCCGGGCGCAGGGCGGTCAGCCGCCGCCGCAGCTCGGCGGCGGCCGGCCCGTCCGTCTCGGCGAACCGCGCCATGGCCTCCTCGGCCGTCCGGGCCGGGACCGGCTCGACGGGCCGTCGCGCCGCCAGCTTCGCGCCGACCTCGCGCACCGCGGCCTCCACGCCCTCGACCAGCGGCTGCATCTCCGTCGTCGTTCCCATCGCCCGTACCCCACTTCCGCTCCCGGCCGGACTGCCCGGCCGCGCAGGACAAGGAGTACCGTCAGGCCTGACGAACGGGACGCTCGAACGGCCTCGGGCGACGGAGATCGGACAGCATGGACCTCTCAGTAGCGGATCCGGACACCGTGCTCGACCTCCTCGACCGCCGCCTGGTCTGCGCCCTTCAGGTGGACGGCCGGGCCGAGACCGGCCGGATCGCCGAGGTGCTGGGCGTGTCCGCCCGGACGGTCACCCGCCGCCTGGCCCGGATGCGCGAGGCCGGCGTGCTGCGCGTGGTGCGGATGCCGGACGTCGAGGACGCGGCCGTCGGCGCGCTGCTGCTGCGCGTGCGGGTGCTGCGCGGCACGGTGGACACCATCGCGAAGGCGCTGGCCGACCGCCCGGACGTCCCGTTCGTCGACGTGATGCTCGGCGGCCAGGAGATCGGCGCCGTCATGCTGAGCGACGCCGGCGCCCGCGACCGCCTGCTGTACGGGCAGCTGCCCGCGACCGCCGCCGTCACCGAGACCACCACCCACGCCGTCCTGCACGCCTTCGCCGACGCCGGGCAGTGGCAGGCCGGGTACCTGGACGCGGACGAGACCGCCGCGCTCGCCCGGCCGTCCGTGCCCCGCCCGCGGACGCCCCCGCCGCTGGACGAGCTGGACCGCGCGCTGCTGCACCGGCTCACCGAGGACGCCCGGCAGCCGCACGCCGCCCTCGCCGCGGCCGTCGGCGCACCCGAGTCGACCGTCCGCCGCCGGCTGCACCGCCTCGACGAGGCCGGGCTGCTGCGCACGCACGCCACCGTCGACCCCCGGCTGCTCGGCCTGGCCGTGGACGCCAACCTCTGGCTGGACGTGCCGCCCGGCCGGCTCGCCGAGACCGGCACGGCCCTGGCCCGGCAGCCGCAGGTGCACGGGGTGTTCGCCACCAGCGGCCCGGCCAACCTGATGGCCGCGGTGTTCTGCCCGGACCACGCCGGGCTCTACCGGTTCGTCACCGACACCCTCGGCCCGCTCGGGGTGGCCCGCGCCGAGACGGCGATCGTCGCGCGCGCGGTCAAGCGCGCGGGCGTCCCCCTCCGACGGCCCGCCCTCCCGTGAGAACAGGCTCAGACGCCGGTGCTCGACCCCGGCCGGATGATCATCAGCACCACGACGACCGCCCAGAGCAGGTTGAAGACGCCGGCCGTCATCGGCAGCGTCTTCAGCCCGCGCACGGCCTTCTCGCGCTGCTCGTCCCCGGTCTCCGGGGCGAGCGCGTCGACGGCCGCCTGCTGGCCGGGCAGCACGAAGAGCAGCAGCGCCAGCGCGGCGATCGCGGTCAGCACCATCGAGGCGATCAGCCAGGACTGCCCGAGCACGTCCATCACCTGGGCCAGCCCGATGCCCAGCACCGGCACCGCCACCCCCAGCAGCGCGTAGACCTGGGTGATCCGGTGCAGGATCCGCAGCACCCCGGCGTCGGCGGCCTGGTCGGGCCCACCCGCCAGCGCCGCCTTCGCGCGGCGCGGGAACATGCTGACGGCCACCGCGACCGGGCCTATGAACAGGACCGACGCGAGGACGTGCAGGCTCAGCAGGAACTTGGCCATGGCGAGGACACCCTTAATCCGGCGGTGGGCAGCGATTCGGCGGGGCGTCCGCGGTCCGGCGCCCGACCAGGCACGCTAACACCGCTTACCCCGGCGCCCACCGCTCGGGTCAGACCCCGGCCGTCAGCTCCACGACCCGCGGCTCGGCGGTGCTGACCGCCGCCACCGCCGCGCCGTGCTCCGGGTCCGTCCAGTCGAGGAAGTGCAGGTCCTGGTGCCGACTGCGCAGCGGGCCGTCCGCCGGGACGGCCAGGGGCAGGGCGGAGAGGTCGACCGCGGACAGCGTGTCCATGCTGGTCCGCCCGATCTTGATCAGCGACTCCTTGCGCACCCACAGCCGCAGGAAGGCCCGGTCCGGTTCCGCGGCCGCCCGCACCAGGGCCAGCTCGGCCGGGGCGAGCACCCGCTGCGCGACCTCGCTCAGGGAGCGGCCGCGCGCGGCCAGCTCGACGTCCACGCCGACCGGCTCGAAGCCGGCGGCGGCGGCGACCACGCCCCGGGTGTGCGAGAGGCTCACGTGCACGTCCGGGTGGTCCGGGAGGAACGGCTTGCCGTGGTCGGCCCGGCCGCAGTCGGGGCACTCCTGGGCGAGGGTGAGGCCGGTGGCCGGGACGCCGAGCAACTGGGCGGCGCAGAGCCGGACCAGGAGGTGGCCGGCGGTGAAGTCGGCCCGCCCGGACTCCGTCCGAAAGCGCGCGGCGCGCTGCCGTTCGAGGTCGGTGAGCAGGTGCTCGCCCACCTCGGGTCGGCGCAGGACGGCTTCGGCGGAGGCGACGGCGACGAGCGGGGCGGACCGGCCCTGGTGCCGGTTCTGGTCCTCGGTGGTCATGTCCCCAAACCTAGGCCATGGGCCCGCGCGCAAGCCCGCCTTCGACGTGCACCGGCGCCTGGTCGGGGAGTTGACCGTCGCCGGCCGAGCGCGGGGAAGGGCCCCTCGCGCAAGGGCGAGGGGCCCGCCGCCGGTCGGGTGCTCAGCGCTCCGCGAAGAACCGGTCCACCGTGCCGCGCCGCGCGGCGATCGCGCCCACCGACTCGCCGACCACCCGGCCGGCCAGGTCGACGGCCAACTCCCCGACGTCGTGGCGCAGTCGGACGGCGGCCAGCTCCCCGGAGGCGGCGAGCTGCGCGTGCGCGGCCGCGACCAGCCGGTCGCGGTCCCGGACGGCCTCCTCGCGGGCCGCTTCGATGGCTGCCGCGCCCTGCGCGGCGTACTCCTGGCGGATCCGCGCGGCCTCGTGCCGGGCGTCCGCCAGCTGCCGCCGGGCGGCGTCCTGCACGGCCTCGGCCTCGGCGCGGACGGCCTCGGCCCGCTCGGCGCGGCCCTCGGTCGCCTCCCACCGCTCGGCCCGGACCCGCTCGATCCGCGGGATGATGCCGAGGCCGAGGGCGCCCATCATCAGGAAGAGCAGAGCGAGCCCGAGGGCCAGCTGGCCCGGATCCGGCTGGAGCGGGCCGAGTTCGAGTTCCACGTGACCTCCCCGGTTTTCTGACGAACGGTCACGAAGGAGCGTCCCCAGGGGTGTTGTGCGTCGAACTTTGCCGAGGCATGACCTTCGTCACGTGGGGGCCGGCTACGTCACCTCGCCCCGACGGGAGAACCGCTCCTCCCGCCACTCGCCGCTCTCCAGCACCTCGGCCAGGTGCCGGGCCGCGTCCCAGACGTCGGTGCGGGACAGGTAGAGCGGGGTGAACCCGAAGCGCATCAGGTCCGGCGCGCGGAAGTCCCCGATCACGCCGCGCGCGATCAGCGCCTGCACCACCGGGTAGCCGTCGGCGTACCGCAGCGCGACCTGGCTGCCGCGCCGGGCGTGCTCGCGCGGGGTCGCCACCTCGATCCCGTCCAGGCCCTCGACCAGTGCGATGAACAGGTCGGTCAGCGCGAGGCTCTTCGCCCGCACGGCCGCCAGGTCGGCGCGCTCCCACACGTCCAGGCTCGCGCCCAGCGCGGCCTGGCCGAGCAGGGACGGCGAGCTGCACAGGAACCGCCCGATGCCCGCCTTCGGGTCGTACCCGGGCTCGAACGCGAACGGCCGCGCGTGTCCGAACCAGCCGCTCAGCGGCTGCACCGGACCGGCCGCCAGGTGCCGCTCGGCGACGTACAGGAAGGCCGGTGAACCCGGGCCGCCGTTCAGGTACTTGTAGGTGCAGCCGATCGCGAAGTCCACGCCCGCGGCGCCGAGCTCGACCGGCAGCGCGCCCACCGAGTGGCACACGTCCCAGATCATCAGCGCGCCCGCGGCCTGCACGCGCGCGGTGATCCCGGCCATGTCGAGCAGCTCGCCGGTGCGGTAGTCGACGTGCGACAGGACGACCGCGGCGACGTCGCCGTCCAGGTGCGCGTCCAGCTCCTCCGGCCGGATCAGCACGCTGCGCGCGCCCTCGACCAGGCCGGTCACGCCCTCGGCGATGTACAGGTCGGTCGGGAACGCCTCGACGTCGCCGAGCACCGTGCCGCGCCCCGGGCGCAGCCGCAGCGCCGCCGAGAGCACCTTGAACAGGTTCACCGAGGTGGTGTCGCAGACCACGACCTCGTCCGCGCCGGCCCCGACCAGCGGCGCGATCCGGCGGCCGAGCGCGTACGGCTGCTCGAACCAGCCGGCGTCGTTCCAGCTGCGGATCAGCTCGCGGCCCCACTCCTCCTCGACCACCTGACGCACCCGCTCGGGCGTGCGCACCGGCAGCGCCCCCAGCGAGTTCCCGTCCAGGTAGATGACCCCGTCCGGCAGGGCGAACTCCTTGCGGAACGCCGCCAGCGGGTCGACGGCGTCCAGCGCCGCGCACTCCTCGCGCGTGATCGTGCCCGTGATCATGCCCAGCCCCTCGCTCACATCTCGTCCCGGATGGACCACAGCTCCGGAAAAACGTCCTGGTCGGCCGACTTGCGCAGCCAGGTCAGCCCGCTGGAGCCGCCCGAGCCGGGCTTGCCGCCCATCGTCCGCTTGACCGCGTTCAGGTGGCGCTGACGCCACCGGGTGACCCGCTCGGCGACGTCCAGGAGCGCCTCGGCGAGCGGCCGGAGGTCGGCGAACTCCGGCTCGGCGTAGACCCGGAGCCACGCCTGCGCGACCTCCGCGCTGGCGTGGTGGCGCTGCTCGGACGGCAGGTGCTGGACGGCCAGCCCCCGGCGGGCGAGCACGGCCAGTGCGTCGTCGTACAGGCTGGGGGAGCGCAGCGCCCCGGCCAGCTCGGCGCGAGTCTGCGGCGCGTCCTCGTACATGTTCAGCAGCGCGGCGTTCTTGTTGCCGAGCAGGAACTCCAGGTGCAGGAAGGCCGAGGACTGGAAGCCCGAGGCCTCGCCGAACAGCGCGCGGAAGGAGTTGAACTCCTGCGGCGTCATGGTGGCGAGCAGGTCCCAGGACTCGGTCAGCACGTCCTGGACGTGCGTGCCGCGCCGCAGGGCGGCCAGCGCCGCCGGCAGGTCGTCCTCGCGCAGGGCCTGCTGGGCGAGCGTCCACTCGTGCCGCAGCAGGCCGAAGAGCAGTTCCATCACCTGCGTGGTGACGATGAACGACATCTCGGCCGGCGCCTTGCTGAGCGGATGCTGCAGGCTGTGCAGCTCCTCCAGGCGCGCGTAGCGGGCGTAGGGGGTGCCTCGACCCGGCTCCCCGCCCCTGACGAACGACAGGCTGGGTGTCTCCACCGTGTCGTGCCCCATCCCGATCCCTCCTGACGGCCGGGCATCGTTGCCCGGGCCCGGTGACCAGACGGACGGCCTGGTTCCACCGGGGGCCCCATTGTGCGGCGGTTCGGCCCCCAGTTGAATGGCCTCCGCGCACCGCAACCGCCTCTCGGGCTGTTGTTCGCGAGGTGTTCCGCCGATTCCCTTTACGATCGGCAGGACCACCGATTCCAGCCGCATTCCAGCCACTCCCGGGAGCCGTCATGGACGCCGTCGACCGCCGCCTGCTCGCCGAGCTCCAGGCCGACGCCAGGCTCTCGTACAACGAACTCTCCCGCCGGGTGAGCCTGTCCGCACCCGCGGTGGCCGAACGGGTCCGCCGGCTGGAGGCGGACGGGGTGATCACCGGCTACCACGCCCACGTGGATCTCACCCGCTCCGGCCTGCCGATCACCGCGCTGGTCCAGATCCAGTGCTACGGCCCGCGCTGCGTGCTGCGCGACCCGGAGGTGGCGACCTGGCCGGAGGTCCTCCAGCTGCACCGGGTCACCGGCGGGGCCTGCTGCGTGCTGCTGGTGGCGGTGCCCACGATGGCCGAGTTCGAGCGGCTCTGCGACCGGCTCGGCACCTACGGCCAGCCGTCCAGCTCGATGATCCTCTCCAGCCCGGTGCCCTGGCGCACGGTGGTCGTGCCGTGAAACCCGTTGCCCGGCAGCGGGGGTCGGGGAGTAGGTTCCTCGGCATGCCGAACGAGCGTCACATCCTGCTGCTGCCCGGAAGCCTCCGCGCCGGATCCTCCAACGAGACGGTGCTGCGGACGGCCGCCGACATCGCCGCCGGGATCCCGGATCTGCGCGTCACCTACTACGACGGGCTGGCGGCGCTGCCGCACTTCAACCCCGACCACGACACCGACCCGCTGCCGGAGACGGTCGCCGGACTGCGTGCGGCGATCGAGGCCGCCGACGCGCTGCTGATCTGCACCCCCGAGTACGCGGGCACGCTGCCCGGCGCGTTCAAGAACCTGCTGGACTGGACGGTCGGCGGGGTCGAGATCACGGACAAGCCGGCCGCCTGGATCAACTGCGCCGCCCCCGGCCGCGGCGGGGGCGCCGAGGCCACCCTGCGCACCGTCCTCGGCTACACCGGCGCGGCCGTCCTGGACGAGGCCTGCGTCCGGATCCCGCTGGACCGCGGGTCGGTCGGCCCGGACGGCCTGGTCGCCGACCCGCCGGTGCGGGAGCGGATCGGTGACGTGCTGACCCGCCTCGCCGCCGCCTGACCCACCGGCCGGCCGGGCTCAGCGCCCCTCGGCGAGTTGCACGCCGAGCCCGGCCAGGCCGTTCAGGAACAGTTCCACGCCGACCGCCGCCAGCAGCAGCCCGAGCAGCCGGGAGAGCACCTCCAGCGAGGTGCGGTGGGTGCGCTTCAGCAGCGGCGCGAGCAGGGTCACGCAGATGTCGTTGATCACCGCGACGGCCACGTACGCCCCGGTGACGGCGGCCTTCCAGCCCCAGTCGTTCTTGGTGAGCGAGGCGACCAGCACGGCGGTGATCGCGAGCGGGCTGGCGATGTACGGCAGGAGCAGCTCCCGGAAGCCGTCCAGCATCGGGTTCGGCAGGTGGTCGTCGTCCTCGCCCTCGCCGAGGTGGACGCCGAAGACCAGCGCGACGGCATAGATGAAGAAGATCGTCCCGCCGGCGAGCTGCAGCGACTGGTCGCTGATGTGGAAGTAGGTCGTGAGCCCGTCCGCGGTGAAGCCGAGCAGCAGGCCGATCGAGGCCGAGACGGCCGTGCTCCAGGCCGCCAGCCGCCGCAGCTCCCCGGTGGTCCGGTCGCCGGCCAACCGGGCGAAGGCCAGCAGGACCTTCGGCGGGCCGACGACGGCGAGGAAGGTGATGAACGCGCTGCCGAGGTTGAAGACGAACATCCGCCCAGCATGACCGCGGCGATGGGCGGGGGCGGCGGTCCATTCCTGGACGGCGGTGGATTCGCCCGGATGGCGGTCCCGGCTCGAACGGCTGTGCGTTCTCGGGTCCCATGGACGCAGGACCACCTCCGCGGGAACGAGGTTGCGACATGTGTCTGAACCGTAGGGACCTGGGCCTGCTGGCCCTGCGCAGTGCGGTCGGCGGGGTGCTGATCGCGCACGGCGCCCAGAAGCTGTTCGGCTGGTTCGGCGGCGGTGGCCTGGAGGGCACCACCAAGGCGATGGAGCACATGGGCTTCCACCCGGCCCGGCAGAGCGCGATCGCGGCCGGCCTCGGCGAGGCGGGCGGCGGCGCGCTGCTGGTGGCGGGGCTCGCCACCCCGGCGGCCGGTGCGGTGGTGGCCGGCACGATGGCCGGCGCCGTGGCGGTGCACGCCCCGGCCGGTTTCTTCGCGACCTCCGGTGGCTACGAGTACCCGGCCGCCCTCGGCGCGACCGGGCTGGCGCTCGGCCTGACCGGCCCCGGCCGGTACTCGCTCGACCACGTGACCGGCCACGCCTTCGACCGGCCGTGGATCGGCGTGCTGGCCTTCGTCGCGAGCGCCGCGTCCGCGTACGGCGTGGTGGCCCGGCGCCGGCACGTCATGCGACTGCGCGAGGAGCGGGCGGCGGTGGAGGCGGACGAGCAGTTGGGCTCGGGCCTGTCCTGACGGCGGACCCGTCCGGTGCCTCCGCCGCCGGACTCACCCGGAGGCACCACTGCGCTGGCGGCCCCGCCCGGGGCCTCGGAGGGTGGGCCGGGAGGCGTGCCGGGCAGCCCGAGCGCCGGAAGAAACCGGAAGAAACCGCAGAAATCCGGAAGGGACGAGTACCGCCCATGGACCGTCAGCCGCTCACCCGGGTCACCCGCAGGGCCACCGCGCAGCAGCTGGACGCGCCGCTGATGCCCCGCCAACGCCGGGCCGTGGCATGGGTGTTGGCCGCAGTGGTGGTCGGCGGTTCGGTGCTGGCGGGCTGCTCCTCGGGCAAGAGCCCGAGCAGTGCGGCGTCCTCGGCCGCCAGCGAGATCGAGAAGGGCGTCTCGGCCGCCGCGTCCGCCGCCTCGGCGCTGGCCTCGGCGGCCGGCGGGGTGATCTCCTCGGCGCAGGCGCAGGCCTCGGCGGCGATCTCGGCGGCCTCCTCCGCCCTCGCGGGGATCAAGGGTGGGCTGGACGCCAAGGGTGACGTCGCGGTGGGCGCGGTGACGATCGGCTCGGACGGCAAGGCGCAGGCGCAGCTGACCGTCACCAATCACGGGCAGCAGTCGTACCGGTACGTGATCCAGGTCAACTTCACCGACCGGTCGGGCCAGGTGCAGGACGCGACGGCGGTGACGGTGGACGACGTGGCCGCCGGGCAGAGCGCGCAGGCCACGGCGAAGAGCAACCGGGACCTGTCCGGCACGGTCGAGGCGGTCGTGCCGAACGCGGTCCGCTACTGACCCGCAGGTGGGCGCGGCTGCCCGCGGCGGGTACGAACCTTAAGCGCGGCTCAAGGCCCGACGGCCCCTCTTGACGGGCGAGTTGGTCTAGTCCATTTTTATTGCCCAGGTGCAGGGAGCCCCTGAACCGGCGTCAGCGGCCGCGAGGCCGCGGGCGCCGGTTCGGCGCATCCCGGTGTCCGTCACGGCCTGATCCCGCTCGATTCCCTTCCTTGATCTGTCATGCTCCGGTCGTCCGGCCCCACCCCGGACGGGACCCCGGAGCGGGCGGAACCCCCACACCCAGGAGTCACGCACCCATGCTGCGCTCACGCATCGAAAGGGCCGGGGTCCCGGCTCAGGAAGGCGTCCGCTGGCGGCGCCCGAAGAGCCTGGCCGCGATCGCGGCCGGCACCACCGCCTCCCTGCTGCTCGGCGCGGGCCTCGCCCTCTCCGGCGGCGGCGCGGCCAACGCCGCGACCACCAACTCCACCGGCGCGCCCGCCACCAGCGGCGGCGTCAAGGTCGCCTACTTCGACCAGTGGTCGATCTACGCGAACGGGTACTACCCGAAGACGATCCAGGACACCGGCGTGGCCGGGAGGCTGGACTACCTGATCTACGACTTCGCCAACATCAACCCGGCCGACCTGGGCTGTTTCGAGGCCACCAAGGCCGCCGACACGAACGACGACAACCCCAACGCCGGTGACGGCGCGGGCGACGCGTTCGCCGACTACCAGAAGAGCTTCGGCGCGGACATCTCGGTCGACGGCGTCGGCGACGTCTGGAACCAGCCGATCGCGGGCAACTTCAACCAGCTGAAGAAGCTGAAGGCGAAGAACCCGAACCTCAAGGTCCTGCTCTCGCTGGGCGGTTGGACCTACTCCAAGTACTTCTCGCCGGCCGCGGCCACCGACGCCTCGCGCAAGCACCTGGTGTCGTCCTGCATCGACATGTTCATCAAGGGCAACCTCCCGAGCGAGGCCGGCTTCGGCGGCCCGGGCTCGGCGGCCGGCATCTTCGACGGCATCGACATCGACTGGGAGTACCCGGGCGGCGGCGGCCACACCGGCAACAACTCCAGCCCGGCCGACAAGCAGAACTTCACCCTGCTGCTGCAGGAGTTCCGCAGCCAGCTGGACGCGCAGGGCAAGGCCGACGGCAGGACCTACGCCCTGTCGGCGGCGGTCGGTGCCGGCCAGGACAAGATCATGAACGTCGAGACCGACAGGATCGGCCAGTACCTCACGTTCCTCGACGTCATGACCTACGACATGCACGGCGGCTGGGACGCGCAGGGCCCGACCAACCACCAGGCCCCGCTCTACTCCGGCCCGAACGACCCGATGACCCCGGTCAAGCCGGGCAACGGCAAGTACTCGATCGACAACGCCATCAAGGCGTGGACGGTCGGCGACCCGGCCTACGGCATCCCCGGCGGCTTCCCGGCCAACAGGATCAACATGGGTGTGCCGTTCTACTACCGCGGCTGGACGGGCGTTTCGAACAACGGCCGGAACGGCCTGTTCCAGCCCGCCGCCGGCCCCGCGGCCGGCGCCGCGATGTCCGGCAACGTGCCCGGCATCCAGATGCGCAAGGAGCTCGCGGGCTTCGTCGACAACCCGTCCAGGACCTACTGGGACGACGCCGCGAAGGCCGCGTACTTCTACGACGGCACCACCTTCTGGAGCGGCGAGGACACCCGGTCCATCCAGGCCAAGCTCGACTACGCGCACTGCAACGGCCTCGGCGGCTCGTTCGCGTTCTCGCTGTACGACCTGGGTACCGACACCACCCTGTTCGACACGATGGTGAACGCCACCAACGGCTCGGCCGCCGCCTGCCCGGCCCCGCCGACCGGCACCCCGAGCTCCACCCCGACCCAGACCCCGACCGGCACCCCCACCGGTACGCCGACCGGCACCCCGAGCTCGCCGGCCACCTGTCCGGCCGCCCCGAGCTGGGACCCGGACACCACCTACGCGGCCGGCGGCACCAAGGTCTCCTGGAAGGGCCACTACTACACCAACAAGTGGTGGACCAAGGGAGAGGACCCGACCCTCAGCGGCCAGTGGGGCGTCTGGGCCGACAACGGCCCCTGCTGACGCCCGAGCACGACCCGAAGAACGGCTGAGGGCCTGACGGACCCTCGTACCGGAGGACGTCCGGCCCGCCGGGGAGGACCACTCTCCGACGGGCCGGACTTTTCCGTGGGCCCGCCACGCACCGGCGGGCCGGAACCACGGATGCCCTAGCCGAGGTCCGCGGTGCGTCCGAGCGCGTCCGGCTGGCTCTCCTCGATGCGTCGCAGCATCCGCGCCAGCAGGGTCGACAGCACGGCCCGCTCCTCGCCGGCGATGTCCTGGAGCAGCTCCTCCTCGAACACCGCCGCCATCCGCATCGACTCCAGCCACTTGTCGCGGCCGTTCTCGGTCAGCTCGATGATCACCCGCACCCGGTTGGACTCGTCCCGCTCCCGGGTGACCAGGTCCTCGGCCACCATCCGGTCGATCCGGTGCGTCATCGCCGCCGGGGTGAGCCCGAGCCGCTTGGCCAGCTCGCCCGGCCCCAGTCGGTACGGGCTGCCCGCGACCACGAGCGCCTTGAGCACCTCCCACTCGGCGGACGTGATCCCGAGCACAGTCAGCTGCCGGTCGTAGGCCACCCCCATCCGCCGGGCGACCCGGGACAGGGTCTGCACGATGGTCTCCACCTGCGGGTCCACCGTGGGGAATTCCCGCTGGTAGACGGCCACCTGCTCGGCGATGCCGAGCTCCTTGGGCTTGGCCGGAGCGGGCTTGTCCGTAGTCATGCGGACCAGTGTCGCACGGGGGCGTGCATCTCTTAAGCCTTTGACTCCACACTCTTCCGGTGCTAAGACTTTATCTCGTCAAACTTTAGCTCTGAAATCTTCTGGACTTAAGAGTATCCAGTTGAAGCCAGGAAGGGATGTGCACGGTGACCGGCACGGTGAAGCAGCAGAGGCAGCAGCGACGCGGGGCGGGCGGCCCGCTGCGCCGCGTCCAGATCGGAAACGCGCTCAGCGCGTTCGGCAGCGGGTTCACGATGCCGTACATGTTCGTGTACGTGGACCAGGTGCGCGGGCTGGGCTCGCCGGCGGCCGGGATGGTGTTCACCGTCTTCGCGCTGGCGGCGCTCGCCGTCCTCCCGCTCACCGGGCGCGGCATCGACACGTACGGCCCCCGGCCCGTCCTGCTGGCCGGCACCGCGCTCGCCGCCACCGGCGCGTTCGCCTTCGGGCACGCCACCGGCACCTTTGCCCTGCTGGTCTCCTCGTTCCTGTTCGGCGCGGGTGTCACCACCTGCCAGCCGGCGCTCGCCACGATGATCGTCCGCTGCTCGACCGCGGCGACCCGCGCACACGCCTTCGCGCTGCAGTTCACCCTGGTCAACCTGGGCATGGGCATCGGCGCGCTGGTCGGCGGGCAGATCGTGGACGTGACCGACCCGGCCAGCCTCACCCGGCTGTTCACCATCGAGGCGGCGACCTTCCTCGGTCTGGCCCTGGTCGCCGGCACCGCCCGGATGCCCAAGGTCCGGCTGACCGTCGTCCAGGGGAAGACCGACGGCCCGACCGGCCTGCGCGCCCTCGTCGCCGACAAGGCGATGCTGCGGCTCTGCGTCCTCGCCGGGCTGATCTTCTTCACCTGCTACGGCCAGTTCGAGTCCGGTGTCGCGGCTTTCGCCACCGACACCGTCGGCACCGCGCCCTCCACCCTGGGCTTCGCGATCGGCGCCAACGCGCTGACCATCGTCGTCCTGCAGATGTTCATGGTGCGGATCACCGCCCGCCGCCGCCGCACCACCGCGATGGCCGCGGCCGCAGTGGTCTGGCTCGGCGCCTGGACGATGGCCCTCGTGGCCGGACTGATCCGGACCGAGACCATGGCCGCCACGGTCGCGATCGTCTCGATCTACGCCCTGTTCGGCGTCGGCGAGTCGCTGCTGGCGCCCACCATGGGCCCGATCGTCGCCGATCTCGCCCCGGCCCGGCTGCTCGGCACCTACAACGCCGGGTACGCCCTGGTGAAGCAGATCGCGATCGCGGTCGGCCCGGCCGTCGGCGTGCTGCTGGTCGGCTCCGGCACCTGGCCGCTCTACCTCGCGGCCATGGCGGGCTCCACGCTGCTGATCGTCGCCCTGGCGCTGCGGCTGCGCCCGCACCTCACGCCGGAGCAGGACAACGCGGCCCCGGCCGTCGTCCACGGCATCCCCATCCGGGAACTGCAGACGGCCGCGTGACGGATGTCGAGGCGGGCGCCGACCGGATCACCTGGTCGGCGCCCGTCGCGCTTGGCTTCCCGACCACCGCCCCATAGGGTCAGTGGCTGTCGACCGCCCGGCCCCGGCCGGCACGGCGGCCACAGGCACAGCGGCACACCGGCGAAAATCGGCGAGGCTATGACGCAAGCGGCGCTCACGCACCCCCCGGCGGCACCGGCCCCGGACCCCGGACCGGCCCCGCGCGGGCCGCTCGTCCGGGCGGCCGACCGGTTCGAGTGGTCCGGTTGGCTCGGGCCGATCGGTGTGGCGCTCTTCGCCGGCCTGCTGCGGTTCTGGAACCTCGGCTACCCCAACGCCTTCGTCTTCGACGAGACGTACTACCCCAAGGACGCCTGGTCCCTGCTCGAACAGGGCTACGAGGGCACCTGGCCGGACCACGCCAACACCGACATCCTGGCCGTCCCGCAGGGCGTCCCGCTCACCTCCGCCCCGGAGTTCGTCGCCCACCCGCCGCTCGGCAAGTGGGTGATCGCCGTCGGCGAGCAGCTCTTCGGACTGCACCCCTTCGGCTGGCGGTTCATGACCGCCCTGCTCGGCACCGTCGCCGTGCTCATGCTCGCCCGGATCGGCCGCCGCCTCTTCGGCTCCACCCTGATCGGCTGCACCGCCGCCCTGCTGATGGCCGTCGACGGCCTCCAGCTGGTGATGAGCCGGGTCGGTCTGCTCGACGGCGTCCAGATGTTCTTCGTCCTCGCCGCCTTCGGCAGCCTGCTGATCGACCGCGACCACGTGCGCGCCCGCCTGGCCGGCGTCACCGACGGCGACACCGTCCGGCTCGGCCTGCGGCCCTGGCGGATCGCCGCCGGGGTGTTCGTCGGCTCCGCCGCCGCGGTCAAGTGGAACGGCGTCATGATCCTCGCCGCCTTCGGCATCCTGACCGTGCTCTGGGACCAGTCCGGCCGCCGCGCGGCCGGCGCCCGCCACCCCTGGCGCTCGATGCTGCGCCGGGACGCCGTCCCCGCCTTCCTCGCCATGGTCGGCTCCGCCGTCGTCGTCTACGTCGGCGCCTGGAGCGGCTGGCTGGTCAACGGCGCCAACGGCGGTGGCGGGTACGACCGGCACTGGGCCGACGGCCGGGCCGGGCTCTCCCCGGACAGCGTCCTCGGCATCCCGCTGCCGCAGGTCCCGATGAGCTGGGTGCCCGCGCCGCTGCGCAGCCTGTGGCACTACCACTCGCAGATGTACGACTTCAACACCGGGCTGAGCACCCCGCACACCTACCAGTCCAACCCGTTCAGCTGGCTGGTCATGGGCCGACCGGTCTCCATGTACTGGGAGCAGGTCCCGATCGGGCAGCGGGGCTGCACCACGCCCGGCGGCTGCGCGGCGCAGATCCTCGGGCTCGGCACGCCGCTGCTCTGGTGGGCGGCCTGCTTCGCGCTGGTCTACCTGCTGTGGCGCTGGTTCTTCCGCCGCGACTGGCGCTCCGGCGCCGTGCTGTGCGCGGTGGCCGGGATCTACCTGCCCTGGTTCCAGTACCAGGAGCGGACGGTCTTCTCGTTCTACATGGTCGTGCTGGTGCCGTTCCTGTGCCTGGCCGTCGCCCAGATGCTCGGCGCGATCCTCGGCCCGGCCGGCAGCACCCCCGAGCGGCGGCGGATCGGCGCGGCGGCGGCCGGACTGATCGTGCTCGCGATCGTCGGGTGCTTCGCCTTCTTCTACCCCCTCTACACGGCGGAGGTGATCCCGTTGACGTCCTGGCAGGACCGGATGTGGTTCACCAGCTGGATCTGACGTGCCGCCGGCGGGAGTCGGCGCGGCGCTCGCGGCTCAGGGCGGCCAGCTGCTGCCCGTCACCCCGGTGCTCGGGGTGGTGACCGGGCTCCTGCTGCTGGCTGCCGTCGCGGTCGCCGGATGGGGCCTGCTGGGGCACGGGCACGCGGTGCTGCGGGCCGGGCTGCGCGCGGTGGTGCAGCTGGCCGCCGTCGCCGCGGTGATCACCTGGGTGGTCGGTTCGCGCTGGTGGTCGGCGCTGTTCGTGCTGCTGATGTTCACCGTCGCGGTGCGCACCGCCGGGCGGCGGATGACCGCCGGCCCGGGCTGGGGGTGGGCGGCGGCCCCGATCGGTGCCGGGGTGCTGCCGGTGCTCGTCCTGCTGCTGGCCGTCGGGCTGCTGCCGCCGCAGGGCCTGTCGGTCATCCCGGTCGCGGGCATCCTGATCGGCGGCGGGCTCACCGCCACCTCGCTCGCCGGACGGCGCGCCCTGGACGAGCTGCGGCAGCGGCGCGGCGAGGTGGAGGCGGCGCTGGCGCTCGGCTTCGAGGAGCGCGACGCGCGGCTGGAGATCTGCCGGACGGCCGCGGCCACCTCGCTCGTCCCCGCCCTGGACCAGACGCGGACGGTCGGCCTGGTGACGCTCCCGGGCGCCTTCGTCGGCATGTTGCTCGGCGGGGCCTCGCCGGTTCAGGCGGGAGCAGTCCAACTGTTCGTGCTGGTGGGTCTGTTGGCGGTGGAGGCGGTTGCGATCGTGGTGGTGCTGGAGCTGGTCGGGCGCGGGCTGGTGGCGGCCGAGGCGTGACCGGCAAGGTGGCCGGCCCTCGTCGAGCGGGGAGCCCGGTCGGCGTCGGGTACCCTGGACGGCGTTGAAGGGGAGTAGCCCTCCACCGGACCGTCGACATACTGGCCCCCACGGGCCCGGCGCCCGGGGCACGCGGTTGTGAGGCCGGTGCCGGCGAGACCTTCGGCCGCAGTGCTGTGACCGTTTCCAGTGCTGTCGGGCCGAGGCGTCCCCTGACGGAACTGCCGAGGGCCGGCAGCCCGACCGAGGGAATCCCCCGATGAGTGTGACCGTAGCCGCGTTGACGTTCGGCATCATCTTCCTGGCCGAGCTGCCGGACAAGACCGCCCTGGCCAGCCTGGTCCTCGGCACGAAGTACCGCGCGAGCCACGTCTTCGCGGGCATCGCCGCCGCCTTCGCCGTCCAGGTGGGCCTCGCCCTGGTGGCCGGACACCTGCTGTCGCTGCTGCCGCACCGCTGGGTGGAGGGCGTCACCGGCGCGCTCTTCCTGGCCGGCGCCGCGATGCTGCTCTTCCACGGCGGCGGCGACGAGGACGGGCACGCCGCCAAGGAGCCGTCCTCCAGCAGCTTCTGGAAGGTGGCCGGGGCGAGCTTCGTGGTCGTCGCCGTGGCCGAGTTCGGCGACCTGACCCAGATCATGACCGCCAACCTGGCCGCCAAGTACGCCGATCCGCCGGCCGTCGGCCTCGGCTCGTGGCTGGCGCTGTGCGCGGTCGGCGGGCTCGCGATCGTGGGCGGGCAGAAGCTGCTGAAGCACGTGCCGATGAAGCTGATCGTCCGGGTGGCGGCGACGATCATGGTGGTGCTGGCGGGCGTCAGCACCGTCGGGGCCATCACGGGCTGACGGCCCTGCTGGTCGGGGGGATCAGCAGCCGGGGTCGGCGGCGAGGGCGGCCTGGGTCTTGGGGCCGTAGACGCCGTTCTCGCCCTTGATCCGGTTGTCGTGCTGGTAGCTGATCAGCACCGACTGGGTCCAGGAGTCGAAGGTGCCGGTGATGATCGACTTGTCGACGAATCCGCACCCGGCGGCGTAGAGCTGCTGCTGCATCGCCTTGACGTCCGCCCCGACCATCCCGAGCTGCAGCACGCGCGGCGTCGGGGTCAGGGTCGGCGTCGGGGTGGGAGTGGGCGTCGGGGTGGGGGTCGGCGTCGGGGTGGGCGTCGGGGTGGGAGTGGGTGTGGGAGTCGGGGTGGGGGTCGGCGTTCTGGTCGGGCTCGGCCTGGCCGTCCGGGTGGGCGTCGGGCTCGGGGTGTTGCTGGTCGGCGCCGGGGAGCTCGGCGCCGGGACGGCCTCGGTGGGCGTGTCCACCGGTGCGGGCGCGAGGGACGTGGTGGGCAGCGGCTGCGCCTGGCGGGCCGGCTTGGACGAGGGCGTGACGGCGTACGCGAGACCGACGGTGAGCGCCAGCAGGCCCGCGCCGATGCCCGCGGTCAGGAGCTTGTGCCGGGCGAGCGGGTTCTGCTCGGTCGCCCGCCGCGCGGCCCGGCCGCCGACGGGCGCGGGCTCCGGGGCGGGCTCGGGGGTCGGATTGTCGAACGGGAAGTAACCGAGCTCGTCCCCGGGCGGGACGGGTGGCAACACCGTCGTCGAGTGGGCGTCCCAGGCGGCGTCGGACACGGGCGTGGCGTACGCGCCGGGGGCTGCGCCCGGGACCGGCGGCAGCACCGTCGTGGCGTACGCGTCCGCGTCCGGCCCCAGAGGAGGAGCGGCCGGGGGAGCGGCCGGGGGCGCGACGGGCGGCAGGACGGACGTCGCGTGGGGGTAGCCCCGGCCGAAGGCTGGGGGAGGGTCGGCGGGAGCGCCGCCCGGCGGCTCCTGCGCCACCCGGCCGGTCGCCTGCGGCACGTACGGGCGCACCAGCGGCGGGCCCTCGACGTGCGGGAGGACGGCGGTCTCGGTGAGGCTCGGGTCGGCGTGGCCCGGGTCCGGGGGACAGCCGCACCCGGCGGTGCGTGCGGTGCCGCACGTCGGGCAGTGCTGGTCCGGCATCGGCCGGTCCTCCTCGGTTCTCGGGCGTGCTTCCGGGGTGGTCCCGGTCTCGTGATCGCGCCTGATTATGCAGGACGTCCCGGAGGGTGGACAGGGCCGTCCGGCCGTCCGCGGTGGGGTTGTGCCGGTTGGTGGTGGTTGGCCCCCGGTGAGGCGGGCGGTGGGCATCCGGTGAGGAGTCGACAGCCGGGGCGCTTACGTTCGGCTCAACCGGACGGTGCAGAACGGGGCGAATCTGACAGCATGGTGGCTGGGAGTGATCATCCGTACGGGCCGCCGCTCCCGCCGGGCCCGCGATCCCACGGAGACGCCAGGAGACGCCATGACGGACCCTCCCCCAGCCTTCGGCGCCGCGTCCGACCGGAGCCCGGCGCACGAGCCCGGCCCGCCGGAGGTCACCGTCCCCAGCCTGTGGGTGCCGATCGGCGCCCTGCTGCTGGCGATGCTGCTCGCGGCACTCGACCAGACCATCGTGTCCACCGCGCTGCCCACGATCGTCAGCGACCTCGGCGGCCTGGAGCACCTGTCGTGGGTGGTCACCGCGTACCTGCTGGCCTCGACCGCGGCCACCCCGCTCTGGGGCAAGCTCGGCGACATGTACGGCCGGAAGCGGTTCTTCCAGGCCTCCATCGTGATCTTCCTGGTCGGCTCGGTGTTCTGCGGGATCGCCCAGAACATGGGCGAGTTGATCGCCTTCCGGGCGCTCCAGGGCCTCGGCGGCGGCGGGTTGATGGTGCTCTCGCAGGCGATCGTCGGCGACCTCGTCTCGCCGCGGGACCGCGGCAAGTACCAGGGCCTGTTCGGCGCCGTGTTCGGCGTCACGAGCGTGCTCGGGCCGCTGCTCGGCGGGCTGTTCGTCGACAACCTCAGCTGGCGCTGGGTCTTCTACATCAACCTGCCGATCGGCGTGGTCGCCCTCGTGGTCATCGCCGCGGTGCTGCACGGGCTGGAGGTCAGGCGCGAGCACCGGATCGACTACCTGGGCACCGCGCTGATCGCCGCCGTCGCGACCTGCCTGGTGCTGATGACCTCGCTCGGCGGCACCACGTGGGCGTGGAGCTCCTGGCAGATCGTCGGGCTCGGCGTGCTCGGGCTGGTCCTGCTCGTCGCCTTCGGGGCGGTCGAGCGGACGGCCGCGGAACCCGTCCTGCCGCTGCGGCTGTTCCGCTCGCGCACGTTCAGCCTCGTCGCGGTGATCTCCTTCGTCGTCGGCTTCGCGATGTTCGGCGCGCTCACCTACCTGCCGACCTTCCTCCAGGTCGTCAAGCAGGTCTCGCCCACCTTTTCCGGCATCCACATGCTGCCGATGGTGCTCGGCATGCTGGTGACCTCGATCGGCTCCGGCCAGGTCGTCGCCCGCACCGGGCACTACCGGGTCTTCCCGATCGCCGGGACGGCCGTCACCACCGTCGGCCTGCTGCTGCTCTCGCGGCTCGACGAGCACAGCAGCACCTTGGAGATGAGCTGGTACTTCCTGGTCTTCGGCCTCGGGCTGGGCCTGGTGATGCAGGTGCTGGTGCTGATCGTGCAGAACTCCGTCGACTACCAGGACCTCGGCGTGGCCACCGCGGGCGCGACCTTCTTCCGTTCCATCGGCGCCTCGTTCGGCGTCTCCGTCTTCGGGACGATCTTCGCGAGCGGCCTGCGCGACCGGCTCGCGCACGCGCTGGCGGGGGTGCCGCTGCCGCCCGGCTTCCACCCCGACGTGATCACCTCCGACCCGCGCGTCATCACCCGCCTGCCCGCCGCCGCACAGGCGAGCGTCCACCACGCGTACGCCGAGTCGATCACGCGCGTGTTCCTGTACGCGGTGCCCGTCGCGGTGGTGGCCTTCGTGCTGTCGCTGTTCCTGCGGGAGCAGAAGCTGCGCTCGACCGTGACGGCACCGGACCTGAGCGAGTCCATCGGCCTCAACCCGGTGGCGCGCTCCTCGCTGGACGAAATCGCCCGCGCGCTCTCGGTGCTGAACACCCGCGAGGCCCGGCGCGACCTGTTCCGCCGGATCACCGCCACCGCCGGCCTGGACCTGCTGCCCGCCTCCAGCTGGCTGCTCCTGCAGATGCACCAGCACGGCTCCGCCGAGCCGGCCGAGCTGGCGGAGCGGCGGGTCGTCCCGATCGCCGTCATCGAGGAGGCGGCGCGGGAGGTCGAGGGCCGCGGGCTCGCCTCGCGCTACCCCGGCGGGCTGCCGCTGCGGCTCACCGAGCAGGGTGAGCGGGTCGCGCTGAAGCTGGTCGCGGCCCGGCGCACGCAACTGGCGGAGCTGCTGGGGGACTGGGACGAGAAGCAGCACGCCGACCTCGCCGACCTGCTCACCCGCCTCAGTTCCGGCCTCTGCGCCGACCTCCGCGACCGTCCCGACCCGGAGGGGCCGGAGCCGCCCTACCGGGGCGAGGGCCGGTCGTTCTAGCTTTCACAGCGCTCCGAACCAGCGCAGGGTGTCGAGGAGACGCAGTGGCACGCCCGTCGTCAGGACCACAGGTTCGTTGATGCGCCGCTGAGGCACCGGTCCGTTCCTCCTGCTGTTCGTTGAGGCAGGATGGAGCCATGAGCGTAGTCAAGATCAACGTGCTGACCGTTCCCGCCGAACAGCGCGAGGTGCTGGAGAAGCGCTTCGCCTCCCGCGCCGGCGCGGTCGAGGGCTCCGACGGCTTCGAGTGGTTCGAACTGCTCCGCCCGGTCGAGGGCACCGACAACTACCTCGTCTACACGCGCTGGCGTGACGAGGAGTCCTTCCAGGCCTGGATGGAGGGCCCCATGAAGTCCGCCCACCAGGGCGGTGGTGAGGGCGAGGCTCCCAAGCGCCCTGCCGCCTCCGGCTCCACCCTCTGGTCCTTCGACGTCGTCCAGTCTGCCGGTCCCAAGAACGCCTAGGCTGTTCTGCTGCTCCGTCAAGGAAAGCCGCAACAGTCCCCGCGCCCTGCCCGGGCGCGGGGACTGGGACGATCTCGTCGGGCTTGCCGGTGCTGCGGCGGGCCGGCATCCAACGCTGGCAAGTAGGTCCGTCGCCGTCGAACTCCCGCACGGCGGGCAGGCGTGCGCCGGGTGAGCCACGACCACCGGAACCCCGAGTACCAGCCGCAGTGCCAGTGGTCGACAGAAGGCTGCCCCACCAGACGATTGCCTGGTGGGGCAGCCTTCAGCGATCCTCGGAACGCATTTGGCGTTCTGTCATACCGATCCGGTCAGGCGCGACGCCGGCTGATCCGGAGAGCTCCCATGCCCGCCGCGAGGAACGCGGCGGAGAGGCCGAACAGGATCGGCGTCTTCTGGCTACCCGTCTCGGCCAGTTCCCCGTGGTGGTGCTTCCCGGTCTTCTGCTCCTCGTGGTGCCGGGGCGCTGCCTCGTGCTCGCCGTGGTGGACCGCCTTGTGCGGCTCCTTCGTCTCCACCTCCTCCGCAACAAGCTTGATCTTGGTCAGGTTGTTTGCGGAGCTCTTCGATTCACTGGTGGCGCTGTTGGTGTTGGCCACGGTGTTCTGCACGGTGACGTTGACATCGGTGTGCTGGTCCTGGCCCTGGGCCTGGTTCTGCTTGGCACTCTGACTCTGGTCCTGGTCCTGGTCCTGCATCTGGTTCTGCTTGCCGCTCTGGCCCTGTCCGTCGTGCTCCTTGTGCTCGCCGTGCTCCTTGTGCTCCTTGTGCTCGCAGGGGTCGCAGTCCTCCTTCTTGTGCTCCTTGTGCTCCTTGTGCTCGCAGGGGTCGCAGTCCTTCTTGTGCTCCTTGTGCTCGCAGCGCTCGCCGTGCTTCCCGGGAAGGCAGATGAAGTCAGGGAAGCCGTGGTGGCCGTGGAGGCCGTGCTCGCCGCCGAGCCACGTGCTCTCGGGGAGTCCGAGCGCCGGTGTGTGGTCCATGGGCCGACCGCGCTCGGCGCCGTTCTCGCTGGTCGGGACCACGCCGTCCGGCTGGGCGGAGGCACCCGACTGGATGGCGTTGGCCGACTCGACGGAGTCCGGCCCCGGGCTGTCGGCAGTGGCGTCTCCCTCGACGTCTCCGTCGGCCGGAAGGGCCGGGCGGGCCGTCAGTGCCGGCTGGAGAGCGCCCCGGCTGGTGGAGGTCCGGGCGCCGTCCGCCGAGTTGCCGCCCTCCCCGGCCAGGCGAAGAAGGCTGTCGACCCATTCGCCCTGGGCCTCCACCGAGTTGGAGGTCGCGCCGAGGTCGACGGCGGGTGAGGCGTAGGCGGCGCCGCCGCCACCCCACACGAGGGCGGCCGAGGTCAGTCCGGACAGGACGAGGGTGGTGATTCGTGTGCGCATGATGCTCCAGGATGATCCGCAAAACGGATCTTCTGGATACGCCCCTTTACCATTCGGCGCCGGTGCGCGCCGCCGAAGAGTAACTACAACGGCCCAACGGATTACGGTGCGCGGGTCAACGCCACCCGTAGGGCTTGCCCGCCCCGGCGGCCGCGCCCGGGGCGGGCGAGTCGGTGCAGGCCGCCGTCGGAGCGGGGGCGCCGACGAGGAACGCGGCCGGTCGCGTCGAACGCGTGATCGGAAAGATCGGGAGTCGGGCCCATGACCCTCCGTCACTATCCTCCGGGTCAGGTCTCCGGCGGGCGGAAGGCCACCGGGGCGGCGAAGGCGGCGCGGCGGGTGGTACGGCGGAGGGTGCGGAGGACCGGGGTGCCGAGGGTGAGGCACAGGGTGACGGTGAGGGCGGCGCGGGGGAGGTCCCAGCCGAGGGAGGTCGTGAGGCAGTAGGCGGCGAAGCGGACGAGGTTGGCGGGGAGCGGGTCGCCGGGGACGAAGGAGACGGAGCTGGAGAGTCCGCCGATGTACGGCCAGCCCTGCAGGTTCATGACCGTGCCGTAGAGGACGGAGGCGACGGCGCCGTACGCGGCGAGCAGGGCGAGTTCGCGCCGGCCCCGCAGGGTCGCGGAGCCCGGGAGGAGGCCGGCGCCCAGGCAGACCCAGCCCATCGCGAGCATCTGGAACGGCAGCCACGGGCCGACGCCGCCGGTCAGCAGGGCTGAGGCGAACGTCGACAGGGAACCCAGGACGAAGCCGAAGCCCGGGCCGAGGACGCGGCCGGAGAGCACCATCAGGAAGAACATCGGCTCCAGGCCCGCCGTGCCCGCGCCGAGCGGGCGCAGGGCTGCGCCCGCCGCGGCCAGAACGCCCAGCAGGGCAACGGACTTGGCGTCCAGGCCCGGAGCGCCCCCGCCCGCCGACCGGCCCTCGCTGATCTGCGCGACGACGACGGCGAGGAGGAGGGGGAGCAGGAGGGCGAACAGCCACGGGGCGTCGGCGGAGTGGCCGACCAGGGCGGACCTGGCCGAGGCGAGCAGGGGCCAGCCGAAGGCCGTCACGCCGACGAGGGACACCAGGAGCAGCGCCGCCGTCGAACGGCGGCCGAGCGGGACGGGGTGGTTCATGCGCCCGCCTCGCTTCGCTCGGCAGGGGCATTCACCCATGCGCACCTCTTGATGATTCTCTCGCTGCGCTCGTTCATGCGCCCGCCTCGCTTCGCCCGGCAGGGGCATTCACCCATGCGCACCTCTTGATGATTCTCTCGCTGCGCTCGTTCATGCGCTCAGCGCCTCCGCCACCTGGTGGACGGTGAGCCACGGGCCCGGGGCCAGCACCTTGGCGACCTGCGGGGCGAACGCGGGGGAGGAGACGACGACGTCGGCCGTCGGGCCGTCCGCGACGATCTCGCCCTCGGCCAGGATCACCGTGCGGTGGGCGAGTTCGGCGGCCAGCTCGACGTCGTGGGTGGCCAGCAGCACCGCGTGGCCCTCGGCGGCGAGGCCGCGCAGGATCTCCACCAGCCGGGCCTTGGCGGCGTAGTCGAGGCCGCGGGTGGGCTCGTCGAGCAGGAGCAGCGGGGGCCGGGCGGTGAGGACGACGGCCAGGGCGAGCGTGAGCCGCTGGCCCTCGGACAGGTCGCGCGGGTGGATGGTGTCGCCGATGCCGGGCAGCAGGCGCTCGACCAGGGCGCGGCAGGTGCCGGGGGCGGCGCCCGCTTCGGTGTCGGCGGCGGCGCACTCGGTGGCGACGCTCTCGCCGTAGAGCAGGTCGCGCGGGTCCTGCGGGACGAGGCCGACCTGGCGGATCAGTTCGGCGGGCCGGGTGCGGTGCGGGGTGCGGTCGCCGACCCGGACGGTGCCGGAGTCAGGCGCGTGCAGGCCGACGAGGCTGCCCAGCAGGGTCGACTTGCCGGCGCCGTTGCGGCCCATCAGGGCGGTGATCTCGCCGGGGTGGAGGGCGAGATCCACGCCGCGCAGGGCGTGCACGGGACCGCGTCGGACGGCCAGGCGGTCGGTGGTGGCGATCGGAGTGCCGGTTGAGGCGGGGGCGGTCGCGGGCCGGTGTCCGTCGAGGCGGTCGCGGAGTTCCCGGGCCTTGCGGCGGGCGTCGCGCACGGACAGCGGCAGCGGGCGCCAGCCCGCGAGCCGTCCGAGGCCGACCACCGGAGGGTGCACCGGCGAGTGCGCCATCACCTCGGCCGGGTCGCCGAGGGCGGGCGCGGCGCCCGGGGTGAGCAGGAGCACCTGGTCGGCGTACTGGACGACGCGCTCCAGGCGGTGCTCGGCCATCAGGACGGTGGTGCCGAGGTCGTGCACGAGCCGTTGGAGCACGGCCAGCACCTCCTCGGCCGCGCCCGGGTCGAGCGCCGAGGTCGGCTCGTCCAGGACCAGGACGCGCGGGTGGACGGTGAGCACCGAGCCGATCGCGACGCGCTGCTGCTGGCCGCCGGAGAGCGAGCCCAGGGCACGGTCGCGCAGGTCGGCGAGGCCGAGCAGGTCGAGCGTCTCCTCCACGCGGCGGCGCATGACGCCCTCGGGCAGGCCCAGGGACTCCATGCCGTAGGCGAGTTCGTCCTCGACGGTGTCGGTGACGAAGTGTGCGACCGGGTCCTGCCCCACCGTGCCCACCAGGTCGGCGAGTTCGCGCGGGCGGTGGGTGCGGGTGTCCCGCCCGCCGACGGTGACCCGGCCGTGCAGGGTGCCGCCGGTGAAGTGCGGGACGAGCCCGCTGACGGTGCCCAGGAGGGTGGACTTGCCGGAGCCCGACGGGCCCACCAGCAGGCAGAGTTCGCCCTCGGGGACGGTCAGGTCGACGCCGCTCAGGGCGGGGGCGGCGGCGTCCGCGTACTGGACGGAGACCTGCTCGAAGGTGATCACGAAGCCCTCCGGGGCGGGGTCGGGGTGGCGAACGCCGGTATCAGGCCCAGGAGCGCGGCGAGGGCGGCGGCCAGCGGCAGCACGGGGACGGCCGGCGGGACGACGGTGGGCGCGAAGGCGGCGGGATCGCGGGTGGAGAGGACGACCGTGAGCGCGGCGACGGCGGCGCCCGAACCGGCGGTGAACCACTCCGGCAGGGCCCAGGGATCCGGCCGGTAGCGCGTCCTGACGGTCCGTCGGCCGCCGAGGAGCAGCCCGGCGAAGGCGGCGGCCAGACCGATCAGCAGGACGGGGAGCGCCCAGCCGGCGCCCCCGGCGGTCAACAGGCCGTACGCGGCGAGGCAGATGCCCAGCAGGCCGGCCAGGGTGAGTGCGGCCGTCGCCCGTGCGAGGCGCCGCGGGACGTCGGCGGTGCGGCCGAAGCCGCGGGTGTCCATCGCGGCCGCCAGCGCCACCGAGCGCTCCAACGCGCCCTCCAGGACGGGCAGTCCGACGCTCAGCACGGCGGCGATTCCCTTGTCCGTCCGGCCGCGCAGACGGCGGGCGGCACGCAGCCGCTGGACGTCGGCGACCAGGTTCGGGGCGAAGGTCATCGCCACGACGACGGCCACCCCGGCCTCGTAGAGCGCGCCGGGCAGGGCGCGCAGGAGGCGGGCCGGGCTGGCGAGCGCGTTCGCGGCGCCGACGCACACGAGGAGGGTGGCCAGGCGCAGCCCGTCGTAGAGCGCCGACAGCAGGCCTTCGAGGGTGACCCGGCCGCCGATCCGCACTCCCTGCGCCCAGGCGGGCAAGGGAAGTTCGGGCAGCGTGAACAGCACGTGCGTCCCGGGGACCGGCGAGCCGAGCAGCACGGCGAACAGCAGCCGGATGCCGAGGACGAACAGGCCGAGGCGCAGGAACGCGCCGTACGACCGTGACCAGGGCGCCTCGCCGCGCCGGGCCGCGACGACGTAGCCGGCGACGGCGGCGAGCAGCAGCAGGATCGCCGGGTTGGTGGTGCGGGTGGCCGCGGCGCCCAGGCCGAGCGCCCACAACCACCAGGCGCCGGGGTGCAGTTGGCGGGAGATGCGGATGGCGGGGGATTTCATCGGTGGCGCCTCATCGGGGGCGGCGGCGCGCCTGCCAGACGGCACCGGCCGCGAGGACGGCGACGAGAGCGCCGCCGGCGACCAGGCCGAGGTCCGGGCCGCTGTCGTCGGACGAGGGCTTGGCAGCCGCCTGGGCACCGGCGCCGACCTGATCGCCGCAACCGGCCTTCGGGTAGCCGGCGATGGCGCAGAGCAGGCCGTTGGTGTTGTACCGCAGCGGCGGCGCGACGGCGGCGAGCACCTCGGCGGAGGTGGCGTTCGCGGGGACGGTGGCGCACGCGGTGCGCTGCTCGGGCGGCTGTTCGGAGGAGCCGTCGGCGGCCGTGCCGAAGTCGAGGACGACGCCCACCCGCTTGCGGCCCCCCTGCGGGGGCGTGCTCGCGCAGAGGGCGGCGAAGTCGGTGGTGGCACGGGGCTGCGCGGCGTTCTGCCCGCCGTCCGGGCTGACGGCGAACCGCCACCCGTCGACGCTCCCGTCCGCCGGCACGTGGATCGCGGGCCCCTGTTGCTGGTAGGCCCAGCCGCCGTCGGCGTCCTTCCAGAACGACCAGTACCGGTACCCCGCCGCCTGCGCGGGCACGGCGGAGCCGGCCACGAGCAGCGCGGCGAGGACCGCGGTGAGGAGCCCGCCGAGCGCGGACGCCGCCGGGCGCCTCGGGCTGCCGGCGGGGGGGTGGGGGGTGGAGGTCACAGCTTCGGGGCGCGCTTGCGCTGGAGGCTCAGGACGAGGCCGCCGCCGATGCCGATGAGCAGGCCCACGCCGATCAGCCAGTACTGGCCGGTGCCGTCGTCCTTCTTCTTCTCCGCAGCGGGGGTGGCGGCGGAGGCGGCCGCCTTCGGTGCCGGGCCGAGCGCGGTGAGCTGCTGCAGCAGGGCGGCCGTGTCCCGCTGGGCGGCCTGGCCGACCAGGAGCAGCGTGGCCGTGGCGCCCGCGTCGGTGCCGCCCTTTGTCCAGGTGGCGCCGTTCTGGGTGAGCCAGTCCACCGCGCCGGCGGCCTGCTGGGGGTGGCCGCTCTGGGTGAGCCCGAGGGCGGCCCAGGCGGTGGCGGTGTAGTCGGGGGCGGGCGGCGCGCCCGGGGTGGTGAGGGTGAGGTGGTTGCCGCCCGCGGTCAGCTGCGCGGTGAGGTACGCCCCGGCGGCCTCCGCCGAGTCGGCGTGCGCGACCGGGGCGGGGGCGGCGCCGTCCGGGCAGGTCAGCGGCTTGGGTGCGGCGTCGGAGCGGACGCCGGCGGCGACCGGCAGCCACCCGCCGGCCGCGGCGAGCGAGGCCTGGGCGGTGGCGAGCGCGTTGGGCGCGAGCGCGCCGGAGGCCGCGTCGGGCTGGTAGGCGAAGGCGCCGCGCTGGTCGGCGGGGGCGGCGCAGCCGAGCTGGAAGCGGGCGAGGCCGTCGAAGGCGTTCTTCCCGGCCTTGGCGACGCCCGCCGGGTCGGCCTTGGCGGCGAAGAGGGCGTTGACGGCGAGGCCGGTGGAGTCGGCGTCGCCGGGGCTGCCCGGGTTGTAGGCCCAGCTGCCGTCGGCGTTCTGGTTGGCCTTGAGCCACTGGACGCCCTTGTCGGCGGCGTCCTGGTGCCCGCCGAGCGCGACGAGGGCCTGGACGGCGACGGCGGTGGCGTTGCTGTCCTCGGTCTTGGCGTCGCACGCCGCCCCGGCGGCCCGGTACGACGGCCAGCCGCCGTCCTCGCACTGCTGCCCGGTGAGCCAGGCGACCGCCGCGTCGGCCGGGGTCACCTTGGCGGCCGCGAGCGCGGTGAGAGCGAGGGACTGCCGCCACACCCCGTCGTACGTCGGGTCGCCCTTGCCGTACAGGCCCTCGGGGAGGGCGGCGGCGCTGGGGGCGGGGGTGTCGGCGAGGGCCGGTGCGGCGGTGCCGGCGAGCAGCGCGGCGGACAGGGCGGCGGCGCCCAGGCGGGCGGCGGTGAGCATGGTGGAGGTGTGCCTTTCGGTGAGCGGTGCGGGCCCGGCGGGGGCCCTTCCGTAGTCCTCGACGGTGCCGGACGGGTGCGTCCGGACTGGCCGCTCGCCCCTCCCCGGGCGCTCCGGCTCGGCCGGTGCTCACCTTCGGGAGCACCGGACACACGGTTGCGGGGTCAGCGCCGGACTCGCACCGGCTTCCCCCGGGAGAGGGGCGGGATGAAGTTGTCCTGCCCGTCGACTCTATCCGCCGGGCGGATCGGAGCCGCCCACGAGAGCAGGAACAGGTTCCAGAAAGTGGGCCTCACGGCAGCGTGAGCAGCCGTGCCGCCGTGTGCAGGTCGGCCCGCACCTCGGCGATCGAGGCGCGGCCGGAGAGCCAGGCGACCAGCGCCGAGTGCCAGGTGTGCTCGATCACCCGGACGGCCGCGCGCTGGCTCTCGCTCGGTGGCCCGCACTGGCCGATCGCGTCCAGGATGAGCTGTCCGGTCGCGGTGCTCACCTGGTCCACCTCGGCCCCGACCGAGCGGTCCGCGAAGGACAGCGCCCGCACCATCGCCTCCGCCAGCAGCGGTTCGCGCTGGAGCGCGTGGAAGGCCCGGGTGAGCGTGTCGGCGACCCGCAGCGCCGGTTCGTCGTCGGTCGGCGGGTGCCGCCGGATGTGCTCCTGGAGGCCCTGCAGCTGTTCGAGCATGACCGCGACCAGCAGGTGGACCTTGGACGGGAAGTACCGGTAGAGCGTGCCGAGGGCGACCTGCGCGCTCTCCGCGACCTCCCGCATCTGCACCGCCTCGTAGCCGCCGCGCGCGGCCAGGGCGGTGGCGGCCCGCAGGATCCGCCGTCGGCGCTCGGCCTGGCGGGCGGTCAGCGGGGGCTCGCCCGCCGGCGGGGCGGCGGGGCTCGCGGACGTGCTCGGCGACGACAAGGGGTGCTCCCGGGGGCGCGTGGGTGGCGGCGTGCTCCACAAGGTCGACCCGGGGTCGGCCGGGCCGGCGTGGCGGGAATCACCAGCCCTGGCTCCGGAGGGAAAGCTACGGGCCGGTATCTTCGAGGTCTCTCATTGTTCACATGGTCGATGACGAGTTCCACTGCCACTGAAACCTGATCTACTTTAGCGACCGGCAGCACAGATAGCAGCTAGAGAAGAGGGCCCAGGATGACCGCGCAGCCGCTGCGGATTGCCCTGCTGTCGTACCGCGGCGACCCGTTCTGCGGCGGCCAGGGCGTCTACGTGCGCCACCTGTCCCGCGAGCTGGCCCGGCTCGGCCACCACGTGGACGTGATCGGGGCCCAGCCGTACGCCGTCCTGGACGAGGTCGAGGGGCCTGGCTCGGTGCGCCTCGTCGAGCTGCCCAGCCTGGACCTGTACCGCGCGGACGACCCGTTCCGCACGCCCGCGCGCGGCGAGTTCCGCGGGCCGGTGGACGTGCTGGAGTTCGCCACGATGCGCACCGGCGGCTTCCCCGAGCCGCTGACGTTCTCGCTGCGCGCCCGGCAGTACCTCGCCCGGCACAAGGGCCGCTACGACGTCGTGCACGACAACCAGACCCTCGGCTACGGCCTGCTCGGGCTGTCCCGGCACGGTTTTCCGCTGGTCACCACGATCCATCACCCGATCACCGTCGACCGCCGGTTGGAGCTGGACGCGGCCACCAGCCGGGTCAAGCGGCTGTCGCTGCGCCGCTGGTACGCGTTCACCCGGATGCAGCGCCGGGTCGCCGCCCGGCTGGACCACGTGATCACCGTCTCCGGCAGCTCCAAGCGCGAGATCGCCGAGCACCTGGGCGCCGCGCCCGGCGCGATCTCGGTGGTGCCGGTCGGCGCCGACACCCGGTTGTGGTCCCCGTCGGCGCAGATCGCGCGGGTGCCCGGGCGGATCGTCACCACCTCCAGCGCGGACGTCCCGCTCAAGGGTCTGGTGTACCTGGTCGAGGCGCTGGCCAAGGTCCGCACCGAGCGGCCTGCGCACCTGGTCGTGGTCGGCAAGCCGCAGAAGGAGGACGGTCCGGTCGCCGAGGCGGTCCGCCGCTTCGGGCTGGAGGAGCACATCGAGTTCCGCAGCGGGCTGACCGACCGGGAACTGGTCGACCTGTACCGCTCGGCCGAGGTGGCCTGCGTGCCGTCGCTGTACGAGGGCTTCTCGCTGCCGGCCGCCGAGGCGATGGCCACCGGCACCCCGCTGGTGGCGACCACCGGCGGGGCGATCCCCGAGGTGGCCGGGCCGGACGGGGAGACCTGTCTCGCCGTGGCGCCGGGGAACGCGGACGCGCTGGCCGCCGCGCTCGGTCGGCTGCTGGACGACCCGGCGCTGCGCGAGCGGCTCGGGGCGGCCGGCCGCGAGCGGGTGCTGGCCCGGTTCACCTGGGAGCGGGCCGCCGAACTGACCGCCGACGCCTACCGCGCGGCGATCGCCACCGGGGCCGGCGCGCGGGCCCGTTCCGGGCCGGGCTGGCGGTACGTGCCCTGAGCCCGGGCCGGCGCGCGATGCCGACGCACGTGTAGCCGACCCGGCCGTGGTGACCCGCTGCCGACCCGGTCGCGGTGGCCCGCTCGCGGGAACTGATGAAGCGTCAAGAACGCTTGTTAGCAAAAGGAATGGGAGCCCTGCAGTGCTGACCGTCGATTTCTCGCGCTTCCCGCTCGCCCCCGGCGACCGGGTGCTCGACCTGGGCTGCGGCGGGGGCCGGCACGCGTTCGAGTGCTACCGCCGCGGCGCCAACGTGATCGCCCTCGACCAGAACGCCGAGGAGATCGCCGAGGTCAAGAAGTGGTTCGCCGCGATGGAGCAGGCCGGTGAGGCCCCCGAGGGCGCGTCGGCGGTCGCGATGGAGGGCAACGCGCTGGCGCTGCCGTTCGAGGACGAGTACTTCGACAAGATCATCATCTCCGAGGTGATGGAGCACATACCCGACGACAAGGGCGTGCTCAACGAGATGTTCCGGGTCCTCAAGCCCGGCGGCCTGCTCGCCGTCACCGTGCCGCGCTGGCTGCCCGAGAAGATCTGCTGGGCGCTCTCCGACGAGTACCACGAGGTCGAGGGCGGCCACATCCGCATCTACCGCGGCGACGAACTGCTCGGCAAGCTCAAGGACGCCGGCCTGGAGCCCTACGGCACCCACCACGCGCACGCGCTGCACTCGCCGTACTGGTGGATCAAGTGCGCCGTGGGCGTGGACAACGACAAGGCACTGCCCGTCAAGGCCTACCACCAGCTGCTGGTCTGGGACATCGTCGGCACCCCGGTCATCAGCACGCTCACCAAGGCGGCCGAGAAGGCGCTCAACCCGGTCATCGGCAAGAGCTTCGTCGCCTACGCCTCGAAGCCGCGGCGGGCGGGCGCATGACCGCCGCCGTCCCCGAGGTGCTGCTGCTCGACGGGGTGCTCGACGCCGAGCAGGCCGCCGGCACCGTCCGCAGCATCCTCGCCGAGCAGCGCGCCGACGGCGCCATACCGTGGTTCACCGGCCACCACCTCGACCCGTGGGACCACACCGAGGCCGCGATGGCCCTCGACACCGCCGGCGAGCACGCCGCCGCCGAGGCCGCCTACCGCTGGCTCGCCGCCCACCAGAACCCGGACGGCTCGTGGTACGCGGCCTACACCGACGGCGAGGTCTCCAACCGGGCCAAGGAGACCAACTTCTGCGCCTACATCGCCGTCGGGGTCTGGCACCACCACCTCAGCGCCGGCGACGACGCGTTCCTGGAGTGGATCTGGCCGGTTGTCTGCCGCGCCCTCGACTTCATCGTCCGGCTGCGGCTGCCCGGCGGCCCGATCGCCTGGCGCCTCGACGAGGACGGCACCGCCGCCGCCGAGGCGCTGCTCACCGGCTCGTCCAGCATCCTGCACGCGCTGCGCTGCGGGCTGGCCATCGCCGAGTACCTGGAGGAGCCGCAGCCCGACTGGGAGCTCGCGGCCGGCCGGCTGCGGCACGCCATCGCCCACCACCCCGAGCGGTTCCTCGACAAGGACCGCTACTCGATGGACTGGTACTACCCGGTGCTCGGCACCGCGCTGCGCGGCGCGGCGGCGCTGGCCCGGATCGACCGCGACTGGGACCGCTTCGTCGTCCCCGGCCTCGGCGTGCGCTGCGTCAGCGACCGCCCGTGGGTGACCGGCGGCGAGAGCGCCGAACTGGCGCTCGCGCTCTGGGCGATCGGCGAGTCCGACCGCGCGGTGGACATCCTGCGCTGGATCCAGAAGCACCTGCGGCACGACGACGGCTCGTACTGGACCGGGTACGTCTTCGAGGACGACGCGATCTGGCCGGAGGAGCGCACCACCTGGACGGCCGGCGCGCTGCTGCTCGCGGTCGCGGCGCTCGGCGGTGACCCGGCGACGGTCGCGGTGTTCGGCGGGGACGACCTGCCGGACGGGCTGGTGGTCCAGGACTGCTGCTGAACCTGCGGCACCGACGCGGCGGAGCACGTGGAGAGCCTGCTGCTCCTCGCACCCATCTTCCCGCCGAACGGGCGGTGGTCGGAAGATCCCTCGGACCC
>NZ_JBSFGU010000013.1:0-193472 GCF_053596725.1 Kitasatospora sp. NPDC001660 | reverse complement strand
TCTCACGCGGCCTCGCCGAGGCCATGGGCGGCAGCCTGGAGGTCGAGGACACCCCCGGGGGCGGCACCACCATGCTGCTCACCCTGCCCGCAGCCGCCACCCGGGAGGAGCCCGCCGAACATGAGTGAGATCCTGATCGTCGACGACGAACCGGCCCTCCTGCGGACACTGAGGATCAACCTCAGCGCCCGCCAGTACGCCGTCCGGACGGCCGCCAGCGGCGGCGAGGCGCTGGACCGCGCCGCCCGCACCAGCCCGGACGCCGTCCTGCTCGACCTCGGCCTGCCGGACCTCGACGGCATGGACGTCCTGCGCGGCCTGCGCAGCCACAGCGCGATGCCGATCATCGTGCTCTCCGGCCGCACCGGCGCCGCCGACAAGGTGGACGCCCTCGACGCGGGCGCCGACGACTACCTCACCAAGCCCTTCCAGATGGAGGAACTGCTGGCCCGGCTGCGCGCCGTGCTGCGCCGGCCCTTAGGTGCCCTCCCGCTGCTCCAGCCGGTGATCGGCGACCACACCGTGGACCTCGCCGCCACCACCGTCACCGGCCCGTGCGGCCCGGTGCGGCTCACCCCGACGGAGTGGCGCATCCTCGCCCTGCTGCTCGCCAACCCGGGCCGACTGGTGCCCGGGCGGCAGATCCTGCGCGAGGTGTGGGGGCCGGCCCAGGAGGAACGCGGCAACTACCTGCGGGTCTACCTGGCCGGGCTGCGCCGCAAGCTGGAGCGCGACCCGGCCCGGCCGCGGCACCTGATCACCGAACCGGGCATCGGCTACCGCTACGAGCCTTGACGGGACCGCGTCGCCGTCAACAGCCCGTCAAGAGGGAGTCGTTCGCCGACAGGAGAGCGTCAAGGCGGGTCGGAGCCGGTCTTCCGCGGGCGTAGCGTCAGTGCTGTCCGAGCGGGCCCGGCTCCGATGTGGGGGAGGCCGGGACCCGCTCCCGCCGCCGCAAGGCGGCCAGCAGGTGGGGGAGGGGCGCGCGATCGACGATCGTGCGCCCCTACGCCTTTCCGGCACCGGCGCCGGTACGGTTCAGCCCCCGCCCGTGCTCCCCGGCTGCCGCGGCAGCGCCAGCGCCACGGTGTCCGCGAACTCCCGTACCGCGCTGGTCCGGCTGACCACCCGCCCGCTGTGCACCACCAGCCGGCTGTGGCCGCCCGCGAGCGCCCCGGCCAGGCTGTCCCCGCGCACCGCCAGCAGTTCCGCCGGGAACCCGGCGTCCACCCGCACCGGCGGCAGTCCGAGTGCCCCCCTGGCCCGGTTCGCCACCGCGTCGTACGCCTCCTCCGGGTCCAGCGCCCCGCTCGCCGCCAACAGGTACGCGGCCTCCAGCGGATCCGCCCGGCCGACCGGGTTCGACTGGTCCCGCAGGGTGCCGCTGCCCGCCGACAGGGATACCCGGGCCTCCGTCAACTCCTTCAGCAGGCCCGGGCGCAGACCCGGCGGTGGGCCCTCCAGTCCGGAGCAGCCGCCGTTCTGCGGCAGGCACACCACCCGCACCCCGGCGGTGGCCAGCACCATCGCCGCGCCGCGGGCCAGCGACCCGCACGGGCCCAGCGTCACGCGCGGCCGCAGCGGAGCCAGCGCGCCCACCAGGCGGGCGAGTTGGGCCGGGTCGGCGGCGGTGGTGTGGAGGTCGACCGGGCAGTCCGCCTCGCGGGCGGCCTCCAGCAGCACCTGCACGTACCCGGACGGGTCCGGGTCCAGCTCCGGGCAGCCGCCGGCCGCGGTGGCGCCCAGCTTGAGCGCGTCGCGCAGCTGCGCCCGGCCGTCCGCCCCGGCCCGGCCGGTGAGCAGCCGGGGCATCGCCACCGCCTGGAGCTCGGCCAGCCCGCGCAGCGCCTGCCGGGCGGTGAGCACCGCCTCCAGGCGGCCCAGCCCGTGCACGTCGCCGATCCGGACGTGGGTGCGCTGGGCGGTGGCGCCGTAGCCGAGCGAGGTGAGCGCGGCCTCGGTGACCCGCCGGGTGAGGTCGGTGGGCGTCTCCGGCGGCGGGGTGGGCAGCACGGCGGAGAAGGCGACGTCGTAGTGGGCGTGCGCCTCGGCCGGGGCGGGCAGCAGCAGGTAGCCCTTGAGGTCGATCCGGGCGCCGGTGGTGACGGTGGGGGTGCCGGGCAGGGCGGGCATCGGGCCGAGGCTGCCGACGGTGCCGACGGCCTGGATCCGGTCGCCGCTGATCCGGACGTCCACCACGCGCCCGTCGGCCAGCCGGGCGCCGGTGAGCAGGAGGACCGGGCCGTGCCCGAGCGGGTTGGCCGCCGGGCCGGGCCCGGGGTACGGCCCGTCGGCGGCTGCGCTGTCCATCGCCGGCTCCTTCTCGCGCTGGCCCGTCGGGTGCCAGGCCGCCCCGATCAATGAGCGTCGAGCCTATGGGGCCGGGGGGCGGCCCGCCGGGAGGCGGGCAATAGTCGTATCGGGTCGGGCCGTGCGGCTCGCAGGCCGCTCGAACGCGGTGCCTTGGATCGCTCGTCCGTGCACCTCCCCGACCTGCGGTCTTCGCGGCCGGATACGGATTTCACCTCTGGGCGCGGAACGTGTAATCTCTTCCTCGTTCGCCCCTATAGCTCAGTCGGTAGAGCGTCTCCATGGTAAGGAGAAGGTCTGCGGTTCGATTCCGCATGGGGGCTCTGGTGAGAAGCGGTCGGCCTCGGTCGCACTGCGGATCACTGTGGCGGTGTAGCTCAGTTGGTAGAGCAAGCGGCTCATAATCGCTGTGTCACCGGTTCAAGTCCGGTCACCGCTACCCCGCGTAGTCGGTCGGGAGATCGCACTCCCGGTCGGCTACTCTTGTCGTGTTCTTATTCGTTGTCCAAGGAAGGCACTCCCGTGGCTGCCACCGACGTCCGCCCGAAGATCACGCTGGCCTGCGTGGAGTGCAAGGAGCGGAACTACATCACCAAGAAGAACCGGCGTAACGACCCGGACCGTCTTGAGATGAAGAAGCACTGCCCCCGCTGCAACTCGCACACCGCGCACCGCGAGACCCGCTGACCCTCTCGCAGGGCATCGGGCCTGTGTGAATTCAGGTCTTCGACTCCGGGCCGCATCCCTCACTGGGGTGCGGCCCGGAGTTTTTTCGCACCCGCACTGATCCCCCCCGCGTCCCTCCACCGCTTCTTCGAGGAGCTGCTGCCATGGCACTCGATCCCTCCTTCATCGGGCGGACCTATCCGCCGACCGAGCCCTACGAGGTCGGTCGCGAGAAGATCCGCGAGTTCGCCGTCGCCGTCGGTGACCGCAACCCGGCCTACACCGACCCGGAGGCGGCCAAGGCGCTCGGCCACCCCGACGTGATCGCCCCGCCGACCTTCCCGTTCCTGATCACCTACCGGGCCGCGGCCCAGGTGGTCGAGGACCCGGAGCTGGGCCTGGACTTCACCCGGGTGGTGCACGGCGACCAGAAGTTCGCCTACACCCGCCCGGTGCGGGCCGGCGACCGCCTGTCGGTCGACGTGACCATCGACAACATCAAGTCGCTCGCGGGCAACGACGTGCTCACCGTCCGCGGCGAGGTGACGGACGCGACCGGCGAGCACGTGGTGACGTCGGTCATGACCCTGGTGGCCCGGGCCGCCGACGAGGCGGGGGAGTGAGCCCGATGGCGATCAGCTACGACGAGGTCGAGGTCGGCACCGAGCTGCCGGCGCAGTCCTTCCCCGTGACGCGCGACACCCTGGTGCGCTACGCGGGCGCCTCCGGCGACTTCAACCCGATCCACTGGAACGAGAAGTTCGCCCTGGAGGTCGGCCTGCCCGACGTCATCGCCCACGGCATGTTCACCATGGCCGAGGCGATCCGCGTGGTCACCGACTGGGTCGGCGACCCGGCCGCCGTGGTCGAGTACGGCGTCCGCTTCACCCGTCCGGTCCCCGTCCCGAACGACGGCGTCGGCTCGGTGATCGAGGTCGGCGGCAAGGTCGCCAAGCTCCTCGACGACCGCAAGGTCCAGGTCGACCTCGTCGCCACCTTCGGCGGCCAGAAGGTCCTCGGCATGTCCAGGGCCGTCGTCCGCCTGGCCTGATGCCGTACCGGGTGGAAGGGGTGCCGGGCGGCGGCCCTTCCACCCGTACGCTGGGGGGCGTGCTGGTAGAAAACGACGCCCCTCTTGCCCCGCTGACCACACTCCGGCTCGGTGGGCCGGCCCGCCGACTGGTCACCGCGCACACCGACGACGAGGTCATCGCCGCCGTCCGCGAGGCCGACGCGGCGGGCGAGCCGCTGCTGGTGGTCGGCGGCGGGTCGAACCTGGTGATCGGCGACGCCGGCTTCCCCGGCACGGTGCTGCGGATCGCCACCACCGGCTTCGCGCTGGACGGGACGGTCCTGGAGCTGGCGGCCGGCGAGGTCTGGTCGGCGGCGGTCGAGCGGACGGTCCGCGAGCACGGCCTGGCGGGCATCGAGTTCCTGGCCGGCATCCCCGGCTCGGCCGGCGCCACGCCGGTGCAGAACGTCGGTGCGTACGGCCAGGAGGTCGCGCAGACGATCACCGAGGTGGTCGCGTACGACCGCACCGCCGAGGAGGTCGTCACGCTGGCGAACGACGCGTGTGCGTTCTCCTACCGGCACAGCCGCTTCAAGGCGGAGCCGGACCGCTACGTCGTGCTCCGGGTGCGGTTCGCCCTGGCGGACCACGACGGGCTCTCCAGCCCGGTCAAGTACGCCGAGGTGGCGAAGCACTTCGGCGTCGAGCAGGGCGAGCGCGTGCCGCTGGAGAAGGCCCACGACGCGGTGCTCGGGCTGCGCGCCGGCAAGGGCATGGTTCTGGACCCGGCGGACCACGACACCTGGTCGGCCGGCTCCTTCTTCACCAACCCGGTGCTCACGGCCGCGCAGTACGAGTCCTTCCGCACCCGCCCCGGCACCGAGAACGCCCCGGCCTACCCGGCCCCGGAGGGCTGCACCAAGACCTCGGCCGCGTGGCTCATCGACCGGGCCGGCTTCGGCAAGGGCTACGGCAGCGGCCCGGCGACCCTCTCCACCAAGCACACCCTGGCCCTGACCAACCGCGGCTGCGCCACCGCCGAGGACCTGCTCGCACTGGCCCGGGAGATCCGGGACGGGGTGCGGGAGGCCTTCGGGGTGGAGCTGGTGAACGAGCCGGTGATGGTGGGCGTGCGGCTCTAGGCGGTCGCGCCCGCCGGCCCGTGCCCGTCGGCGAGCCAGGCGTCGATGTCCGCCAGGAGCTCCTTGCGGACGGCCTCCGGCGCGCACGAGCCGCGCACCGACTGACGGGCCAGCTCGGCGAGCTCGGCGTCGGCGAAGCCCAGCACGTCGCGGGCGAGGTCGTACTGGGCGGCCAGCCGGGTGCCGAACAGCAGCGGGTCGTCCGCGCCGAGCGCCAGCGGCACTCCGGCGTCGAACAGCCTCCGCAGCGGGACGTCCTGCGGGTGCTCGTAGACGCCCAGGGAGACGTTGGACGACGGGCAGACCTCGCAGGTGATCTGCCGGGCGGCCAGCCGCTCCATCAGCCGCGGGTCCTCGGCCGCCCGCACGCCGTGGCCGATCCGGCCCGCGTCCAGGTCGTCCAGGCAGTCCCGGACGGACTCCGGGCCGGCCAGCTCGCCGCCGTGCGGGGCGGCCAGCAGCCCGCCCCTGCGGGCGATCGCGAAGGCCCGGTCGAAGTCCCGGGCGAGGCCGCGGCGCTCGTCGTTGGACAGGCCGAAGCCGACCACACCGCGGTCGGTGTAGCGGACGGCGAGCCGGGCCAGCGTCCGGGCGTCCATGGGGGACTTCATCCGGTTCGCCGCGACCAGCACCCGGATGCCCACGCCGGTGGCCCCGGCGGCCTGCTCGACCGCGTCGAGGATCAGTTCCAGCGCGGGGATCAGCCCGCCCAGCCGGGGCGCGTACGAGGTCGGGTCGACCTGGATCTCCAGCCAGCGGGAGCCGTCCCGCCGCTCGTCCTGCGCGGTCTCCAGGACCAGCCGGCGGATGTCGTCCTCGTCCCGGAGCACCGAGCGGGCGGTGTCGTAGAGGCGCTGGAAGCGGAACCAGCCGCGTTCGTCGGTCGCCCGCAGCTTGGGCGGCTCGCCGGAACTGAGCGCCTCCGGCAGCCGGACGCCGTGCTTGTCGGCCAGCTCCAGCAGGGTGGCGGGGCGCATCGAGCCGGTGAAGTGCAGGTGCAGGTGGGCCTTCGGAAGGTCCCTGACGTCTCGCGGGTTCAACAGGCGTTCCATTCGCGAATACTGCCGCATCGGCCCCCCGAACGGGAACCGCCCTCCCTTCATCCCCCGATGGGGTGAAAGGAGGGCGGTCCGCCGGTGAAGCCGGCGCGTCGGATCGACGACGGGCGTCAGCCGGCCGTCAGTCGCGGGCCTCGCCGAGCAGCTTCTGGATCCGGCCGATGCCCTCGACCAGGTCGGTGTCGCCGAGCGCGTAGGAGAAACGCAGGTAGCCGGGGGTGCCGAAGGCCTCACCCGGGACGGCGGCGACCTCGGCCTCGTCCAGGATCAGGCTCGCCAGCTCGCTGGAGGTCTGCGGGCGCTTGCCGCGGATCTCCTTGCCGAGCACGCCCTTGACGGACGGGTAGGCGTAGAACGCGCCCTCGGGCTCGGGGCAGACGACGCCGTCGATCTCGTTGAGCATCTTCACGATGGTCCTGCGGCGGCGGTCGAAGGCGGTGCGCATCTCGTGCACGGCCGAGAGGTCGCCGCTGACGGCGGCCAGGGCGGCGCGCTGGGCGACGTTGGAGACGTTCGAGGTGGCGTGCGACTGCAGGTTGGTCGCGGCCTTGATGACGTCCTTCGGGCCGATCACCCAGCCCACCCGCCAGCCGGTCATCGCGTAGGTCTTGGCGACGCCGTTGACCACGATGCACTTGTCGGCCAGGTCGGGCAGCAGGGCCGGCAGCGAGGTGAAGGCGGCGTCGCCGTACACCAGGTGCTCGTAGATCTCGTCGGTGAGCACCCACAGGCCGTGCTCCAGCGCCCAGCGGCCGATCGCCTCGGCCTCGTCCCTGGTGTACACCGCGCCGGTCGGGTTGGACGGCGAGACGAAGAGCACCACCTTGGTGTTCTCGGTGCGGGCGGCCTCCAGCTGCTCGACCGAGACCTTGTAGCCGGTGGTCTCGTCCGCGACGACCTCCACCGGGACACCGCCGGCCAGCTGGATCGACTCCGGGTAGGTGGTCCAGTACGGGGCCGGGACGATGACCTCGTCGCCCGGGTCGAGGATCGCCGCGAACGCCTCGTAGATCGCCTGCTTGCCGCCGTTGGTCACGAGCACCTGGGAGGCGTCCACCTCGTAGCCCGAGTCGCGCAGCGTCTTGGCGGCGATCGCGGCCTTCAGCTCCGGCAGGCCGCCGGCCGGGGTGTAGCGGTGGTTCTTCGGGTCGCGGCAGGCCTCGACGGCCGCCTCGACGATGTAGTCCGGCGTGGGGAAGTCGGGCTCGCCGGCGCCGAAGCCGATCACCGGACGGCCGGCCGCCTTGAGGGCCTTGGCCTTGGCGTCCACGGCGAGGGTCGCGGACTCGGCGATCGCGCCGATCCGGGCGGAGACCCGGCGGTCGGCGGGGCGGATGGTGGGGTCGGGCTGCGGGGTGGAAGCGCTCATGTCTGCATCGTCGCAGAACCGGGACGGACCGGGCATGGCGGTTTCACCATCCGTACGGACCGGTCCGAATCGCGGCCCCCGACGCCCGGCCGGTGCGGGCCGTGCCGGCCGGGCGAGTGGTGGCCCGGGAAGAAGAAGTTCGACCAAACACCCCTCGACCACGTACACTCACTGCTCGACGGCCACCGAAAACGACCGGAGCTTTCACCGCTTGTGCAGACAGCGGCGGGAGATGCGGTAGGTTGGTCGCTACCGGAGCCGAGAGGCACCGTAGGGCAATAGCTCAATTGGTAGAGCACCGGTCTCCAAAACCGGCGGTTGGGGGTTCAAGTCCCTCTTGCCCTGCTGCTTGATCCGTTTTCAGCCCGTTCGCTCCACAGAGCGAGCGGGCTTGATGCGGAGAGGGCACCGAACAGCACCGCTTTAGCCGGCTAGCACGTGCCCGACCGGGTGCGCGGGTGATGCTCGGCAGGACCCGGATTCAGGTGAGGACGAGTGACGGAGACCACGGGCTCCACCGCAACGCCTGAGAGCGGCAACCCCGAGGGTGCCGACGGCGCTGCCGAGGCCACGTCTGCCGAGGGCGAGGAGAAGGCGCTCTCGCGCCGCGACCGCAAGCGCGCCAGGCGCTCCGGCGACAAGTCCGGCAAGCGGGCCAAGAAGGGCCTGTTCGCCCGGATCGGCCTGTTCTACCGCCAGATCATCGCCGAGCTGCGCAAGGTCGTCTGGCCCACCCGCGGCGAGCTCACCAACTACACCACGGTCGTCGTCACCTTCGTCGTGGTCATGATGGGTTTCGTGGCCGGTCTGGACTACGGATTCTCCAAGCTCAGCCTGTTGATCTTCGGCTGACCGAGCCGTCCGCCTTCGAAAAGCTTCCCGACCCGGGCCGATTCCTCGGCCCGGGTCGAGCTGTCTGCGCCGCACGTACACGGCCGCTACCGTTGACTCGGTACTGTTGAAGTCTCCGGACATCCTCCTGGCGCCCGCGCGAGCGGGATGCGCGGGCGGCCGTAGCGGAGCGCGCCACCTTCACCATCTCCAGGAAAGAAGCAGCCACCGTGTCTGAGTCCCCCCTGTACGACGCCGACGAGACCGTCCGCGAGGCGGATGTCGCCGCCGAGCTGGACGCGGCCGAGCTGGCTGACGACGCCGAGTCCGCCGAGCAGATCGTGGACGCCGCGGACGGCGACGAGGACGAGGTCGAGGCGTTCGACGAGGCCGAGGCCGGCGAGCCCGCCGAGGAGGCCGCGCTGCACGTGGAGACCGTCGAGGAGCCCGCCGTCGAGGAGCCCGCGGTCGAGGAGGCCGCGGTCGAGGAGGCCGCGGTCGAGGAGGCCGGCGAGGTCGACCCGGTCGCCAAGTTCCGCGAGGACCTGCGGTTCATGCCGGGCGAGTGGTACGTGATCCACACCTACGCCGGCTACGAGAACCGGGTGAAGCAGAACCTGGAGCAGCGCGCCGTCTCGCTGAACGTCGAGGAGTACATCTTCCAGGCCGAGGTGCCGCAGGAGGAGGTCGTCCAGATCAAGAACGGCGACCGCAAGACCATCCGCCAGAACAAGCTCCCCGGCTACGTCCTGGTGCGCATGGACCTCACCCCCGAGTCCTGGGGCGTCGTGCGCAACACCCCCGGTGTCACCGGCTTCGTGGGCAACGCCTACGACCCGTACCCGCTGACCCTGGACGAGGTCGTCAAGATGCTCGCCCCGGACGTCGAGCGCCAGGCCGCCAAGGAGGCCGGCAAGCCCTCGCCGATCAAGCCGAGCGAGATCCAGGTGCTGGACTTCGAGGTCGGCGACTCGGTCACCGTCACCGACGGCCCGTTCGCGACCCTCCAGGCGACCATCAACGAGATCAACCCCGACTCGAAGAAGGTCAAGGGCCTGGTCGAGATCTTCGGCCGGGAGACCCCGGTCGAGCTGTCCTTCGACCAGATCCAGAAGAACTAGTCGTACGGTCTTCGGATTCGGGGCGGGGCCGGGGGCCCCGCCCCGAATCCGTTTTGGTCCAGCGGCGCCGACGCGTTAGCCTGGTCCGATGTGTGTGCTGGCGACCGGGTGTCGCCCCGGTTCCGCACGCACCAGCAATCACCTCTCGGAAGGACCCGGAGAGACATGCCTCCCAAGAAGAAGAAGGTCACGGGGCTTATCAAGCTCCAGATCAACGCCGGTGCGGCCAACCCGGCGCCGCCGGTCGGCCCCGCGCTGGGCCAGCACGGCGTCAACATCATGGAGTTCTGCAAGGCCTACAACGCCGCGACCGAGTCGCAGCGCGGCATGATCGTGCCGGTGGAGATCACGGTCTACGACGACCGTTCCTTCACCTTCATCACGAAGACGCCGCCGGCCGCGCGCCTCATCCTGAAGGCCGCCGGTATCGAGAAGGGCTCCAGCGAGCCGCACAAGACCAAGGTCGCCAAGCTCACCAGCGCCCAGGTCCGCGAGATCGCCACCACCAAGATGCCCGACCTGAACGCCAACGACCTGGACGCCGCGGAGAAGATCATCGCCGGCACCGCCCGGTCGATGGGCATCACCGTCGAGGGCTGATCTTCCCCCTCTCGTCCCCCGTGGTAGGGCCTGCGCAGGCCCGTTGACTACCACAACTCCAATCACCATTCAGGAGCAGCAGTGAAGCGCAGCAAGGCTCTGAAGGCCGCGGACGCTCAGGTCGACCGCGAGCGCCTTTACGCCCCCCTCGAGGCCGTCCGCCTCGCCAAGGCGACCAGCACCACCAAGTTCGACGGCACCGTCGAGGTCGCCATGCGTCTGGGTGTCGACCCGCGCAAGGCCGACCAGATGGTCCGCAGCACCGTGATCCTCCCGCACGGCACCGGTAAGACCGCTCGGGTCCTGGTCTTCGCGACCGGCGAGCGTGCCGAGGCCGCGCGTGCTGCGGGCGCCGACATCGTCGGTGCCGACGAGCTCATCGACGAGGTCGCCAAGGGCAAGCTGGACTTCGACGCCGTCGTCGCCACCCCGGACCTCATGGGCAAGGTCGGCCGCCTCGGCCGCGTGCTCGGTCCCCGTGGTCTGATGCCGAACCCGAAGACCGGCACCGTGACCCCGGACGTCGCCAAGGCTGTCAACGACATCAAGGGCGGCAAGATCGAGTTCCGCGTCGACAAGCACTCGAACCTGCACTTCATCATCGGTAAGGCCTCCTTCACCGACGAGCAGCTGGTCGAGAACTACGCCGCCGCGCTGGACGAGGTGCTCCGCGCCAAGCCGTCCGCCGCCAAGGGCCGTTACATCAAGAAGACCGCGTTCTCGACCACCATGGGCCCCGGCATCCAGGTGGACCCGAACCGCACCCGCAACCTCCTCGTCGAGGAGGACCCGGCCGCGCTCTGACACTGAGCGAGCTCAAGCGAGCGAAGCGGCAGATCCCGGGCCGTGATCGCAGTCGCGCTCTGAGCCTCAGTCTCCGAAGCAGTCCGTCACGGCGGGCCCGCACTCCTCTGCGGAGTGCGGGCCCGCCGTCGTTTCCGGATTGGGACAAGGGCGGATGGGAGCCGTTGTCCGGCGCGTCGTACGCTCGGCCGGTCCGATCATGTGACCGAGTCATGTCGACCGCCGGAGTGTGCCGTGCCGCCCGCCCAACGCTTCGCCGCCCTCGGGGCCGTCCTGCTCCTGCTCGGCGCCACCACCGGGTGCAGCCTGCTGGCCGCGCCCGGCGACCGCACTCCCGGCAGTGCACCGACGGCGGTGCCGCCCAAGCAGGTGGTGCTCGCGGCGGCCCAGGCGCTCGACGACGCCGGCGGGGCCCGGATCGACGTCGTGGAGGAGGGCCCGGCCGGCCACCGCACCGCGAGCGGCACGCTGGTCTGGGGCTCCCGGGACGCGGCCGACCTGAGCGTCACCGACGAGCTCGGCACCGGGCGGCTGACCGGCCGGGACGGCGCGTTCGACCTCGTCTACCAGGGCGGCGCGACCAAGCACGCGGACCGCGCGGGCGCCGAGTCGCTGGACCCGCGGGCGGGCGCCGCGCCGGACGGCTACGCGGGCGGCTGGACGACCTGGCTGGTCACCAGTCCGGGCAGCACGGCGTACGCCATGACCCAGGCCGGGGCGCTCGGTTCGCTCGGCGGCGAGCAGCTGGCCGGGATGACGGTCGCGCACTACCAGGGCTCGGCCCCGGTGGCCGACTACTTCGGCACGGACCGGGAGCTGACGCCCGAGCGGCTCGCCGCGGTGCTCGCGTACTACCGCGGGCTCGGGGTCACCACGATCGGTTTCGACATCTGGGTCGGACCCGGCAAGCGACTGCTGCGGCTGCGCGAGACGGCCCGGGGGAGCGGTGGAACCGTGGTGACCACGACGGACGTCTCCGACCCCGGGGAGGGAGACGGAACGCCGACCCCGACCGGGTGACGGGCACGGAGACATCCCGTGCGTGCCGGTCCTGGCGATCCGTTAGAGTCCGCCTGAGAAGGAGCTGAAAATCGGCTCTTCAGCAGATTGTTCGGATCTAACGGGGGGACTCCCATGCGTGCTGTGCGCCTCGCTTCGGCCGTCGTCACGACCGCCGTGCTGGTAGGCGGCCTGACCGCCTGCGGCAGCAGCGGCAAGAGCGGGAACGACGCCAAGGGCGGCGACACCAAGGCCGCCGGCGACGCGGTGGCGGGAGCCCTGGCCGGAGACCCGAAGGCCGCGCTGGCCGCCTCCGCGCTGGTGATGCAGAAGGCCGGCAACGGCAAGGTCACCATGGTCGCCCCGGACGGCTCCACCCACACCGCCGGCAACGGCGACGCCGACTGGAAGGACCCGGGCAAGACGTCCGTGGACCTGACCGGCGAGATGGACACCAAGAAGATGCGCATCCGGGTGGTCGGGACCGACGCCTACCTCGGCGGCGGGGACGCCGAGGCCGCGGCGCTCGGCGGCAAGCACTGGGTCAAGCTGCCCGCCGGGAACGAGCTGGGCGACGGCGTCCTGCTGATGAGCCAGATGCTCAACCCGGTCGTCCAGCTGACCCTGGCCGCGGCGAACAAGCCGACCAAGGTGGGCCAGGAGGCCATCGACGGCGCCCAGACCACCCACATCCGCTCGGTGGAGGACGCCTCCACCATGGTGGCCGGCATGTCGGGCCTCAGCCCGGAGCAGCGCCAGGCCGTCCAGAAGTCGCTGGAGCAGGACGGCAAGACCATCACCGTCGACCTCTGGCTCGACGCGAAGCAGCAGCTCGTCCAGTTCCAGGAGTACGGCGACAAGAACGGCGAGCACGACGCCGTCACCGTCAAGTACACGGGCTTCGGCACCGCGGCGAAGATCGAGGCGCCCGCCGCGAGCGACCTCGGCAACCCGGCCGACATCCTGAAGCTGCTCGGCTGAGCCCGTCCGACCAAGGACGCGATGTACCTGCGCCTCGGCGGCCAGGCGGTCGACGCCCTCGGTGGGCGGCACTGGCTGCACTACGGACAAGGCGGCCATGGCCAAGGCCTCCGGCGGCGCGGCCGACCAGCTCCGGAACGCCGACCCGGTCCAGGGCGTGCGCACCCTGATCGCCTCCGGCAAGGTCACCGTCGCCTACTCGGACTACGGCACCGCGGTGACCACCACCGCTCCGAACCCCTCCGACACGGTGGAGCCGTCCGAACTGGCGAAGATGGACAAGGGGGCGCCGCCAGTTGACCCGGGCCCGGGTGGCATGGTGGCCGGAACACCGAGGCCGCCGCGGCGGCGACCGGGCGAAAGGGGAAGGCGATGGCGGGACGGCGGCGGCTGACGGCCCTGGCGGCCGTCGTGCTGCTGGCGAGCGGGCTGACCGCGTGCGGCGCAGGCGGCGGCGACACCGGGCCGACGCCCTCCGGCAGCCCGACCCCGACCAGCGCCTCCCCGACCGGGCCGGCCAAGCCGACCGACCGGTCGCCGCACGGCGTCCTGCTCTCCGCCGAGCTGGCCATGCAGACCGCCCGCCGGGCCAAGGTCAGCTACCGGCTGGGGAGCGACGCGGGCGTCGGGCCGCTGTTCTGGCAGCCCAAGACGGCGCTGCAGATCAAACGTTCCACGCCGGCCGACGCCGAGCAGCTGATCGTCGTGGACACCGTCGCCTACCAGGGCGGCGACGCGGCCACCGCGGCCCGGCAGGGCGGCAGGCACTGGGAGCGCTTCTCCGTCCCGCCGGACCCGGACGGCCGCAAGGAGGTCCCGTACGCGGGGCTGATCGACCTGCTGAACCCGGTCGAGGCGCTGGCCGCCGCGGCGGCGGACGGCGTGGAGCCCCGGTTCGTCGGCGAGGAGAAGTCCGAGGACTCGACCGTCGAGCACTACCAGGTCATCACGACCGCCGAGAAGTACGCGGCCGCCCAGACCCAGCTGGGCCAGCCCCGCCGGGACGGGCTGCGGGCCGCGCTCGCCCCCGGCGGCTCGCTCTCCCTCACCCTGGACCTCTGGCTGAACGACAAGGACCAGCTGGTCAAGCTCCAGCGCACCGGCACCGGGGACTCCGGCCGGGCGGACGACTCGGTGCTCTACACGGACCTCGCCGGGGCACTGCTGGCGGTGCAGGCCCCCGCCGAGACGGACACCGTCGACACCGGAACGCGCACGGTGTCCCCCCTCGCCCGCTAGCCGGTGGGGGCAGCGGGGACGATTTGCCCCGGACGGCGGGGTCCGGCTACTGTGGCGGAAGCCAAAGACCGCTGGTTGTCGCCGTGCGCCCGTGAGGGAGACGGTGGCCGAAGGATCTGCGATTCGTCGCAGGCAGCCCGCGCAGGTGTGTCTGGAGCTTCGACCTCCGGGTGCCGCGTTCGCGCGACAGCCGTCGAGGTCGTACCGAGCCCCGTGCGCCTGCGCACCGGGGCTCTTCTGCGTTCGCGCAGGGCTCTCCTTCCGTCCGCCGGTCCGCGGCTCGAATTGGTCGACTTTCGCGGTCGGCCCGACTTCGACATCACGGAAGGAGGCGTAAGCCTATGGCAAGGCCCGACAAGGCTGCTGCCGTCGCCGAGATCACGGACAAGTTCCGTGGCTCCTCCGCGGCGCTGCTGACCGAGTACCGCGGTCTCTCGGTGAAGCAGGTCAAGACCCTGCGTCGCTCCCTCGGCGAGAACGCCGAGTACGCCGTGGTGAAGAACACGCTGACCAAGATCGCGGCCAATGAGGCCGGGATCTCCGAGCTCGACGACCTGTTCAACGGTCCGACGGCTGTTGCCTTCGTCACCGGTGACCCGGTGGAGTCGGCGAAGGCTCTGCGTGACTTCGCCAAGGAGAACCCCGCTCTCATCATCAAGGGCGGTGTCCTTGACGGCAAGGCGCTGTCCGCCGATGAGATCAAGAAGCTCGCGGACCTCGAGTCCCGCGAGGTGCTGCTCGCCAAGCTGGCGGGTGCCCTGAAGGCCAAGCAGTCCCAGGCTGCCGCGCTCTTCCAGGCCCTGCCGTCGAAGCTCGTCCGCACCGTGGACGCGCTGCGCGACAAGGTCGAGCAGGGCGGTGCCGGTACGCCGGCTCCCGCCGCCGAGGACGCTGCCGCCGAGTAATTCGGCAGGCTCACGCCTCGCTGCGGGCCCGTGCCCGCCCAACCCGTACATACGGCACCACCTGCCGATTTAGTGGAAGGACGCCATCATGGCGAAGCTGACCCAGGACGAGCTGCTCGCGCAGTTCGAGGAGCTCACCCTCATCGAGCTCGCCGCCTTCGTGAAGGCCTTCGAGGAGAAGTTCGACGTCACCGCTGCCGCCCCGGTCGCCGTGGCCGCCGCCGGCGTTGCCGGCCCGGCCGTCGAGGCCGCTGAGGAGCAGGACGAGTTCGACGTCATCCTCGAGGCCGCTGGCGACAAGAAGATCCAGGTCATCAAGGAGGTGCGCACCCTGACCTCCCTCGGCCTGAAGGAGGCCAAGGACCTCGTTGACACCGCTGGTGCCAAGGTCCTGGAGAAGGTTGCCAAGGACGTTGCCGAGAAGGCCAAGGCTGCCCTCGAGGGCGCCGGCGCCAAGGTCACCGTCAAGTGATCCTGCGCCCCCTCTGAGGGGGCTCGGGGCCGGGCCGATCACCCTTGTGGGTGGTCGGCCCGGCCTTTTCGCGTTTCGGACCGGGTGCCGGGAGCACCGGTGTGGCCCATCGCTCACTCGGCACTGTCAGTGCCGGGGGGTATGGTGATCACCGTTATCGGGAGTAGCCCCCACCACGGCTTCTGTAACGCCGGAGGGGTTCCGATCGATGGACAGGGCGAGGTCCGTGCCGGAGGCGGGCCCTTGACGAACCCGGCGAGGCGCGCGATTCTCAAGGCGCGAGTCCGCCCGGTTGGTTTGCGGCTGGATGCATAACCAGCGGCTCCGGCGGGAAGTGACTCCACGTGAGTTGAGCGGCCCGGCTCGGTCCGGGCCGGTGCAGTGCCCAGAGCAGTACCGGTGAGCGTCCGCGCCCGCCGGCTACCGGGAGGAGTCTCCGATTCGGTCTCCGAATCAGAGCTGGACAGCAGTGTGCCATTTGGCTACACTGTCCCTTTGCGCTGCCTGTTAGCTGCTCCGTGACTCGTCGCCCGGAGTTTGCGTTGCCCTGAAGGGGTCTGGCACCACCTCTGCAAAGCGGCTCTGACCTGGGACTTCGGTTCCGGCGGAGGCCAGTGGCGAGGGAGGTGTCGCCAAGCCCAAGCAGGCCCGGCTGGTACGCGCGTAGTGAGCTCCGAGCCCTCGGAAGGACCCCCCTCTTGGCCGCGCCGCGCAACGCCTCGAACAATTCCGCCGCATCCACCGCCCCGCTCCGCGTCTCCTTCGCGAAGATCAAGGAGCCCCTCGAGGTCCCCAACCTCCTGGCCCTGCAGACCGAGAGCTTTGACTGGCTGCTCGGCAACGCGGCCTGGAAGACCCGGGTCGAGGAGGCGCTGGAGAACGGTCTGGACGTCCCCACCAAGTCCGGTCTGGAGGAGATCTTCGAGGAGATCTCCCCGATCGAGGACTTCAGCGGGTCGATGTCCCTGACCTTCCGCGACCACCGTTTCGAGCCGCCGAAGAACTCCATTGACGAGTGCAAGGACCGCGACTTCACGTTCGCGGCTCCGCTCTTCGTCACGGCCGAGTTCACCAACAACGAGACCGGTGAGATCAAGTCTCAGACGGTCTTCATGGGCGACTTCCCGCTCATGACCCACAAGGGCACGTTCGTGATCAACGGCACCGAGCGTGTCGTCGTGTCGCAGCTGGTCCGCTCCCCGGGTGTGTACTTCGACTCCACCCTGGACAAGGTCTCCGACAAGGACATCTACTCCTGCAAGGTCATCCCCTCGCGTGGTGCCTGGCTGGAGATGGAGATCGACAAGCGCGACATGGTCGGCGTTCGCATCGACCGCAAGCGCAAGCAGTCCGTCACCGTGCTGCTCAAGGCGCTCGGCTGGACCAACGAGATGATTCTCGAGGAGTTCGGCGAGTACGAGTCCATGCGCAACACCCTGGAGAAGGACCACACCCAGGGCCAGGACGACGCGCTGCTGGACATCTACCGCAAGCTGCGCCCGGGCGAGCCGCCGACGCGTGAGGCCGCGCAGACGCTGCTGGAGAACCTGTACTTCAACCCGAAGCGCTACGACCTGGCCAAGGTCGGCCGCTACAAGGTCAACCGCAAGCTGGGCAACGCCGAGTCGCTGGACTCCGGCGTGCTCACCGAGCCCGACATCATCGGTGCGATCAAGTACCTGGTGAAGCTGCACGCCGGTGAGACCGAGTGGCAGGACGGGACCGGCCGCGACATCGTGGTCGAGGTCGACGACATCGACCACTTCGGCAACCGCCGCCTGCGCAACGTCGGCGAGCTCATCCAGAACCAGGTCCGTACGGGTCTCGCCCGCATGGAGCGCGTCGTGCGCGAGCGCATGACCACCCAGGACGTCGAGGCGATCACGCCGCAGACCCTGATCAACATCCGGCCGGTCGTCGCCTCCATCAAGGAGTTCTTCGGCACCAGCCAGCTGTCGCAGTTCATGGACCAGACGAACCCGCTGTCGGGCCTGACCCACAAGCGCCGTCTGTCCGCCCTCGGCCCCGGCGGTCTCTCCCGTGAGCGCGCCGGCTTCGAGGTCCGTGACGTGCACCCCTCGCACTACGGCCGCATGTGTCCGATCGAGACCCCGGAAGGCCCGAACATCGGTCTGATCGGGTCGCTGGCCTCGTACGGCCGGGTCAACGCCTTCGGCTTCATCGAGACCCCGTACCGCAAGGTCGACGAGAGCGGCCTCGTGACGGAGCAGGTCGACTACCTGACCGCCGACGAGGAGGACCGCTTCGTCATCGCCCAGGCGAACGCTCCGCTGACCGCGGACAACCACTTCGCCGAGCCGCGTGTCCTGGTCCGCCGCCGTGGCGGCGAGATCGACTACGTGCCGGGCTCCGAGGTCGACTACATGGACGTCTCGCCGCGCCAGATGGTGTCGGTCGCGACCGCCATGATCCCCTTCCTCGAGCACGACGACGCCAACCGCGCGCTCATGGGCTCGAACATGATGCGCCAGGCGGTGCCGCTGCTGAAGAGCGAGGCCCCGCTGGTCGGTACCGGCATGGAGTACCGCTGCGCCGTCGACGCCGCCGACGTCATCACCGCCGACAAGGCGGGTGTCGTCCAGGAGGTCTCGGCCGACTACGTCACCGTGGCCAACGACGACGGCACGTACACCACGTACCGCGCCGCCAAGTTCACCCGCTCCAACCAGGGCACCTCCTTCAACCAGAAGGTGCTCGTGGACGAGGGCGCCCGGGTCGAGGCCGGCCAGGTCCTGGCCGACGGCCCGTGCACCGACGAGGGCGAGATGGCCCTCGGCAAGAACCTGCTCGTGGCGTTCATGTCGTGGGAGGGTCACAACTACGAGGACGCGATCATCCTGTCGCAGCGCCTCGTGCAGGACGACGTCCTCTCCTCGATCCACATCGAGGAGCACGAGGTCGACGCCCGTGACACCAAGCTCGGCCCGGAGGAGATCACCCGGGACATCCCGAACGTCTCCGAGGAGGTCCTCGCCGACCTCGACGAGCGCGGCATCATCCGCATCGGCGCCGACGTCGTCACCGGCGACATCCTCGTCGGCAAGGTCACCCCGAAGGGTGAGACCGAGCTGACCCCCGAGGAGCGCCTGCTCCGCGCGATCTTCGGTGAGAAGGCCCGTGAGGTCCGCGACACCTCGCTGAAGGTCCCGCACGGTGAGTCCGGCAAGGTCATCGGCGTGCGCGTGTTCGACCGCGAGGAGGGCGACGAGCTTCCCCCGGGTGTCAACCAGCTGGTCCGCGTCTACGTGGCCCAGAAGCGCAAGATCACCAACGGTGACAAGCTCGCCGGCCGCCACGGCAACAAGGGTGTCATCTCCAAGATCCTGCCGGTCGAGGACATGCCGTTCCTGGAGGACGGCACCCCGGTCGACATCATCCTCAACCCGCTGGGTGTCCCGTCCCGAATGAACCCGGGACAGGTCCTGGAGATCCACCTCGGGTGGCTCGCCAAGCAGGGCTGGGACGTCTCCGGCCTCGCCGACGAGTGGGCCAAGCGCCTGCAGACGATCGGCGCCGACCAGGTCGTCGGTGGCACCAACCTCGCCACCCCGGTCTTCGACGGCGCCCGCGAGGACGAGATCACCGGCCTGCTGGACAACACCACGCTCACCCGTGACGGCGAGCGCCTGGTGAACTCCACCGGCAAGGCCCGGCTGTTCGACGGCCGCTCCGGCGAGCCGTTCCCGATGCCGATCTCGGTCGGCTACATGTACATCCTCAAGCTGCACCACCTGGTCGACGACAAGCTGCACGCCCGTTCGACCGGCCCGTACTCGATGATCACCCAGCAGCCGCTCGGTGGTAAGGCGCAGTTCGGTGGTCAGCGCTTCGGTGAGATGGAGGTGTGGGCCCTCGAGGCCTACGGCGCGGCCTACGCGCTGCAGGAACTGCTCACCATCAAGTCCGACGACGTTCTCGGCCGAGTGAAGGTCTACGAGGCCATCGTCAAGGGCGAGAACATCCCCGAGCCCGGCATTCCCGAGTCCTTCAAGGTGCTCATCAAGGAAATGCAGTCGCTCTGCCTCAACGTGGAGGTGCTGTCCTCGGACGGCCAGTCCATCGAGATGCGGGACTCCGACGAGGACGTGTTCCGCGCCGCCGAGGAGCTCGGCATCGACCTGTCCCGGCGCGAGCCGAGCAGCGTCGAAGAGGTCTGACGGAGGTTGGGCCGGCCCGCTGACCGCGGGCCGGCCCGCCCCCAGGCCCCCCTCAGACCACACGAACGACTCTCGACTTACGAAAGAGGGCTTGACGACCAGTGCTTGACGTCAACTTCTTCGACGAGCTCCGCATCGGCCTGGCCACCGCCGACGACATCCGCCAGTGGTCGCACGGCGAGGTCAAGAAGCCGGAGACCATCAACTACCGCACCCTGAAGCCCGAAAAGGACGGCCTCTTCTGCGAGAAGATCTTCGGCCCCACCCGGGACTGGGAGTGCTACTGCGGTAAGTACAAGCGCGTCCGCTTCAAGGGCATCATCTGCGAGCGCTGCGGCGTCGAGGTGACCCGCGCCAAGGTGCGCCGTGAGCGGATGGGCCACATCGAGCTGGCCGCCCCGGTCACCCACATCTGGTACTTCAAGGGTGTGCCGTCCCGCCTCGGCTACCTGCTCGACCTGGCGCCGAAGGACCTCGAGAAGGTCATCTACTTCGCCGCCTACATGATCACCTGGGTCGACGACGAGCGCCGCCAGCGCGACCTGCCGTCCCTGGAGGCGCACGTCTCGGTCGAGCGCCAGCAGATCGAGAACCGCCGCGACGCCGACCTCGAGGCCCGCGCCAAGAAGGCCGAGACCGACCTGGCCGAGCTGGAGGCCGAGGGCGCCAAGGCCGACGTGCGCCGCAAGGTGCGCGAGAGCGCCGAGCGCGAGATGAAGCAGCTGCGCGACCGCGCGCAGCGCGAGCTCGACCGCCTCGACGAGGTGTGGGCCCGCTTCAAGAACCTCAAGGTCCAGGACCTCGAGGGCGACGAGCTGCTCTACCGCGAGCTGCGCGACCGCTTCGGCACCTACTTCTCGGGCTCGATGGGCGCGGCGGCCCTCAAGGACCGCCTGGAGACCTTCGACCTGGCGGAGGAGTCCGAGCGCCTGCGCGAGATCATCCGCACCGGCAAGGGCCAGAAGAAGACCCGTGCGCTCAAGCGCCTCAAGGTCGTCTCCGCGTTCCTGCAGACCACCAACAAGCCCAACGGCATGGTGCTGGACTGCGTCCCGGTCATCCCGCCGGACCTGCGTCCGATGGTGCAGCTGGACGGTGGCCGCTTCGCGACCTCCGACCTGAACGACCTGTACCGCCGCGTCATCAACCGCAACAACCGCCTGAAGCGCCTGCTCGACCTCGGTGCCCCCGAGATCATCGTGAACAACGAGAAGCGGATGCTCCAGGAGGCCGTCGACGCGCTGTTCGACAACGGCCGTCGCGGCCGTCCGGTCACCGGCCCGGGCAACCGCCCGCTGAAGTCCCTCAGCGACATGCTGAAGGGCAAGCAGGGTCGTTTCCGCCAGAACCTGCTCGGCAAGCGCGTCGACTACTCGGCCCGTTCGGTCATCGTCGTCGGCCCGCAGCTCAAGCTGCACCAGTGCGGTCTGCCGAAGGCCATGGCGCTGGAGCTCTTCAAGCCGTTCGTGATGAAGCGCCTGGTCGACCTGAACCACGCGCAGAACATCAAGTCGGCCAAGCGCATGGTCGAGCGCGCCCGCCCGGTCGTGTGGGACGTGCTCGAAGAGGTCATCGCCGAGCACCCGGTCCTGCTGAACCGTGCGCCCACCCTGCACCGCCTCGGCATCCAGGCCTTCGAGCCGCAGCTGGTCGAGGGCAAGGCCATCCAGATCCACCCGCTCGTCTGCACCGCGTTCAACGCGGACTTCGACGGTGACCAGATGGCCGTCCACCTGCCGCTCTCCGCGGAGGCGCAGGCCGAGGCCCGCATCCTGATGCTGTCCTCGAACAACATCCTGAAGCCGGCCGACGGTCGCCCCGTCACCATGCCGACCCAGGACATGGTGCTCGGTCTGTTCTTCCTGACCTCGGACCGCGACAACGTGAAGGGCGCCGGCCGCACCTTCTCGTCGACCGCCGAGGCGATCATGGCCTTCGACGCCCGCGAGCTGGACGTCCAGGCCCCGATCGAGCTGCGCCTCGGCGCCGGCACCGTCCCGCCGCGCGGCTGGACCGCTCCGGTGGACGAGGACGGCCAGCCGACCTGGTTCGAGGGCGAGCCCTTCCGCCTGAACACCACCCTGGGCCGCGCGCTCTTCAACGAGCTGCTGCCCGAGGACTACCCGTTCGTCGACTACGAGGTGGGCAAGAAGCAGCTCTCCGCGATCGTCAACGACCTGGCGGAGCGCTACCCCAAGGTCGTCGTCGCGGCGACCCTGGACAACCTGAAGTCGTCCGGCTTCCACTGGTCGACCCGTTCGGGTGTCACCGTCTCGATCTCGGACGTCATCGTCCCGCCGAGCAAGCCCCAGATCCTGGAGGGCTTCGAGGCGAAGGCGGAGAAGGTCCAGAAGCAGTACGAGCGCGGTCTGATCACCAACGACGAGCGCAAGCAGGAGCTCGTCGGCATCTGGACCCAGGCGACCAACGAGGTCGCGGACGCCATGGCCGCGAACTTCCCGAAGACGAACCCCATCTTCATGATGGTCGACTCGGGTGCTCGTGGAAACATGATGCAGATGCGCCAGATCGCCGGTATGCGTGGTCTGGTGTCCAACGCCAAGAACGAGACCATCCCGCGACCCATCAAGGCGTCGTTCCGTGAGGGTCTCACCGTGCTGGAGTACTTCATCTCCACCCACGGTGCCCGTAAGGGTCTGGCCGACACCGCCCTCCGTACCGCCGACTCCGGTTACCTCACCCGTCGTCTGGTCGACGTCTCCCAGGACGTCATCATTCGCGAGGAGGACTGCGGCACCGAGCGCGGCCTGAAGCTGTCGATCGGCTCCGTGGGCGCCGACGGCGTGCTGCGCAAGGCCGACGACGTCGAGACCAGCGTGTACGCCCGCATGCTCGCCGAGGACATCACGGTGGACGGCAAGCTCCTTGCCACCGCCAACACCGACCTCGGTGACGTGCTGATCGACGAGCTGATCCGCCACGGCGTGGGCGAGGTCAAGGTCCGCTCGATCCTGACCTGTGAGTCGGCCGTCGGCACCTGTGCCTTCTGCTACGGCCGTTCGCTGGCCACCGGCAAGCTGGTCGACATCGGTGAGGCGGTCGGCATCATCGCCGCCCAGTCCATCGGTGAGCCCGGTACCCAGCTGACCATGCGTACCTTCCACACCGGTGGTGTGGCCGGTGACGACATCACCCAGGGTCTGCCGCGTGTCGTCGAGCTCTTCGAGGCCCGTACCCCCAAGGGTGTGGCCCCGATCTCGGAGGCCACCGGCCGGGCGCGGATCGAGGACACCGAGAAGACCCGCAAGATCGTCATCACCCCGGACGACGGCAGCGACGAGATCGCCTACCCCGTCTCCAAGCGTGTGAAGCTGCTCGTCAGCGAGGGCGAGGCGGTCGAGGTCGGCCAGAAGCTGACCATGGGTGCCACCAACCCGCACGACGTCCTGCGCATCATGGGCCAGCGTGCCGTCCAGGTCCACCTGGTCGCCGAGGTCCAGAAGGTCTACAACTCGCAGGGTGTGTCGATCCACGACAAGCACATCGAGATCATCATCCGGCAGATGCTCCGCCGCGTGACGATCATCGAGTCGGGCGACGCCGAGCTGCTCCCGGGCGAGCTCGTCGAGCGCGGCCGCTTCGAGCAGGAGAACCGCCGCGTGGTCTCCGAGGGCGGTCACCCCGCCTCCGGCCGTCCGCAGCTGATGGGTATCACCAAGGCCTCGCTGGCCACCGAGTCCTGGCTGTCGGCCGCCTCCTTCCAGGAGACGACCCGGGTGCTCACCGACGCGGCGATCCACGCCAAGTCGGACCCGCTGCTGGGCCTCAAGGAGAACGTCATCCTCGGTAAGCTCATCCCGGCCGGTACGGGTCTGCCCCGCTACCGCAACATCCGGGTCGAGCCGACCGAGGAGGCCAAGGCCGCCATGTACTCGGCCGTCGGCTACGACGACTACGACCTGTCGCCCTTCGGCGCCGGCTCCGGCCAGGCGGTCCCGCTGGACGACTACGACTACGGCCCGTACACCGGCTGAGTCACCTCCTGGCCCGACAACGGGCCCGGAGCGCATGGGCGGTCATCCCGTACGGGGTGGCCGCCCTGCGGCGTTCCGGGGGCCCGGGAAAAGCGATTGGGACTTCCGGGCGAACTCGCGTAAGGTGGTGTTCACCGACGCGGGGTGGAGCAGCTCGGTAGCTCGCTGGGCTCATAACCCAGAGGTCGCAGGTTCAAATCCTGTCCCCGCTACTCGTTCGAAGGGCCCGGAGGCATCAAGCCTCCGGGCCCTTCGTCGTTTCCGGGAGCGGCTTCTCCCTCGTGCGGGGGAGGGGGAAGGACCGCTCCGGCGAGGGAGGTGGGTGAGGGGGTGCGTGCGCGAGAGTTCTCGGTGTCGCGATGACGGGGCTTGTGAAGGGGCGGGGAAATGATGAAGCGCGTGCTGGGTGCGGTGGCGATCACGGCGGCCGTGATGGCGGGGATGTCGGCGTGCCTGCCGATCGGGGACGACCAGGAGCACAAGACGGTCAGCTACGGAGTCTCCGAGCCGGTCCACGAACTGGTGATCAAGGGGCACTCGGGCGGGGTCGTCGTCACGGGCGGCGGGAGCGCGGTGCAGGTGGCCGAGCGGCAGAGCTACAAGGGGGACGCGCCGCGCACCACGCACGAGGTGAAGGACGGCGTGCTGACGCTGACGTACGACTGCGGCTCCTGCGGGGTCGGGTACGACGTGCAGGTGCCGGCCGGGACCAAGGTGCGGGTGGACCAGGAGAGCGGTGGGGTGCGGCTGACCGGGCTGGCCGCCGACGTGGACGCGACGGTGTCGAGCGGCGGGGTCGAGGCGACCGGGCTGACCTCGCAGCAGGTCCGGCTCAACGCCGGGAGCGGCGGGGTGCGGGCGGACTTCGCGGCGGCGCCGACCAAGGTCGAGGCGAAGGCGTCGACGGGCGGCGTGCGGGTGAAGGTGCCGACCGCGCAGGCGTACGCGGTGGACGCGAAGGCCGAGACCGGTGGCGTGGACGTCGAGATCCCCTCGCAGCCGGGTGCGACGCGCAGCATCACGGCGCACACGGAGGCCGGCGGTGTGACGGTCAGCGGTGTCTGACCGGGCCGTACCGGAGGTTCTGCCGGTAGGGCATGATCTTCTCCGCGGGGGCGGCGTCCCCGGGTACGGGGGAGGCGCGAAGGTGGAGCGGGTGACGCGTTGGCGGAGCCGGACGGCCGGGCTGAGCCCGTACGTGCTGGACACCTTCCTGGCGGTCTGCTCGGCGGCGGTATCGGTTTGGTCGGTCTACAACGACGACACGGACTGGCCCTGGTGGGTGTACCTGCTGGCGGTGTCCACCGCGCTGTTCCTGCCCTGGCGGCGCCGCGCTTCGCTGGCCGTCCTGGTCGTCGGCAGCCTGCCCTCGCTGTTGCTGTCGGTGGTGGCCCACTCGGCGAACCCGCAGGTGCCGCTGTACGCGGTGATCGGGATGTACACGGTGGCGGAGCGCTTGCCCGACTGGCAGCGCTGGCCGGTGCTGGCGGTGGTGGTGGTCGCCAATGTGTTCGGTACCCACTCGCCGAACGGCGCTCTGTTCAGCGTGCTCACCTCAGGCGGCTCCTTCGTCTTCGGCGCCCTGGTGCGCACCCAGCGCGAGCTGGCCCGGGTGGAGGCGGCGCGGGCCCGGGAGGCCGGTGAGCGGGCGGCCAGCGAGGCGGGCCGGGCGGTCGCCGAGGAGCGGGCGCGGATCGCACGGGAGATGCACGACATCCTGGCGCACGCCGTCTCGCTGATGGTGATCCAGGCCGAGGCCGGGCCGCTGGTGGTGCACAGCAAGCCGGAGCGGGCGATCCGCGCGTTCGACACCATCGCCGATTCGGGCCGCGACGCGATGGTCCAACTGCGGCGCGTGCTGGGCGTGTTGAAGGAGGAGGGGGCGAGTCCGGAGCTGGCTCCGCAGCCGCGGCTGGCCGAACTCGTGGACGTGGCCGAGCGGGTGCGCCGAGCGGGTCTGCGGGTGGAGCTCGACCTCGCTGACGGGCTGGGCGCGGTGCCCGCCGACGTGGAGGCGGCGGCGTACCGGATCGTGCAGGAGGCGCTGACCAACACCGTCAAGCACTCCGGCGCCGACCGGGCCGCGATCAGGGTGCGCCGGGCCGACGGGGTGCTGGAGGTCGTGGTGTCCGACAACGGCCGCGGCGTGCCGCTGGCCGCCGACCGCGCGGTGAGCGGCTGGTCCGGCGGGCGCGGGCTGGTCGGCATCCGGGAGCGGGCCGCCGCCTGCGGCGGGCGGGCCGAGGCCGGACCCGGGCCGGCGGGCGAGGGCTTCCTGGTGACTGCCCGGCTGCCGTTGGGGCCGGCCGGGGTGGCGGAGAGGGTGGGCGGATGACGCCGATTCGGGTGGTCGTCGCGGACGACCAGGAGCTGGTGCGGGCCGGGTTCGGGATGATCCTGGACGCCCAGCCGGACATCGAGGTGGTGGCCGAGGCGTGTGACGGCGCCGAGGCGGTCGAGGCCGTGCGCGAGCACGGCCCCGACGTGCTGCTACTGGACGTCCGCATGCCGGTGATGGACGGGCTGGAGGCGGCCCGGCGGGTGTGCGCGGAGTTCCCGGCCACCAAGGTGATCATGCTGACCACCTTCGACATCGACGACTACGTCTTCGACGCGCTGTACGCGGGCGCGAGCGGCTTCCTGCTGAAGGACGTCCGCCGGGACGACCTGGCGCACGGCGTGCGGATGGTCGCCTCGGGGGAGGCGCTGCTCGCGCCCTCGGTGACGAGGCGGCTGATCGGCGAGTTCGCGGCGCGCCGCCCGGGTGCGCCGGAGCGGGCGGTGCGTCCGCCGTCCAAGCTGCTGGAGCAGCTGACCCTGCGCGAGCAGGAGACGCTGCGGCTGCTGGCGCGCGGGCTGTCCAACGCGGAGATCGCGGCGGAGCTGGTGGTCAGCGAGCACACCGTGAAGACGCACGTCAGCAACGTGCTGAGCAAGCTGGGGCTGCGCGACCGGGTGCACGCGGTGGTGTTCGCGTACGAGGCCGGCGCGGTGGTGGCGGGGGAGGCCTGAGGCCCTCCCCCTTGCGGGGGAGGCGGGGAGTTCGCCGGTGCGGGCGATCCGTGACGAGGGCCCCGGCGGACAGCATCTGTGGTGTCGGAACGCAGCACGGACACCGCAGGAGATCGCAGATGAACGCCTCGCAGAACCCCGCACGGATCACCCGCCTCGCGGCCTACGCCGTCGTCGGCGCCCCCGCCCTGATGGCGCTGTACGGCGGCATCCGCCTGGTCCCGGGCTCCCGCGAGCCGGGCCTCGGCTGGACGGCCGGCCACACCGCGATGTTCGCCGGGCTGCTGCTGTTCGCCCCCGTCCTGCTCGCGCTGCACCGGTTGATCGCCCCGCGCGGCACGGTGGCCGGGCGGCTCGCGGCGGGCACCGGGCTGGGGGTGGCGTTCACGGGCCTGGCGGCCTCGGCGGTCCAGATCGGGATCGACCTGTACGTCGGCCTGGCGTCGGCGACCAAGGGCGAGCAGGCGCGGATGTTCGAGCGGATCCAGGCCGTCCCGGGCGTGCTCGCTGCCGTGTACAAGGTCGGCCCGCTGTTCTTCTACGTCGGTCTGCTGGCCCTGCTGATCGCCGCCTCGGTGGGCGCGTCCCGGACGCTGCGCTGGTGGAGCCCGGTGCTGATGCTGGTCGGGACCCTCGCGTCGATGGTCGACCTGGCGTTCATCCCGCCGGCCGCCGCCTGCTACCTGATCGCGCTGGCCCCGCTGGTCCGCCTCGGCGCCGCCACCCCGTGGGCCGTACCGGCCTAGCTCATCCGGAAGACCGGCCCGCGCGGGGTGAACGGCAGCCCGGCGCCCCGGGGGACGAGGAAGGCGTGCTCGCGGCGGACCCGCAGCACGTCGCACTCGCCGTCGGTGATGACCAGGACGGGTGCCCCGGGCGGGAAGTCCTCGGCCCGTTCCAGCAGGTCGACGCCCGGCTGGAGGACGGTGCCGCCGCGACCCCGGATCCGGACCCGGCCGGCGATCTCGGTGACCGCGACGTACCCGGCGTCGTGCGGGGCGGCGTCGCAGTGCACCACCCGGGCGGCGGGGACGTCCCGGGCGGTGGCGTACGAGGCGATCGCGCCGAGCGCCTTGCCGAGCAGCACCGGGTCCATCGAGCCGGAGGTGTCCAGCACCACCCCGAAGGTGCAGCGCGGTACTTCCTCCTCGGGGTGGTAGCGCCCGGCGCGGGGGATGTCCGGGGTGGCGGACTGCCGGCGGGCCGGGCGGGAGTAGCTCCGGACGGGCTCCGGGCTCGGCACGAACTCGTCGAACCAGCGGGCCAGTTGGGCGTCCCAGGGCAGTGGCGGGTGGGCGAGCGCGCGGATCTCCTCGACCAATCCGGCCGGGAGCAGACCGCGTCCGCGCTGGTGCAGCTCGAAGCCCTGCAGGAGGCCGCGCCGGTAGAAGTCGTCGAGGTCGACGTAGTCGCGCGGGCCGAGGTCGAGCGGTGCGCCGAGGACGTCCGGGCGGTTCTTGCCGGCCAGGGTGGCGAGCCGGCGGATCCGGCGCTGGTCGCGGACGATGCGGTCGTACACCTCCTCGGCCGACAGGCCGTTCAACTGCGGGTCGTGCAGCAGGCCTTCGGGCATGTCGCCGACGCCCATCTCCAGCAGCCAGCCGTTGATGACGTAGTCGGCGGCGACGTTGAACAGGAACGGGTCGCGCCCGCCGCGGCGTTCGCCGTGCCGCAAGGCGGCGTGCAGCATCTCGTGGCCGAGGATGAACCGCCACTCCTCGTCGGTGTAGCGGCGCAGCGGGTTGACGTAGACCTCCCCGGCTTCGGCGTTGACGGCGGCGATGGCGATGTCGTGCGCGCGGGCGAGTTCGGCGTCGGCGACGACGGTGAGGCCGGCCGCGATGCCGCCGAGCAGCGGGTACGAGGAGACGAACCAGTTGAGCGCCCTCGTCCACGGCCGTTCGGGCAGGCGGTCGCCGGTCGCCTCGTCGATCCGGCCGCCGGCCCGGTCCATCGCGGCGGACATGGTGCGGGTGAGCGCGGCGGCGAAGGCGCCGGACCAGTCCTTCGGGTGCCGCCCGTGGCCCGTCCACTCGACCAGCAGCTGGTCGGCGTCGGCGCCCGCGGTGCCGTCCGCCCCGGCGACTCCGGCGGGCGGCGGGCCGTCGCGGCGCCAGCGGGCGGCCAGCTCCTCCTCGTCGCCGCCGGGGTACTCCTGCGGGAGGGTGAGCGGGGAGCGGCCGACGGGGAAGCCGGCGAGGAAGCGGTTGACGACCGCGCAGCGGGCGGCCGTGTCGTGCGCGTCGGGCTGGACGCGGGTGCCGCGGGCGGCCGGGACGTGGCCGAAGCCGAGGTGCAGCAGGCAGTGCGCCAGCACCCAGGCCCACTCCTCGGGCTCGGCGCGGCGGCGGTGGTTGACGTGCACGGTGCCGTCCGAGTCGACGGCGGCCCAGCCGGTCTCCGGGGCGACCGGGCAGTCCTCGCGGCGGCAGAAGTCGGCGTCCAGGGCGGCGAAGGCCGGGTTGCGGCGCAGGATCCGGACGCCCTCGGCGAAGACCTCCGCGCCCGGGTCGGGCTTCTTCTGGGCGGCCGTGGTGCGCCTCACCGGCGGGCCTCGACCAGCCGGGGCATGTCCCGGGCGGCCTCGATGAGGAACCAGGACGGCAGGACCGGGTTGCCGTCCGCGCCGTCGGCGATCACCGTCTGGGCCACCTCGACCGATATCTCGGCCAGCTGGACGAGCAGCGACTTGGCCCGGAAGGCGGTCTGCCGCTGTGCCCCGGAGGCGTGCTCCTTGCTCGCGGGCAGCTCCTTGACGAGCCGGCCGCGGAAGGCGTCGGCGAGGTAGTAGAGCAGGTCGCGGTCCTCCAGGCGGTGCGGCCAGCGGGCGTCGCCCTTGAGGATCGCCTCCAGCCCGTAGGAGTTGCGGACGATCTTCGCGTAGCCGCAGAACGCCACCGCGTGCTGCGGGGTGAGCAGGCCGTGTGCGAGGACCTTGAGGGTGTCTCCCCCAGCCTGGCGGCTGGGAGGTGCCCCCACGTCGAGGGTGGGCCCGAAGGAGTGCAGCGCGTCGGAGAGCATGTGCCAGGCGCGCGGGGTGGAGAACGGCTCCTCGGACTTGGGCGGGGCGGACCACAGGTGGTCGGGCCGGTCGGTGAGGTAGTCGACGACCCAGGAGTGGATGCCCTCGCCGGCCGCCCACCGCAGCCAGTCGTCGGCGCTGGCCCGCAGGTGGACGTGCACCATGCGGTTGACCAGCGCGGACGCCATCGGGCGGGCGAGCGCGCCGTCGGTGGCCCGGTTCCCGGCGCCGATCACGATCGAGCCGGGCGGCAGCTCGTACGAGCCGATCCGGCGGTCCAGGATGAGTGAGTAGAAGGCCTTCTGGACGTCCGGGCCGGCCGCGTTGAGTTCGTCGAGGAACAGGCAGTACGGCTCGTCGCGGGCGATCTGCTCGGGCGGGCAGAACCGGGAGCGGCCGTCCGGGGTGAGCTGCGGGACGCCGATCAGGTCCTCCGGGGCGAGCTGGGTGCCGACCAGGCTCACGCACTCCAGGCCGAGCGACTCGGCGAACGCCCGGACCAGGGAGGACTTGCCGATGCCGGGGGCTCCCCAGAGGAACACCGGGCGGACGGTGGCGAGGCCGAGCAGCAGCTCGGGGATCTGGGCGGGCGAGACGCTGACTGCTCCCTGCACGGGGCTCCTCTGTGGCGGGGTGGAACGACCGGCCCAGTGTGCGGCGGGAGTTGACTCGGCGCATCCGGATTTCCGGTGCGCGTATTTTCGGTGGCCGCTCAGCGGTCCGCCCCCGTACCGTCCGGGTATGAACGCGAAGCGTCCGCTGATCGCCGTGCTCACCGGCGCGGGCATCTCCACCGACTCCGGCATCCCCGACTACCGCGGCCCGAACGGGCTTTGGCAGCGCGATCCGTCGGCCCAGAAGCTGGTCACCATCGGCCCGTACCTGGCCGATCCCGAGGTGCGCCGCCGGGCCTGGCTGCTGCGCCGGGACGCCGGGGCGCTGGCCGCCGAGCCGAACGCCGGGCACCGCGCGCTGGTCGAGCTGGAGCGCAGCGGCCTGCCCGTGCGGGTGCTGACGCAGAACGTGGACGGCCTGCAGCAGCGCGCCGGCCTGCCCGCCCGCAAGGTGCTCGAACTGCACGGCACCGCGCGGGAGGTGCAGTGTGCGCGCTGCCGGGTGGTCGGCACCATGGCCGAGGCGCTGGAGCGGGTGGCGGCGGGGGAGCCGGACCCGGACTGCCGGGAGTGCGGGGGGATCCTGCGTCCGCGCACGGTGATGTTCGGGGAGGCGCTGGACCCGGTGGTGCTCCAGCAGGCCGACGCGATCGCCAGGGCCTGCGACCTGTTCATCGCGGTGGGCACCAGCCTCCAGGTCTACCCGGTGGCCTCGCTGCCGCAGATCGCGCTGGAGGGCGGCGCCCGCCTGGTCGTCGTGAACGGCGAGCCGACCCCGTTCGACGAAGCGGCGGACGAGGTGATCCGGGAACCGATCTCCACCGCTCTCCCGGCGCTGGTACGGAAGTTGGTCACCGAACACTCTTAAAACGGACGAACCGCATGCGTACGATGATCCTTCCGGCTCCCCCTCTCGGCCTGGAGTGATCGACCGATGACGACGACGGCGAAGTTCGACCCCTGGTCGGCGGCGTTCGTGGCCCACCCGTACGACGCGTACGCCGAGCTGCGCGAGCACGCGCCGGTGACGTACTACGAGCCGACGAAGCAGTGGCTCGTCTCGCGCCACGAGGACGTCAGCGCGCTGCTGCGCGACCGACGCCTCGGGCGGACGTACACCCACCGCTTCAGCCACGAGGAGTTCGGCCGGCCCGCGCCCGACCCGGCGCACGAGCCGTTCCACACGCTGAACGACCACGGGCTGCTCGACCTGGAGGCGCCCGACCACACCCGGATCCGCCGGCTGGTCTCCAAGGCCTTCACCCCGCGCATGGTCGAGGGCCTGCGGCCGACCGTCCGGCGGCTCGCCGCGGAGCTCGTGGACGGGCTGCTCGCGGCCGGCGGCGGCGACCTGATCGCCGCCGTCGCCGAGCCGCTGCCGGTCGCCGTGATCGCCGAGATGCTGGGCGTCCCGGAGGCCGACCGGCACCTGCTGCGACCCTGGTCCGCCGACATCACCGGGATGTTCGAGCTCAACCCGACCGAGGAGGCGGCCCGCCGGGCGGTCACCGCGAGCATCGAGTTCTCCGACTACCTGCGCGCCCTGATCCGCGAGCGCCGCGCCGCCCCCGGCACCGACCTGATCAGCGCGCTCATCCAGGCCCAGGAGGGCACGGACGCGCTCAGCGAGCAGGAGATGGTCTCCACCTGCGTGCTGCTGCTCAACGCCGGCCACGAGGCCACCGTCAACACCACCGGCAACGGCTGGTGGGCGCTGTTCCGCAACCCCGGCGAACTCGCCCGGCTGCGCCACGACGTGGACGGGCTGCTGCCCACCGCCGTCGAGGAACTCATGCGCTGGGACACCCCGTTGCAGATGTTCGAGCGCTGGGTACTGGAGGACGTCGAGGTCCGTGGCGTCACCATCCCGCGCGGCTCGGAGATCGCCCTGCTCTTCGGCTCCGCCAACCGCGACCCGGAGCGCTTCGCCGAACCGGACCGGCTCGACCTCGGCCGCGCCGACAACCCGCACATCACCTTCGGTGCCGGAATCCACTTCTGTCTCGGCGCCCCGCTCGCCAGACTGGAGCTCACCGAGTCGTACGGCGCGCTGCTGCGCCGGGCGCCGGGCCTGCGGCTCGTCCGCGAGCCCGAGTGGCGCCCGGGCTACGTGATCCGGGGGCTCAAGGAGCTGTTGGTCGAGGTGTGACGGAAGAGGGGGAGTGGCCGTGGGCAAGGCGACGGGTGCGCTGCTGGGGCTGGCGATCGGGGACGCGATCGGCCGGGTGACGGAGTTCAAGACGGTCGAGATGATCGCGAACGACTGGCCCGACTGGTGGCAACTCCCGCTTCCCGAGCGGGCGTTGGTCACCGACGACACCCAGATGACGCTCGCCCTCGCCCGCGGCCTGCGCACCGCCCTCGCCCGCGGGCCACTCACGCCATTGCGCCTGGAGCGGCCCGTCCGCGAGGAGTTCGTCGACTGGTGGCGCTCCCCGCAGAACAACCGCGCCCCCGGCATGACCTGCCTGCGCGCCTGCGAGCGGTTGAGCCACGACGAGTACCGCTGGCAGCAGGCGAGCGACGTCGGCTCCAAGGGCTGCGGCGCCAACATGCGGGTCGCCCCCATCGGCCTGATCCGCGAGCTCGACGCGCGGCAGCACTCCGGCGCCGCGCAGTTGCAGTCCGCGCTCACCCACGGCCACCCCACCGCGCTCGCCGCGAGCGACCTCACCGCGTACGCCGTCCGCAAGCTCGCCGAGGGTGTACCGCCCGTCGGGCTGCCTGCGATGCTGCGCGCGTACGCGCTCGCGCGCCGCGACCGGTACGACGAGTTCTGGCTCGGCGACCTCGCCGACCGCTGGTACGGCTCCTCGCCGCAGGCCGTCCTCGCGCGGGGCTGGGACGACTGTCTGAAGTCGCTCGACGACCTCGACGCCGCGCTTGCCGCGCACGACCTTGAGGCTGACCCCTGCCTGATCACCGGCGAGGGCTGGATCGCCGAGGAGGCCTTCGCCACCGGGCTGCTCTGCTTCCTGCTGCTGCCGGACGACCCGGTGGCCGCCGTCCGCCGGGCCGCCTACTCCAGCGGCGACTCCGACTCCCTCGCCTGCCTGACCGGCGCCTTCGCCGGCGCCCACCACGGTGAGGCGGCCTGGCCGGCCGAGTGGGTCGAGCGGATCGAGCACCGGGACGAGCTCCTGGAGTTCGGCGCGCTCTGGGACTGATCCCCCCGGTGCTAAGCCTCGCCGCGCAGCCGGGCCGCCGTGCCGGCGACCAGGTCCGGGAAGCGGTGCACCGGCACGGCCGGCGAGGCGGCGATCGGGAGCGCGCCCTCCGGCACGTAGGCGACGTGGCAGCGCTGGCACAGGTAGGCGGCGCTCCAGGCGGCGGCGTAGGACGGGTACACCGCCGAGTGCGCCTGGAAGTCCTGCTGGGCACGGCGGCGGAACTTCGCGCGATTGACGAGCATCATCACCGCCGCGAAGACGAACGGACCGCCCAGGATGGCGAACATGATCGCGGTGTTCCGCCCGGCGTGCTGATCGCCGGACGTGAACAGGTACGGCAGCAGAACCACCCCCCAGGCCGACGCAACGGCCACCAGGATCGCCAGCCCGCACCCGCTGCCCGGCCGGGCGAGCCGCGGCGGGGGCGGCGGCGCGATCTGGTTCGCCAGCAGGCTGCTGGAGGCACCGGAGGTGTGGACGGTCGAGCTGCCGAACGTCGGGATCACCCCGACCCCGCTCGCGTACGCGACGCCGGAGGAGTAGCCGGTGCTCGTCCCGGAATACGTGCTGGTCTGCGACTCGTAGACGCTCGGGACGCTCCGCACCTGGTCGAGCGTTCCGCACTGCGGGCAGTTGATACGGCTCATGTGTCCCCCCGGAGTCGGCCTGACGGCAGACGATCATGGCACAGGCGGTACGGAACCGGCACGCCCCCCGTCACGTCGAAGGGCCATGACGCACCGCAGCCCCATCGGAACCCGTTGCCCCCGCCGCCCGGCGGCGCTGCTCCTCGCCGCCGCGCTCGCCGCCCCGCTGGTCGCGGGCTGCGGCAGCACCGGCGCCACCACGCCCGCCGCGCCCGCGGTGATCCGGGTCTCCGCGCCCGCCACCCGCCCGGCGGTCGACCCGGCGCAGGTGGCCGCCACCGCCGCCGGCACCAACGCCTTCGGCCTGGACCTCCTGCACACCCTCACCGCCACGCCCGACGGCGCCGGCCGCAACCTCGTGCTCTCCCCGTCCGGCCTGGCCACCCTGCTCGCGATGCTGCTGCCCGGCGCCCGCGGCACCACCGCCGACGAGCTCGCCAAGGCCCTGCACACCGGCCTCACCCCGCAGCAGTACGCCCTCGCCACCGGCGCGCTCGACCGCCCGGCCCCGGCCGGCGACCAGGTCACCCTGCGCCAGTCCGACGACCTCTGGGCGCAGCAGGGCTACCCCGTGCAGCCCGACTACCTGCAGACCCTCGCCGCCGCCTTCGACACCGGCGTGCACCCCGCCAACTTCGCCAAGGACCCGGAGAACGCCCGCAAGGCCGTCAACGCGGCCGTGGAGAAGGCCACCGACGGACGGATCAAGGAGCTCTTCGCGCGGGGGCAGATCACCGGCGAAACCCGCATGGTCCTCACCGACGCGCTCTACCTGAAGGCGAAGTGGGCCTCCCCGTTCAAGTCCGAGCACACCGCCGACCGCCCGTTCCACAAGCTCGACGGTTCCACCCCGACCGTCAGCACGATGGGCCAGAGCGGCAGCTTCAAGTACGCAGAGGGCTCCGGCGGCATCGTCGGCGAGCCCTGGCAGGCCGTCGAACTCCCTTACGCGGACGGCGGGTTGGCGATGGACCTGATCGTCCCCGCGCAGGGCGGCTTCGCCGCCTTCACGAAGGGGCTGGACCAGGCCCAGCTCGACCGGATCCTCGGCGGGCTCGCCGAGCGGCCCGTCGACCTCCAGCTCCCGCGCTTCCGCTTCGACACGTCCAACGAGCTCACCCCGGCCCTGCGTGCGCTCGGCGTCAACGCGGCTTTCGACAAGACCGAATTCGGCGGCATCACCACGGAGCCGCTCAGGGTCGGCACGGTGGTGCAGAAGGCCGACATCGAGGTGGACGAGGACGGCACGGTCGCAGCGGCCGGCAGCGGCGCGGGGATGGCCGGGGCGGCGGCGCCGGCGGCACACCCCGCCCAGCTGCACATCGACCGGCCGTTCCTGTTCCTGATCCGGGACACCGCCGGCGGGCGGCCGCTCTTCCTCGGCCAGGTCACCGACCCGCAGGCCCGGTAGGCCTCACCAGGCGGGGTAGCGGCCGCCGAGCGCCGGGTGCGACGGATCCCGGCTGCCGAACAGCGCCAGCAGGTCGTCCGCCACCTGCAGCAGCTCCGCCCGGCCCTCGACCGCCCCCACCCACTCGGGCGGCAGGGCCGCGGCGCCGTACGCGGCACCGGCCAGGTTGCCGCAGACGGCGCCGGCGGAGTCGCTGTCCCCGGAGTGGTTCACCGACAGCAGCAGCGCGGTGCGCACCGGGTCGGGGGCGAGGGTCGCGGCCAGCAGCGAGTACACCGCGATGGCCAGGCACTCCTCGGCGATCCAGCCGAGCCCGACCCGCTCCACCGCCTCCGCCGAGGGCTCCGACTCCTGGGCCACCCGGACCGCCCGGGCCAGCGCCTGCACCGTCTCCTTCGAGCCCGGCAGCTCGCGGATCTGGTCGACGGTCCCGCCGACCGCCGCCCACGGCTCGGTGCCGCCCACGAGCCGCTCGACCAGCGCCGCGAACGCGCCCGCCGCGATGTAGCCGGTCGGGTGACCGTGGGTCAGCTGGGCGCACTGCACGGCCAGCCCGAAGGCCTGGTCCACGCCCAGCCGGGCCAGCCCGAACGGTGCCGAGCGCATCACCGTGCCGCAGCCCTTGGAGCCCGGGTTGATCGGCCCGGGCAGCCCGATCCGGGCCGGCGCCCGGAACTCCGGGTGCTCGGACACCCCGCTCAGGCAGGCGTTGCCCGGCGCCCGCCGGGCGTACAGGAACGGCTGCCGCAGCAGCCAGCCGTCGTACGGGCGGGGGAGCGGCGCGGCGTCCGGCGCGGGCTGGTACTGGGTCAGCAGCCAGCGCCGGTAGGCGCCGTGGACGGCCTCCGGCACCGAGCCGCCGCCGCCCGACCAGCCGCGCACGAAACCGCGGATCAGGCCCTCGGCGGTGAACAGCGTCATCTGGGTGTCGTCGGTGACCTCGACCGTCCCGGGGCGCGCGGCGGGCGGCAGCCCGGTCACGCCGTCCGGCCCGTGCTTGTCCCGGATCTGGTACAGCTGCAGGAACTCCACCGGCCAGCCCAGCGCGTCGCCGATCGCGCCGCCGAGCAGTGTTCCGCGCACGCGGTCCCGGTGTCCCGAGTCGGCCGCCCAGTCCGTCACGTCGATCCCCCTTGTTCGTGGCGGACTACGTTCTATCAGGTCACTCCGGTGCGAACGGCCGACTACCGGCGGATCTCCCCGGCACGCCCGTGCAGGGCGGCCCGGTCCGCGGCGGCCCGGCCGGCCGCCCAGCCCTCGCCGTCGCTCACCCGCACCCGCTGCGACACCAGCTTCGGGAACAGCCGGCCGACCTCCTCGTCCACCGCCTCGGAGCGGGCGGCGAGAGCCGGCAACAGTCGCTCGTCCGGCAGCAGTTGCTCCTCGGTGCCGTCCTCGCGCAGGTGCCGCCCGGCCGCCGCGGCGCTGGTGGCCCGCTCGGTGGCGGCGGTCAGCCGCTCGCGGATCCGCGCCGCGTACGCGACCAGGAAGGACTGCCGGAACGCCTTGGTGCGCGAATCCCGGCCCGCGCCGGCCTTGTTGAGCGCGTGCGTGGCCTGCACCAGCAGCGAGGTGTACAGCAGCTCGACGCCGTCCAGGTCGCCGTCGAAGCCGACCACCGTGCAGAAGCCGAACTCCTTCGCCCACACCACCCGGCACCGGTTCGCCGCCGCGACCGCGTCCAGCAGCATCGTCTTCGGGCCCTCGTACGGGTTGTCCACGCCGATCCGCAGCGCCGACGGGGCGTTCCGGTCGGCGCCGACGGCGGCCACCAGCGCCTCGTCGATGCTGTGCTGGGCCATCAGCTGCTGGGCCTTGGCGGTCAGCGCCTCGGCCTCCTCCGGGTACTCGGTGGACTCGGCCTTCGCCAGCAGCGCCCGGACCCGCGCCAGCATCCGGGGCTCGCCCGGCACCCGGCCGGCGGCGCCGCGGGCGGGCGCTTCCCCAGCCCGGCGGCCGGGAGGTGCCCCCAGCCCGGGGGCGGGCCCGACCGGGGCGATCGGGGGCAGCCGGCCCCAGGTGCGCAGCAGCTCCAGGGCGGCCGTGGCGAGCGCGAAGCGGTCCAGTCGGTGGCGCTGGGCGAACGCGGCCAGATAGCCGTCGTCGCCCTGCCACCACACCTCGGTCTCCAGCTCGCGCAGCTGCTCCTGCCAGCGCCGGTCCAGCGCGGCCGCCGGGTGGCGGCGGCCCTCGGCGGCGATCAGGTCCACGGCGAGCGGGAGATGGACGGGCTTCAGCTCGCGCCGCACCACCCGGACCAGGTCGGCCGGCCGCCACCCCGCCGACCAGCACCGCCCGACGGCGGTGTCCGCGTACCCGAGCACCGCCCGGCTCACCGCCGGCCACTGCCCGGCCGACGCGGCCAGCGACGACGCGCCCGTGTCCAGCGCGAGGTCCAGCATCTCGTCCGGGGCCGTCAGCACCGACCGCACCGCCTGCTCCAGCAGCGGCCCGGCGTCCCCGCCACCCTGCTGCGCCCGCTTGCCCACGGTGTGTCCCTGCTCTCGTCGACGGCCCGTTTCCTCCAGCCCATGATGCCGGAGCCCCGGGCCCCTGCCGCGGCGGTCAGCGTTCGATGGCCTTCGCCAGGATCTCCGGCGTGCGCTCCAGCAGGCGGGCGCCGGCCAGGCGGACGCCGGCGTAGGCGATCAGGCCGCCGTAGAGCGGGCCGATCAGCAGGACCGGCCAGGTCGGCCGGTCGGTGGCGAGGGCCCAGCCCAGGTAACCGCCCATCGGCAGGCCCAGCAGCGTGACGCCGAACATCGACCCGAACTGGTTCACCAGCACCAGCCCGCTCTGCCCCGGGGCGGCGTTGCGCATCGGGTTGCTGTCCGCGGGCATCGTGTACGGCGCGAGCACGCTCAGCACCGAGCCGATCGCGATCCCGCATCCGAGCAGCCCGAGGGCGAGGCCGAGTGCGGACGGCAGGTGCGCCCAGTCCCCGGTGACGACGGTCAGCACCAGGCCGAGCACCACCGTCACGGGCACCGCGTACGACAGCACCGCGTACGCCCGCCCGCGAAGCTCGTCGCGGGCGTCGGACGGGGTGCGCAGGGTCGCGGCGACCATCCAGAACGCCGAGCCGTCCATGCCGAACAGGTTGAGCATCTGCAGCCCGAGGAACATCCCGGTCATCGCCAGCAGGTAGACGCTCGACCAGCCCTGGACCACCGACAGCACGCAGATCACCAGCGTCATGCCGATGCTGGTGAACACCGCCGCCTTGGCCCGCGGCTCGCGCCAGCCGTACCGCAGGTGGCGCTGCATCACCGCGCCGGCCCGTCCGTCCGGCAGGAAGCCCCAGCCGCGCGAGCTCCGCACCCCGCGGGCGACCTCCAGGGTCGAGGAGTCCGCGGTGACCATGAGCTCCTGGAGGCTCCGCCGCCACCAGCGCAGCAGCAGGACGAGCAGGGCGCCGGCCAGCGCCAGCTGGAGCAGCGCGAGCGCGTACCGGCCCTCGCCGGCCGTCCGGCCCGCGTCCATCGCGCTGATCGGCGGGATCCAGCGCAGCACGGCGGCGATCGGCCGCAGCGGGCTGAGGTCGAGGTGTCCGTCGGAGCCGGGCCGGCCGAAGATGCTCTGCCAGCCGACGTTGGCGCCCTGGACGAGCAGCGCGAACAGCAGCCCGCCGAAGATCGCGAAGTCCTTGCCGCGCCGGCTGGACAGCATCCGGGCGTTGCCGGCCGCGACCGCCCGGGAGAGCGTGACCAGGCAGAGCACCGTGAGCGGCACGCCGATCACGGCGGTCGCCGCCGAGGCGCCGCCGTTCGCGCCGGACAGCGCCGCGCCGGTGACGAGCACCAGGCTGACCAGCGGCCCGGGCCCGATCAGGCTGGCCAGCAGCGCGCCGCGCAGCAGCGGTCCGGGTTGCAGCGGCAGCATGGTGAGCCGGGTGGGGTCGGCGCTCTCGTCGCTGGAGAACAGGAACAGCGGGATCGCGGCCCAGCCGAGGGCCAGCACGCCGACCAGCATCACGCCGACGTCCCCGGAGCCGGCGGTCCGGCCGTCGAGCACCGCCAGGGCGAAGGCGATGCCGGAGGCGAGGAGCAGGCCGACCACGGCGCCGGCGACGTACACCCCGGCCCGGCCCGGGCTGCGCTTCAGCCCGTTGCGCAGCAGCCGCAGCTTGAGCGCCACGAGCGCGCGGACGACCGTCCGCCCGTCGGGCACGGCCGCGGTCACCGGCCGTCCCCGACGTTCCCGCCCCCGACGTTCCCGCCCCCGAGCCAGCCGAGCGCCTGCCCGTCGTCCTCGCGGACGCCGATCAGGTCGAGGAACGCCTCGTGCAGGCTGCGCCCGCCGCGGACGGCGTCCAGCGGCCCGTGGGCGATCACCCGGCCGGCGTTGACGACGGCGACCCAGTCGCAGAGCTGCTCGACGAGCTCCATGACGTGGCTGGAGAAGACCACCGTGGAGCCGGCCGCCGCGTACCGCTTGAGCACGCCGCGGATGGTCTGTGCGGAGACCGGGTCGACGCCCTCGAAGGGTTCGTCGAGGAACAGCACGTCGGGGTTGTGCAGCAGCGCGGCGGCGAGGCCGATCTTCTTGCGCATGCCGGTGGAGTAGTCGGCGACGAGCTTGTCGGCGTCGGCGGCGAGGTCCAGGACGGCCAGCAGTTCCTCGGCCCGGCGGTCCACCTCGGCGCCGGGCAGGCCGCGCAGCCGCCCGTTGTACTGGAGCAGTTCGCGCCCGCTGAGCCGCTCGAACATCCGCAGGCCCTCGGGCAGGATGCCGATCCGCGCCTTGACGGCGACCGGGTCGGCCCAGACGTCGCCGCCGTGCACGAGGACGGTGCCCTGGTCGGGCCGGAGCAGGCCGGTGACCATGGAGAGCGTCGTGGTCTTGCCCGCGCCGTTCGGGCCGACCAGTCCGATGAACGCGCCGGCCGGCAGCTCCAGGCTGAGGCCGGCGACGGCGGCCTGGGTGCCGAAGTGCTTCCAGAGCCCCTGGATGCTGACGGCGGAGGGGGCGGACGGGGTGGCGGGTCCGGATACGCCGGACGGCGGAGGCGCGGACGCCTGCATGGCAGCCCTTTCTCGTCGGTCTTCTCGGCCGGTGGGCCGTTCGGGTTCAGCCTGTCACTCGCCGAACGGGCTGTCGTCCGAGTTGAGGATCCCCTGAGTCTGTCCGCCGAACGGGTGAGCCACGCCGCCTCCCGCAAACCCCTGCCTCGGACTGGCAACTACTCAGCCGCCCCGTTCGTCCGGCACTATGAGGACCAGTTGGGCGCGCGGGGCGCGCCGGGGTGTCGGGAGGCGACGGATGGCTGTCCAGCCGTGGGGTGAGTCCGCGCCGCAGTCCGCGATGCGGGCGGCGCACGCGGATCGCGACCGCACGATCGACGTGCTGAAGGCCGCGTACGCCGAGGGCCGGCTGTCGATTCAGGAGTACGAGCAGCGCCACGAGGCGGCGAGCGTCGCGCAGACCTACGGCCAGCTGTCCGCGTTGGTCGCCGATCTGCCGTCCGGCCCGTTGGCACCGCCGGTGGCGTACGACGGGCGGCCGGTGCCGCAGACGTTCCAGCCGTACCCGCCGCCCCCGATGCCCTACCCGCCGTACCCGGTGCGGAGCACCAACGGCCTGGCCATCACCTCGATGGTGCTCGGCCTGTCCGGGCTGTCACTGCCCGCGGTGATCACCGGCCACATCGCCCGCTCGCAGATCAGGCAGCGCAACCAGGACGGGGACTGGGCGGCGGTCGTCGGCCTGGCCGTCGGCTACCTGGGCTCCGCGTTCTGGACCCTGATGTTCATGGCGGCCTTCCTGGCGGGGAGCCGCGGCTGATCACCGTCGGCGGCGAGCCCCGAGTGGCACCCGCCCCCCGGGTGTGGTAGAGCGGCATGAGGACGGTCCGTCACCGGGCGGCCGTTCGCGGGACACCCCCGCGACACCCGGCCGACGGCCACGACCTGCGGCGTTGCATTTGTTTTGACCGCGCCCCATGCGCTAGGTACGCTCTGACCTTGTGCCTGGGGTGTCCCCGGGTCCTTGTGCGTGCATGCACACCGGTCGCCGCGCCGAGCCGGAGCGCCCTCCAGCGCTCCGCGCGTAGAGCGCCGTCGCTGTACATCAGCTCATGGGATTCCGTGTCGGAATAGGCCCAACACACCCGACCGCGTGGGTCGACCACGGGGTCGTGTGCGAGGGAAACACCGCAGGTTAGTTCCACCAAGCCTTGGCACACAGAAAACGGAGAAACGGTGCCTACGATCCAGCAGCTGGTCCGAAAGGGCCGGCAGGACAAGGTCGAGAAGAACAAGACTCCCGCGCTGAAGGGCTCCCCGCAGCGCCGTGGGGTCTGCACGCGTGTGTACACGACCACCCCGAAGAAGCCGAACTCGGCGCTTCGTAAGGTCGCCCGTGTGCGCCTCACCAGCGGGATCGAGGTCACCGCTTACATCCCGGGCGAGGGCCACAACCTGCAGGAGCACTCCATCGTGCTGGTGCGCGGTGGCCGTGTGAAGGACCTTCCTGGTGTCCGCTACAAGATCATCCGCGGCTCGCTCGACACCCAGGGTGTCAAGAACCGCAAGCAGGCCCGCAGCCGCTACGGCGCCAAGAAGGAGAAGTAAGAATGCCTCGTAAGGGCCCCGCCCCGAAGCGCCCGGTCATCATCGACCCGGTTTACGGCTCCCCGGTCGTCACCCAGCTGGTCAACAAGATCCTGCTGCACGGCAAGCGCTCCACCGCCGAGCGGATCGTCTACGGCGCCCTCGAGGGCGTCCGTGAGAAGACCGGCTCGGACCCGGTCGTCACGCTGAAGCGTGCGCTGGAGAACGTCAAGCCGGCCCTCGAGGTCAAGTCCCGCCGTGTCGGTGGCGCGACCTACCAGGTCCCGGTCGAGGTCCGTCCGGGCCGCGCCAGCACCCTGGCGCTGCGCTGGATGGTCGGTTACTCCCGCGCCCGTCGCGAGAAGACCATGACCGAGCGTCTGATGAACGAGATCCTCGACGCCAGCAACGGCCTGGGCGCTTCCGTGAAGCGTCGCGAGGACACCCACAAGATGGCCGAGTCCAACAAGGCCTTCGCGCACTACCGCTGGTAGTCCGTACCCCGTCACTAGACAGAGAGAGAACGAGCCACCATGGCTGCAACCTCCCTTGACCTCGCCAGGGTCCGCAACATCGGGATCATGGCGCACATCGACGCGGGCAAGACCACCACCACCGAGCGGATCCTGTTCTACACCGGTGTCTCGTACAAGATCGGTGAGGTCCACGATGGCGCTGCCACCATGGACTGGATGGAGCAGGAGCAGGAGCGCGGCATCACGATCACGTCGGCCGCGACGACCTGTCACTGGACGGTCGACGACGTCGACAACACCATCAACATCATCGACACCCCGGGTCACGTCGACTTCACCGTCGAGGTGGAGCGTTCGCTGCGCGTCCTCGACGGTGCCGTGACGGTGTTCGACGGTGTCGCCGGTGTCGAGCCCCAGTCCGAGACCGTGTGGCGGCAGGCTGACCGCTACGGCGTTCCGCGCATCTGCTTCATCAACAAGCTGGACCGCACGGGCGCGAACTTCTTCTTCTGCGTGCAGACCATCGTGGACCGCCTCGGCGCCACCCCGCTGGTCATGCAGCTCCCGATCGGTGCCGAGGCGGACTTCAAGGGCGTTGTCGACCTTGTCCGCATGAAGGCGCTGGTCTGGTCGGCCGAGGCCGCCAAGGGCGAGATGTACGACATCGTCGACATCCCGGCCGAGCTGCAGGAGCAGGCGGAGGAGTACCGCGAGGCGCTGATCGACACCGTCTCGAACGTCAGCGACGAGATCATGGAGCTCGCCCTCGAGGGCGAGGAGATCCCGGTCGAGCTGCTGCAGGCCGCGATCCGCAAGGGCACCCTGAACTCGGACTTCACCCCGATCTTCTGCGGTACCGCCTTCAAGAACAAGGGCGTTCAGCCCCTGCTCGACGCGGTCGTCAAGTACCTGCCGTCGCCGCTGGACATCGAGTCCATCGAGGGCACCAAGCCCAACGACCCGGACACCAAGATCTCCCGCAGGGCGTCGGACGACGAGCCGCTGTCCGCGCTGGCGTTCAAGATCATGTCCGACCCGCACCTGGGCAAGCTCACCTTCGTCCGGATCTACTCCGGCCGCCTGGAGTCCGGCACCTCGGTGCTGAACGCCGTCAAGGGCAAGAAGGAGCGCATCGGCAAGATCTACCGCATGCACGCGAACAAGCGTGAGGAGATCGAGTCGGTGGGCGCCGGCGACATCGTCGCCGTCATGGGCCTGAAGCAGACCACCACCGGTGAGACGCTGTCCGACGAGAAGAACCCGGTCATCCTGGAGTCCATGGACTTCCCGGCCCCGGTCATCCGCGTCGCGATCGAGCCCAAGTCCAAGGGTGACCAGGAGAAGCTGGGTGTCGCCATCCAGCGTCTCGCCGAGGAGGACCCGTCCTTCCAGGTCAACACGGACGAGGAGACCGGCCAGACCATCATCGCGGGCATGGGCGAGCTGCACCTCGAGGTGCTGGTCGACCGCATGAAGCGTGAGTTCAAGGTCGAGGCCAACGTCGGCAAGCCGCAGGTCGCGTACCGCGAGACGATCCGTTCGGCCGTCGAGCGCATCGACTACACGCACAAGAAGCAGACCGGTGGCTCGGGCCAGTTCGCGAAGATCCAGATCGCGATCGAGCCGCTCGAGCAGGCCGAGGGCTACGAGTTCGTGAACAAGGTCACCGGTGGCCGCGTGCCGAAGGAGTACATCCCTTCGGTCGACGCCGGCTGCCAGGAGGCCATGGAGTTCGGTGTGCTCGCCGGCTACCCGCTGCAGGGTGTCCGCGTCACGCTGCTCGACGGTGCTTCGCACGACGTCGACTCCTCCGAGCTCGCGTTCAAGATCGCCGGTTCGATGGCCTTCAAGGAAGGCGCCAAGAAGGCCAAGCCGGTCCTTCTCGAGCCGATGATGGCCGTCGAGGTCACCACGCCCGAGGACTACATGGGCGACGTGATCGGCGACATCAACTCTCGCCGTGGCCAGATCCGGTCCATGGACGAGCGTCACGGCGCCCGCGTCGTCACGGCGCTGGTGCCGCTCTCCGAGATGTTCGGCTACGTCGGTGATCTGCGCAGCAAGACCTCTGGTCGCGCGAGCTACTCGATGCAGTTCGACTCGTACGCCGAGGTTCCGAAGAACGTGGCGGACGACATCATCGCCAAGGCCAAGGGCGAGTAAGGACCGGCGCCAGCCGGCTCCCTACCCGAGGCCGCAGTACGTCCCGACATTCGGGACGATTGCGAACCCTTAGGCTATTCGGAGGCGACCCGGGAGAATCCGGCCGGATTCTCCCGGGGGCCTCCGGCCCCCACCCGCGGGACGGTACGAGGTGCTCCTGCACCGCGGACCCAAGCCCGATCAAGACCAACTGACGTCAGCACGGCGTACAGAACTGTCCTCAGGAGGACTGCAGTGGCGAAGGCGAAGTTCGAGCGGACGAAGCCCCACGTCAACATCGGCACCATCGGTCACATCGACCACGGTAAGACGACCCTTACCGCGGCCATCACCAAGGTGCTGCACGACGCGTACCCGGAGATCAACCCCTTCACGCCGTTCGACCAGATCGACAAGGCGCCGGAGGAGCGGCAGCGCGGTATCACCATCTCGATCGCGCACGTCGAGTACCAGACCGAGGCGCGTCACTACGCCCACGTCGACTGCCCGGGTCACGCGGACTACATCAAGAACATGATCACCGGTGCGGCCCAGATGGACGGTGCGATCCTCGTCGTCGCCGCCACCGACGGCCCGATGCCGCAGACCAAGGAGCACGTCCTCCTGGCCCGCCAGGTCGGCGTCCCCTACATCGTCGTCGCCCTGAACAAGGCCGACATGGTGGACGACGAGGAGATCCTGGAGCTCGTCGAGCTCGAGGTCCGTGAGCTCCTCTCCGAGTACGAGTTCCCGGGCGACGACCTGCCGGTCGTCCGCGTCTCCGCGCTGAAGGCGCTGGAGGGCGACAAGGAGTGGGGCGAGAAGCTCCTCGGCCTGATGCACGCCGTCGACGAGGCCATCCCCACCCCGGCCCGCGCCGTGGACCAGCCGTTCCTGATGCCGATCGAGGACGTCTTCACGATCACCGGTCGTGGCACCGTCGTCACCGGCCGCATCGAGCGCGGCATCCTCAAGGTCAACGAGACTGTCGACATCATCGGCATCAAGGAGACCAAGACCACCACCACGGTCACCGGCATCGAGATGTTCCGCAAGCTGCTCGACGAGGGCCAGGCCGGTGAGAACGTCGGTCTGCTGCTCCGTGGCATCAAGCGCGAGGACGTCGAGCGCGGCCAGGTCATCATCAAGCCGGGTTCGGTCACCCCGCACACCGAGTTCGAGGCCCAGGCCTACATCCTGTCGAAGGACGAGGGTGGCCGCCACACCCCGTTCTTCAACAACTACCGCCCGCAGTTCTACTTCCGTACCACGGACGTGACCGGCGTCGTGACCCTCCCCGAGGGCACCGAGATGGTCATGCCGGGCGACAACACCGGCATGACGGTCGCGCTGATCCAGCCGATCGCCATGGAGGAGGGCCTGAAGTTCGCCATCCGTGAGGGTGGCCGCACCGTCGGCGCCGGCCAGGTCACCAAGATCATCAAGTAATTGATGCTCTGACCTGCCTGCTTCGCACAGGCGAGTCCGAAGGGCCCCGCACACCCCCGGGTGTGCGGGGCCCTTCGGCGTGTCGGCTGGCATCGCGGGTACCGGTGTGGGTGGGCGCTTTCCCCGCCGGATAGACTGAGGCACCCGCAGCCGTCGCCAGGGCGAGGCTGACCGTGGCTCTCTTCGCCCCCCTCGCCGAAAGCGCTCCGGAATGACCTCTGCTCCGCTTCTGACGAAGCCATCGCTGCTCCGGCGCCGCTCCGCCGGCCGGACCGGCGATTCCGGTGGCCTTCGGCCCAAGCGCCCCCGCCTGTACGCGCTGGACGGGATGCGGCTGTTCGCCGCCCTCAGCGTGATGTCCTTCCACTGGACGGCCTACGTCGGGATCGGCGGCATCTGGCAGGGCGGTGTGACCCCCAAGCAGGTGCTCCCGCTGGTGAACCGGATGGCGGCGTACGGCTGGCTGGGCGTCGAGCTGTTCTTCGTGATCAGCGGCTTCGTGATCTGCATGAGCTGCTGGGGGAAGCGGTCGGGGGAGTTCTTCGTCTCCCGGATCGTGCGGCTCTACCCGGCCTACTGGGCCGGCATCGCGCTGACCAGCCTCGTGGTGCTCGACTTCAAGCACTTCGCCCGGCAGGGCGCCGGGGACGGGCTCAACCTGACCACGATTCTCGGCAACCTGACGATGCTGCAGACCCCGCTCGGGATGCGGCACGTCGACGGGGTGTACTGGACCCTCTGGGTCGAGATGCGGTTCTACCTGCTGTTCGCCATCGTCGTGGCGACCGGCCTCACCTACCGCAAGGTGGTCGCGTTCTGCGGGACGTGGACCATCTTCGCGGTCCTCGCCCCGCAGGCCGGGATACCGCTGCTGACCACGATGGCCATGCCGGAGGAGTCGCCGTTCTTCATCGCCGGCGTCGGCATGTTCCTCATGTACAGGTTCGGGCAGAACCTGCTGCTCTGGGGGATCGTGGGCTTCTCCTGGATCCTGGCGCTGACCAGGCTGAACTCCATCAAGGACATGTACGTCAACGTCCTCGGCCACCCGCTCTCGTGGAACGTCATGGCGATCGCGGTGACGCTGGCGTTCGCGCTGGTCCTGGGCGCGGCGCTGGGCTGGTTCGACTGGGTCCAGTGGAAGTGGCTGACCGTCGCGGGAGCGTTGACCTACCCGCTGTACCTGATCCACCAGGAGGTCGGCTGGACGCTGATCCACTTCCTCCTCACGAGGGACTTCGGCGTCAAGGCGGCCCTGGTCACGGCACTCGCCACCATGCTCGTCACGGCCTGGCTGATCCACCGGCTGGTCGAACGGCCGGTGTCGAAGGTGCTCAAGCGCGCCCTGGACCGCTCGATGGCGACCCTGCGCCAGGTCTCGGACGAGCCCGCCCCGCAGAAGCCCTGACAGCGGCCGGGGGGTCGAGATGAATGATCCGCCCAAGAAGCATTCATCCAAAGGCAAAGACCCGCTGTTAGCCTGGCCGACATCCGGGCCCGGCACCGATCGAACGTCCCATTCACAAGGAACAGGCGACAACTGATGTACACCGCAGCTGTATCGGCAGAGCCCGAGGCCCCCAGGTCGGCACCGCTGTTGTCGGTCGTCATGCCGATCTACAACGAGCAGGAGGCGCTGCCCCTGACCGTCCAGCGGCTGCGTCCGATCCTCGACGGCCTCGGGATCAGTTACGAGGTCGTCGGCATCGACGACGGCAGCACCGACGCGACCCCGGCGCTCATGCAGAAGATCCACCAGGACTGGCCGGAGTTCCGCATCGTCCGCTTCGCCCGCAACTCCGGGCACCAGGCCGCGCTGACCGCCGGCATCCACCGCGCCTTCGGCGACTACGTCGTGTCGATCGACGCCGACCTCCAGGACCCGCCGGAGAAGATCCCCGAGATGCTCGCGCTCGCGCGCGAGAAGAACCTCGACATCGTCTACGGCGTGCGCGGCGACCGCGGCACCGACACCGTCTTCAAGCGGCGCACGGCCGGCGCGTACTACTGGCTGATGCGCAAGCTCGTCGGCAAGAAGATGCCCAACCAGGCCGGCGACTTCCGCCTGCTCAGCCGGGCCGCCGTCGAGGCGCTGAAGGCGATGCCCGAGCACCAGCCGGTCTACCGCCTGCTCGTGCCGTGGCTGGGCTTCCCGAGCGGTGAGGTCGTCTACGTGCGCGAGGAGCGGGTCGCCGGCAGCACCCACTACCCGCTGTCGAAGATGCTCCGCCTGGCCATCGACAGCATCACCAACTTCTCGGCCGCCCCGCTGCGGCTCGCCACCTGGCTCGGCATGCTGAGCTTCGTGCTCTGCTTCGGCCTGGGCGTCTACACCACCATCGCGTACGCGCTGGGCAAGACCGTGCCCGGCTGGTCCTCGCTGTTCATCGGCATGCTCTTCCTCGGCGCCGTCCAGCTGATCTGCATGGGTCTGCTCGGTGAGTACGTCGGCCGGATCTACTCGGCGGCCCAGGCCCGGCCGGCCTACTTCGTGGGCTACGACTCGGCCGACGACCGCGGCGCGAAGGCGGAGAAGGTCTCCGAGTACGTGGCGTGAGCGCACGTCCGGTCCCGCCGGGACCGGACGCCGCCACCGACCGTCACCCCGATGCCGAGCCCGCAGGAGAAAAGACACGCGATGGGCACCACTGACAGCACCGCTCCCGCCCTCGGGACGCCGTCCGCGGCCGAGGGGCGGACCGGCGCCTCGGTGCCCGGCGCCGCGCCCGCCCCTCGCGGAGCGGGGGCGCGGCTGGTGCGGTTCCTGCCCGCCCTGGCCGCGTACGCCCTCCTTGTCGCCCTGCTCCTGGCCGCGGACACCTCGGTCCCGGACGTCGCGCGCTACACGTTCTACGTGCTCTGGGGCGTCCTGCTGCCCGGGACCCTGGTGTTCCGCACCCTGCGCCGCCACCCGCACACGCTGGTCGAGGACCTCGCCTTCGGCGCCGTCGTCGGCCTGGTGCTGGAGCTGGCGGCCTGGGCCGTGCTGGTCGGGCTCGGCCTACAGTCGGCGGCCACGGCGTGGCCGCTGGCGGTGGTGATCCCGTTCCTCGCGGTACCGCGGCTGCGGCGGCACTGGTTCCCGCGCGGCTACCGGCGGACCTCGACCGGCTGGAACTGGTCGGTCGCGGGCATCGTCGGCGTCACCAGCGCGTACCTCTACGAGGCCGTCCTCAGCCGCAACCCGATCCTCCCGGACACCGAGACCACCCGGCAGTACATCGACCTGCCGTACCTGCTCTCGCTGGCGGGCAACGCGAAGAACAACTTCCCGCTGACCTTCCCCCAGGCGGCGGGCGAGCCGCTGCACTACCACTGGTTCACCTTCGCGCACATGGCGATGACCGACCTGGTCGGCCACATCGACCTGCCGGTGGTCCAGATGCGGCTGATGGTGCCCGCGCTGGTCGCCCTCGCGATGGTGATCACCGCGGTCGTGGGGCACCGGCTGTCCGGCCGGGCCTGGGTCGGACCGGTCGCGGCGCTGCTGGTGTTCGTGGTGGGCGAGTTCAGCGCCGCCTACCCGAACAACACCCCCAACTGGACCTTCGGCGCGCCGCTGGTGCCGCTGATGGCCTGGGCGAGCCTGTCGCTGACCTACAGCCAGCCGCTGCTGATGGGGCTGATCGGGGTGATCGCGGACGCGCTGCGCCTCCGCGGGGACGAGGAGGAGGACGGGCGGGAGCGTCCTCCGGCGTTCGGCCGCGGCGCCTACGTCCTGGTCGGGCTGTTCGCGCTGGCCTCCAGCGCGGCCAAGGCGAGCTCGCTGCCGGTCACCCTGGCGGGCCTGGCGTTCGCGGGCCTGATGGTGCTCATCGGCACCCGGCGGATCCCCTGGGCCATCGTCCGCCTCGGTGCGATCGTGGCCGGCGCCCAGCTGTTCGCCACCGCCGTGCTCTTCAGGTTCGAGAGCTACGGCCTGGAGGTCGTGCCCTTCGGCAACGTCCAGCGGTACTGGGCCGACCCCGCGCACACCCGCACCGCGGTGACCCAGGCGGTGGTCGTCGCCGCGACGCTGATCGCCTTCGTGCTCAACCACCAGCTCCGCCTGGCGGGCATGATCCCGCTGATCTGGCGGCGCCGGCTCCGGCTGGAGCAGTCCCAGTGGTTCCTGCTCGGCGGCGCCCTGGCCGGCCCGGCCGTCTACCTGGTGGTCAACGGCTTCAACGCCAGCTACTTCACGCTGGCCGGCCTGCCGTTCGGCGTGCTGCTCTCGGCCTGGGGCTACTGCGAGGTGTTCGAGCGGGCCGCACTGTCCGCCCGGGGCAAGGCCGCGCTCGCCGTCGGCACCCTGGCCTTCGTCGGCCTGCTGACCTACGGCATCCACCACTACGCCGGTGACTGGGCGACCTTCGCGCTCAAGGCGGTCGGCGACGCCAAGGGCGCCGAGTCGTACGCACCACTGGTGCCCGCGCTGGCCGCCGCCGCGGCGCTCGCCGCCGTCGCCGCGGTCTGCGGACTGCTCTGGTGGGCGGCCGGACGGGCGCTGCCGGGGCTGCGGCGGCGCGGCGCGGTGGTGCTCCTCACGGGCGCGCTCGTGGCGGGTGCGCCGTCCCTGCTGCTGGACGTCCAGCAGTCGAAGCACGTCGTCTGGGACGGCGCCTGGCCGATGCCGGCCAGCCAGGTCGAGGCGGCGCGCTGGGTGCGTGCGCACAGCAAGCCGTCGGACGTCCTGGTCACCAACGACCACTGCCGCTCCGAGGACGACTACGCGGTTGCGGGCCAGAACTGCTGGAACGCGCTGTCGTTCTGGCTCAGTGCCTACTCCGAGCGCTCGGTGCTCGTGGAGGGCTGGGCGTACTCGCCGCGGCTGATGTCGGAGAAGTCCAGCAGCTTCTGGGACCAGCCGCTGCTCAAGCTGAACGACGACGCGATCCACCACCCGACCGCCGACATCCTCCGGCAGCTGCGGGACCGGTACCACGTCCGGTACCTGGTGGCGGACCGCAAGCCGGCCCCGGAGTCACCGCTCCTGAAGACCCTCGCCACCCCCGTCTTCGACGACGGCCGGGTGGCCGTGTACGAGCTCTCCTGACCCGACAACCAGATCGCATGGGTTCCCACATGGTTTCCACCAACGAGTCGACCGACGCGGCCGCGGCGCCGAACACCGGGGAGCGGGGTACCGCCGGCACCGGCAAGGCCAACCGGCAGATCCCGTCCTTCCTGGTCATCGGGGTGCTGAGCACGCTGTTCTACCTCGGGCTGTACGTCGTGGCCCGGACGGTGGTCAACCCGCAGGCCGCCAACCTGATCGCGCTCGCCGTGAGCGCCGTCGCCAACACCGCCGCCAACCGGCGGTTCACCTTCGGCATCACCGGCAGCGAGGGGGCGCTGCGGCACCAGCTGCAGGGGGCCGTCGCCTTCGTGATCGGGCTCGCGCTGAGCTCGGGCGTCCTCGCCCTGCTCGACGTGGTGGCCCCGCACGCCTCCAAGGTCGTCGAGGTGGGCGGCCTGATCGTGGCGAACGGCTTGGCCACCGTGGTCCGCTTCCTGCTGATGAAGGTCTGGGTCTTCAAGAAGTGATGCGGGCGGGGGCGCTCTCCCGGTCGGCGCTCCGGCGCAGCAGCCGGGGCGTCCAGCCGCGCAGCCGCATCGCCGGCTCCTCGACGGCGTGCCAGGAGAGGGCGGCCAGCACGCCCGTCACGGTGAGTGCGCAGGCGAGGAAGGCCGGCTGCCCGTAGGCGGCGCAGCCGACCAGCGCCAGGGCCTGTTCGACCGGGAAGCCGTAGATGTACACCCCGTACGAGTAGTCGCCGGTCCCGTCGAGGCGCCGGCACCAGCGGGGGAGCCGCGCCGCGGCCCAGAACAGCAGGTAGACGAGGGCGGGTTGGCCGATCGCGCCGAAGCCGCCCCAGCGGAGCGTGGCGGCCAGTGCCAGGGCGGCGGCCAGCGCGAGGCGGTCGTCGACCGGGACGCGCTCGGCGTACAGCCGACAGGCGGTACCGAGCAGGAACGCGAAGCCCAGCACGGTCGCCAGGTGCCAGGTGAGCTGGCCGAGGAGCGGCACGGTGACGCCCGGCCCGCCGGCCGGGGGCACGCCCGGGGGGAGGTCGGTGGCGCCGGAGAGGACCAGCAGCCAGAGCACGAGCGCCAGCGCGGGCACGACCGCCCGCCGCCGCAGCAACCCGGCCAGGGCGAGCAGGGCGGCCAGGAGGTAGCAGAGCAGCTCGTACTTGAGCGACCACAGGGCGCCGTTGAGGCTGTGGTCGAAGTTGGTCCCGGCGCGGATGCCGCCGGCGATCACCCCGGAGACGTCCCAGCCCGCGGTCGGGCTGCTGCTGCCGAGGCTGGTCACGTAGCTGAGGGGCCCGTCCGAGCGGTCCCAGAAACCCGTCAGGGTGCCGTGCTGCCACCGGAAGAGCAGGGGCATCAGGACGGCCGCGCAGAAGAGCAGCGACACCCAGAGTCCGGGGACGATCCGCAGCGCGCGGTGCCAGACGAACCGTACGGCGCCCAGCCGTCCGGCGCTGCCGGTGATGACGAAGCCGGAGATCGCGAAGAAGCCGAGGACCGCGCTCTTGCCCAGGTCGGTCTGCTGACCGCTCCAGGCCCACAGCGGGTCCGGCCGGCCCCAGCCGAGCGGGTAGACGTGCGACACCACGACGGCGGTTGCCAGCAGCAGGCGCAGCGCCCCGAAGGCGTTCGCCCGGCCGACGGTCAGGTCGGCGAAGGTCCCGCGCCGGAATCGGTCTGGTATGGCTCCCCCTCGTGTGCAACAGGAGGGGTGCCCGGAGCCTGGCTCCGGGCACCGCAGGACGAAGAGTCGGCTGCTACGACTGCTCCTACTGCTACGACGCTGCCGCGGCGGCGGTCTGGGCGTCCCAGAGCTCGCGGACGGCCTCGCGGAGGGTGCGGCGGGGGGTCCAGCCGAGGCTCTCGCGGGCGACGGTGACGTCGAGCTGCTGCCACTCGGTCTCCGGGCCGGTGCCGTCGGGCGCCGGGACCTCGGTGATCTCGGTGGGCACGCCGCTCTCCTCGATCAGCAGCTCGACCAGGTGGCGGGCGGTGGAGGCGGCGCCGGTGCCGACGTTGACGACGGGCGGGGCCGAGCGGTCGGCGGCGGCCAGCAGGACGGCGTCGAGGGTGTCGGTGAGGTCGACGAAGTCGCGCAGGGCGGTGAGCGGCTGGAGCGAGAGCTGCGCGGTCTCGCCGGCCAGGCGGGCGGTGTCGAGCTTGGCGGCCATCACGCCGAGCAGGCTGTGGCCGGGCTGGCCGGCGCCGACGACGTTGCCGAGCCGCAGCACGACGCCGCTGATCCGGCCGGCCTCGACGGCGCGCACGACGGCCTCGGTGGCGGCCAGCTTGAGCTTGCCGTACTCCATGACCGGGGCGGGCGGGTCGCTCTCGCGCTGGCTGGTGCCGACCGGGGCCATCCCGTACTCGTGCACGGTGCCGAGGTGGACCAGGCGGGCGGGGGAGGCCATGGCGGCGACGGCCTCGATCAGCCGCTCGGTGAGGACGACGTTGGCCTGGTACATCTGCTCGTCGTTCAGGCCCCACATGCCGCCGGCGGCGTTGACGACGGTGTCGATCCGCTCCCGGTCGAGCAGCGCGGTGAGCTCGGCGGGGTCGCCGCCGGAGAGGTCGAAGGCGACGAACCGGCCGGGCGCCGGCTCGGCCGGGGCCTTGCGGGCGAGGCTGACGACCTCGGCGCCCTGCGCCAGGAGGCGGGCGCCGAGCACCCGTCCGATGAAGCCGGTGCCACCGAGGACGGCCACCCGGGCCGGTGCCGTGTGCGAAGCGGTCATTGCGGGGACTCCAGGGGTTCGGGGGTCAGCGGGGACGGCGGGCCGTGCTGGTGGCGTTGCGCAGCAGCGTCTTCGCGCCGTCCCACTGGCCGGCGCGCATCGCGCCCGGGACCAGGGTGAGGGCGTGGATGCGGGCGGACAGGTGGATCCGGGAGGCGCGTGCAGCCCGCGGCCAGCCCTGCGCGTCGAGGCGGTCGGCGGTGTCGAGGAAGTAGCGCCGGGCCTCGGTGAAGCGGGTGCCGCTGAACGCGGACGAGGAGGAGATGCTGACGGCGTGCCGGCGGTACTGGAAGGCGCGGACGTCGTCGACGACCATCTGCTCGCCGGCCTGGAGCAGGTCGATGACCAGGGCGAGGTCCTGGATGATCTCCAGGTTGTCGCGGAAGCCGGTGGTCCTCACGGCCTCGGTGCGCCAGCAGATCGACGGGAAGTACAGCCAGTTGCCCTTGAGCAGGCTGACCGCGAGGTCCTCGCCGCCCATCAGGACGCGGCCCTGCTGCTTGGGCGCGTAGATGCGGCGCTTGGACTCGTCGGCGAGCGAGGTGCTCGGCCGGCCGTCGCTGCCGATGACCTGGACGCCGGGCTGGATCATCGCGACGCCCGGGTGCTGGGCCAGGATCGAGCGGATCGTGGCGACGTAGTTGGGCAGCATGACGTCGTCGGTGCCCATGAACACCATGTGCTCGTGCTCGGCCATGCCGAGGCACTTGCGGTAGTTGCCGGTGACGCCGAGGTTCTGCTCGTTGCGGAAGTAGCGCACCCGCGAGTCGCCCAACTCCGCGAACCACTCCGGGACTCCGGGCTCCTTGCCGTCGTCCACGACGGTCAGCCGCCAGTGCGGGTCGGTCTGGGCCAGGACGCTGCGGACCGCCTCCTGCATCAGTGCGACGTCGCCGTAGTACGGAAGCAGGATTTCCAGAGTGGTCATGGTGGAGGCACATCCGGTGGTCGGTTCGGGGCCTGCGGGCGGGAGCACGACCCCGCGGCGGGCCCATCATACTGAGCCCCGTACAGGCCCCCGCCGACGCCGATGCCCGGACCGCGGCCGCTGCGGGCGCCGGTCCGGGCATCGGTCGGGGTCAGCCGGCGCGCAGGCTCTCGGTGTACGCCAGGCACTTCTCGTAGTCCGGCAGCAGGCCACCGGCGATCGCGTCGGCGAGCGAGGGCGCGGCCGCGTCGCGGGCGGACAGCTGCGGGGCGTCGGTGGGCCACTCGATGCCGAGGTCCGGGTCGAGCGGGTGCACCGCGTGCTCGCCGGTCGGGTTGTACGTCTCGGAGCAGACGTACGACAGCGTGGCGTCGTCGGTCAGCGCGCAGAAGCCGTGGCCGAGGCCCTCGGCGATGTACACCGCCTTGCGCTCGACGTCGTCGAGGCGGACGAACTCCCACTGCTTGAAGGTGGGGGAGCCCACCCGCAGGTCGACGATCACGTCCAGGACGGCGCCGCGCACGCAGCTGACGTACTTGGCCTGGCCGGGCGGGACGTCGGCGAAGTGGATGCCGCGCACGACGTCCTTGGCCGACACCGACAGGTTGCCCTGGGCGAGGCGCAGCGGGTGGCCGACGACCTCCTGCAGGCGGTCGAAGCGGTACCACTCCATGAACAGGCCGCGCGGGTCGCCGTGCTGCTGCGGGGTGACCTCGACGGCGCCCGGGATGGACAGCTCGCGGAACTTCACTTGGCAGCCTCCTCGTCGAGCAGGGCGAACAGGTAGTCGCCGTAGCCGCTCTTGCGCAGCGGCTCGGCCAGCTCGCGCAGCTGCGCGTCGTCGATCAGGCCGGCCCGCCAGGCGGCCTCCTCGATGCAGCCGATCTTGAAGCCCTGGCGCTCCTCGATGACCCGGACGAACTCCGAGGCCTGGACCATCGAGACGAACGTGCCGGTGTCCAGCCAGGCGGTGCCGCGGTCGAGGACGGTGACGTGCAGCTCGCCGAGCTTGAGGTACTCCTCGTTGACGGCGGTGATCTCCAGCTCGCCGCGGGCGCTCGGGGTCAGGCCGCGGGAGATCTCCACGACGCGGTTGTCGTAGAAGTAGAGGCCGGGCACGGCGTAGCGGGACTTCGGGGCGTCCGGCTTCTCCTCGATGGAGATGACCTGGCCGTTGTCGTCGAACTCGACGACGCCGTAGGCGGTCGGGTCGGCGACCGGGTAGGCGAAGACCATGCCGCCCTTGGGGTCGGTGCGCTGGGCGAGCCGGGTGCCGAGGCCGCTGCCGTGGAAGATGTTGTCGCCCAGGATCAGCGCGACCGGCTCGTCGCCGATGAAGTCGGCGCCGAGGACGAAGGCCTGGGCGATGCCCTCGGGCTTCTCCTGGACGGCGTACTCCAGCTTCAGGCCGAACTGGGAGCCGTCGCCGAGCAGACGCTGGAACTGCTCCTGGTCCTGGGGGGTGGTAATGATCAGGATCTCGCTGATTCCCGCCATGACCAGGGTGGACAGCGGGTAGTAGATCATCGGCTTGTCGAAGACCGGGAGGAGCTGCTTCGAGACAGCCCGGGTCAGCGGCCAGAGTCGGGAGCCGGTGCCGCCGGCCAAGAGGATTCCACGCATGCCCCGCAGCTTATGTGAGGCCCGGGGGCGGTCCGGAAGCCCCCGTCGGCCCGGGGGATGGGGTTCGATCCGCCCCGGTAGACTGCCCGCACTATGCGCATCCTCGTCACCGGCGGCGCCGGCTTCATCGGTTCAGAGTTCGTCCGCCAGCTGCTCGGCGCCGACGCAACGGATCAGATCACCGTCTTCGACAAGCTCACCTACTCGGGCGTCGAGGCCAACCTGGCCCCGGTCGCCGGCCACAGCGGCTACACCTTCGTGCGCGGCGACATCTGCGACGCCGACGCCGTCGACCAGGTGATGCCCGGGCACGACGTGGTCGTGCACTTCGCGGCCGAGTCGCACGTCGACCGGTCGATCGAGGGCGCCGGCCCGTTCGTGGTGACCAACGTCCTCGGCACCCAGGTGCTGCTGGACTCGGCCCGCAAGCACGGCGTCGCCCGCTTCGTCCACGTCTCCACCGACGAGGTGTACGGCTCGATCTCCGAGGGCTCGTGGACCGAGGAGTGGCCGCTCGCCCCCAACTCCCCGTACTCCGCCTCCAAGGCCGGCTCCGACCTGCTGGCGCTCGCCTACCACCGCACCCACGGCATGGACGTGGTGGTCACCCGCTGCTCCAACAACTACGGGCACTACCAGTTCCCGGAGAAGGTCATCCCGCTGTTCACCACGAACCTGCTGGACGGCAAGAAGGTGCCGCTGTACGGCACCGGTGGCAACATCCGCGACTGGCTGCACGTCTCCGACCACTGCCGCGGCATCGAGCTCGCGATGCGCAAGGGCCGCGCCGGGCAGGTCTACAACATCGGCGGCGGCACCGAGCTGACCAACAAGGAGCTCACCGAGCTGCTGCTGCAGGCCGCCGGCGCCGACTGGTCGTCGGTCGAGCCGGTCGCCGACCGCAAGGGCCACGACCTGCGCTACTCGCTGGACATCACCAAGATCAGTGAGGAGCTCGGCTACGCCCCGCAGGTCCGTTTCGAGGACGGCCTCGCGGCCACCATCGCCTGGTACCGCGACAACCGCGCCTGGTGGGAGCCGCTGAAGGCCAAGGCCGCGCTGCGATGACGAACCCGGTGGCCAAGCTGCTGGGGGCACTGCCCCCTGGCGTGCGGCTCGTCGCGGGGGGCACCGTCGTGCTCGGTGCCTCCTCGTACATCTTCCTGGCGCTCGCCGGGCACGGCTTGGACACCACGCAGGTCGCCGGCGTCTCGATGCTGTGGACCCTGGTCATGTCGGTCGGGTACGGGCTGTTCTCGCCGGTCGAGCTGGAGCTGAACCGGCTGGTGGCCGCCCGCGACGTGGCCGGCCACGGCCCCGGCCCGGCCATCCGCCGGGTGCTGCTGACCACCGTCGCCGTGCTGGCCGTCGTGCTGGCCGGCGTCGCGGCGGCGGCCCGCCCGATCGCGGACCGCTTCTTCTCCGGCGACATCGGCCTGGTGGCCGGCATGGGCGGCGCCCTGGTCGGCCTGGCCGTCAGCTCGGTGGCCCGTGGCGCGCTGGCGGGCCTCGGCCGGTTCGGCGCGTACGGCCTCCAGCTGGGCGTCGACGGCGGCCTACGGATCGGCCTGGCCGCGCTGATCCCGCTGTTCGGCGTGCACTCGGCATTCGCGTTCAGCCTGATCCTCGTCGTGGCGCCGCTCGCCGCCTCGGTGATCGGGATGCGCTCGGTGCTCGCCGACCGGCGCGGCGGCCCGGCCCCGGCCTGGCGCGACGTCGTCACCGGGCTCGGCCTGCTGACCGGATCGACGCTGCTCGCGCAGCTCATGGTCAACGCCGCCGTGGTGAGCGTGGGCGTGCTCTCGCCGTCCTCCAAGGCACTGATCGCCGCGCTGCTCAACGCGGTGGTGCTGGCCCGGGTGCCGCTCTTCGCGTACGCGGCCATCCAGGCCTCGCTGGTCTCCTCGCTGTCCGGCGCCGCGGCGGCCGGCAACCACGCGGAGTTCCGCAAGGTCCTGCTGCGCACCGGCGGCATCGTCGCGCTGATGTGCACCGCGGCCGGCGTGCCGACGGTGATCCTCGGCCCGTGGGCCATCCGGCTGTTCTTCAAGGCGCAGGACGTGCTCGGTTCGGTCGACTTCCTGTGGCTGTCGCTCGGCACGCTCTGCTACATGCTCGCGACCGTCTTCGGCCAGGCGCTGCTCTCGCTCGGCCGCCACCAGCGGCAGCTGCTCTCCTGGCTCGTGGGCACGGCGGTGCTCGTCGCCGTCACCGCGGTGCCGGGGGCGATCGCGACCCGCGTCGAACTCGCCTACCTGACTGGTGCCGCCGTGAGCGCGGCTGCCATGCTATGGGCGCTGGCCCGGTCCCTGGCGGCTCCGGTCGCGACCGCGGTGGAGCCGGGTGCAACCATGGCGGCGCGTCAGTCGTCAGAAGTCTGACACCATCCGCGCGGGCCCCGTACAACCGGCGGCGGCAGTCCGTTTCGCCACGCCTTTTAAACTGTCGTTACTTTGGCCACGCCACACAGCCGCTGAAAGGCGCTCCCCGTCGTGCATCTCACCGTCATCACTTCGATCACCGGCGTGCTGGTGCTCGTCTACATCCTGGAGCTGCTGCGCCGACAGCAGCTCCGGGAGAAGTACGCGGCGATCTGGCTCGCGATCGGCGTCGTCGTCGCGCCGCTCGGGTTCTTCCCCACGATCCTGGACTCCACCGCCCGCCGGCTCGGCATCGCCTCCGGCGTCAGCCTGGTCCTGTTCGCGGGCTTCATCCTGGTGCTGATGGTCTCGCTGCACCTGAGCTGGGAGGCCTCCCGGCTCGAAGCCGAGACCCGCACGCTGGCCGAGGACGTCGCGATGATGCGCGCCTACCTGGCCGAGCACCACGACTACCCGATCGCGCGCAGCAACAACGACGCGGCCAAGGCGAACGACCCCGGGGTGACGGCATGATCGACGGCAAGCGGGTACTGATCATCCTCCCGGCCTGGAACGAGGCCGAGGGACTGCCCAAGATCCTCCGGGAGATCCAGCAGAAGCTGCCCGGCGTCGACACCCTGGTCGTCGACGACGGCTCGGTGGACGACACCGCCGCCGTCGCCGCGGCGCACGGCTCCAAGGTCGCCCAGCTGCCCTACAACCTGGGCGTCGGCGGCGCGATGCGCTTCGGCTACCGCTACGCGCACCTGCACGACTACGACATCGCACTGCAGTGCGACGCCGACGGCCAGCACGACCCGTCCTACGTGCCGTCGCTGATCGCCAAGCTCGACGAGGCGGACCTGGTCATCGGCGCCCGCTTCGCCGGCGAGGGCTCGTACAAGGTGCGCGGCCCGCGCTCCTGGGCGATGAAGCTGCTCTCCGTGGTGCTCTCCCGGGTCGCCCGCACGCGGCTCACCGACACCACGTCGGGCTTCAAGGCCTGCAACAAGCCGATGATCGAGTTCTTCTCGCAGTGGTACCCGGTCGAGTACCTGGGCGACACGATCGAGAGCATGGTCGGCGCCGCCCGCTGCGGCTTCGTGATCCGGCAGGTGCCGGTCGCGATGCGCGAGCGGACCACCGGTACGCCCAGCGCCTCCCCGATCAAGGCGACGATCTACCTCGCCCGGGCGGGCCTGGTGCTGCTGCTGGCGATGATCCGCCGGATGCCCAAGCACCTCAAGCTGATCCAGCCCGCCACCAAGCAGGCCGCGGGCAGGAGCCCGCAGCTGATCGGGCGCTGAGCACCTCCCGTACGCACCCCCGGGCCCGGCACGCCACCGCGTGCCGGGCCCGGCTGCTGCAACTGGCCGGATTCGGTGCGGCTACCATGATGGTCACGCAGCGTGTGGTATGGAGCCGGTCGTCATTGGGGCGGGGAGTTTCCGACGGCCGGCGTCTGCGTGCGGGTTCTGCGCGAGTCGTTGGCGTGAACTTCATGAATGGTCCGCAACGGCGGCGCTCCCGGCGCCCGCGGCCCCGCGATCAGACCGGACGGTCTGCCGGATCGATCACCGAGCCGGACTACCAGGGGGAGAGTCGAACTTCAGTGCAGATGTCAGCAGAGGCCGAGCACCGTAGTGCCCACGACAGCAGACAGCCCTTGGAGGGGCAGCAGCCGTCGGGGCTGCAGGGCCGCCTGATGCAGCGGTTCGACGAGCTCAGGAGCCGCCGCTGGTTCTGGCCGGCCGCGCTGGCCGCCGGGTACCTGGTCGAGGTCCTGATCCGCCTGGTGCTCGTCCGGGGCCTGAGCTTCCCGTCGGTCCACCCGGACGAGGACTCCTACCTCGTGCTCGCCCGGGTCCTGGCCGGCCGACCGACCACCGAGATGCCGGTCGGCGTGGTCATCCCCGGTGGTTACCCGCTGCTGATCTCCCCGGTGATGCGGATCGCCGACGACCCGGTCACGGCGTACCAGCTGATCCTCGGCATCAACGCCTTCCTCAACGCCCTGGTCTTCCCGCTGGCGTACCTGGCGCTGCGCCGCCTGGGCGTGCGCCGTCTGCTGGCCTACGTGTTCGCCGGCGCCACCGCGCTGCTGCCGCCGGTGGTCTTCTACTCGCAGTTCGTGATGTCGGACACCGTCCTCCCGGTGCTGATCCTCGCGTGGCTGCTCTGCATGCACGGCTGGCTCAGCGACGGGTCACCGAAGGGACGCCACTGGTACGCGGCCGGGATGGGCGCGTCCGCGGCCTACACGATGGCCACGCACGACCGTGGCGGCGTCGTGGTCGCGCTCACCGGTGTGGTCCTGCTCGGCGTGCTGGTGCTGCGCTGGGCGCCCTGGCGGACCACCCTGGTCGGCCTCGGCGCGCTCGGGGCCGGCGCGGTCGGCGCGAAGGCGTTCGCCTGGTGGCTGGAGAAGCAGTTCACCGTCCCGCCGAGCCAGGTCGGCACCTTCCTGCTGGACGGCCTGAAGAACCTCGACATACTCCAGCGCACGGTGACGCGCACGATCGGCCAGATCTGGTACTTCATCGTCTCGACCTGGGGCATCGCCGGACTGGCCGTCGCGGTCTGCCTGTTCGCGATCTTCAGCAGCCGCTTCGCGCGCCCGGACCGGATCGTCGGCGCCGTCATGGTCGCGCTGCTCTTCGGCACCGCGCTGGCCGCCGCCGCGGCCCTGCCGGACGACCACCGCATAGACGACTGGGTCTACGCCCGGTACACGTCCTACCTGATCCCCGTCGCCTTCGTGGTGGGCACCGCGATCCTCTGCCGGTTCTCCCGCAAGCGCCTCGCCCTCGCGGCGGCCGGCACGGCGGGGCTCACCCTGGCGCTCGCCCAGGGCGTGGTCCTGTCGGCCGGCTCGGAGCTGCGCACCCAGGTCTTCGTGCTCTGGGGCCTGCCGGACGTCTCGTTCCTGACCGCGGACTGGGACAAGCTCAACATGATGCGGGCGACCGCCGCCGCCTTCGTGATCCTCGCGGGCGTGGTCCTGCTGCTGGTCGCGGGCGGCCGCAAGGTGCTCTGGGCGATCGGCGTGTCGCTGTCGCTGTTCGCCTGCTTCGCCACCGTCACGATCACCGAGCAGGTCAGCCACCCGTTCTCGAAGGTGCGCAAGAGCTCCGCCACCGGCTTCACCCAGGCCGCGGGCCTGAAGCCCAAGGACAACCTGGTGATCGCCTGGGACATGGACTGGAGTCTGCGGATGGCCCAGCCCTACGAGGTCTACCAGGGCCGGGTCTGGTACCTGGACCCGCGCTGGCAGAAGGTCCCCGCGGAGGCCACGGCGATCGTCACGCCGCTGCCGGGCGACAACAAGCCGGCCGAGGCGTACTGGCCGGACCGGCCCTCGCAGTGGTACGTCGACCGCACCAACACCAAGGAGAACTGGATCATCTGGCGCAAGCACTGAGCGCCGGGGCACGTCGCGGAACCCGATCGGGGCCGGTGAGGTACACCTCACCGGCCCCGATCGGCATTGGCGACCGGGTACTGAGTCATCCTTCCGGCCCGGAGAGGGGGCGAGGGGGATGCCCAGGATCCTTCGGGAAGGAAGGCTGCGGTCCCACGGAGCGAACCGGCCGGCGGAGCCGACCACGGCGTGCAGCCGCCGGGCGTGGATCCGGCGAGCGGGGCGGTGAGGGGCGCCGTCGGCTTGCTAGCGTGTCGGGCGTGGACGTCGCGTCAGCAGTCCGAGGACGTTCGGTGACGACCGGGCGGCCCCGGCCGGCGCCCGCTGACCCCGCGCGCCCCGCCGAGCCGACCTGATCTGCGGCAGAGTGCCGCTTCACGGAAGCGAATTGACATGACGGATTTGGCACCGAACGTCGTCGGCGCCCCCTCCAGTACCTCGGACGGCGCTGGCGGCGCGGCGTCCGGCGGGACGTCGACGGCCCGGCCGGGCGGCCGCTTCGACCGCTGGACCGAGAAGCGCTGGGTCCTCCCGCTGGGGGAGGGCGTGGTCAGCGTCGTCGTCGCCCTCGGGTTCATGCTGCTGTGCACCCGCATCAGCGTCAACCCCGTGACCCGGATCGGTCAGGTCAGCGGCCTCGCCGGCATCCAGCAGTACGCGGCGCTGCTCGGCATCCCCGTCCTCGCGGCGCTGTTGTTCCTCGCCTACCGCGGCACGCTGCGCCACTACCAGGCCGCCCAGCGGCTGGCCTGCGCGGCCGTCGCGGGCCTGGGCACCGGTGTCGTCGCCGGTGGCATAGTGGTCGCCCTGCACGGCACGCCCTGGGGCCTGGGCGGCCAGGAGGGCGACCCCGGCAACCTCATGGGCATGGCCAACGACATGATGCGCGGCAGGGGCCTGCCCGGGGTGTACCCCCCGCTGTTCCCCGCCCTGCTCGCGGTCTGGGCCAAGCTCTTCCACCACGGCGTCGCCGGCGTGGGCCACGCGCTCAAGGACCTGCAGCTGATCCTCAGCGCGCTGGTCGGGCCGATGGCCTACCTCTCGTGGCGGATGCTGCTGCGCCCGTTCTGGGCGATGGCCGTCGCCGTGCCGGCCTCGATCGTCTTCCTCGACCCGATCCGCCCGTACAGCCACGGCTCCATGCTGGTGCTGCTGCCGCTGCTGGCGGCCTGCTTCCGCGAGATCCGCCGGGCCGGCGAGCTCTCGACGCGCTCGGCGGTGCTGCGCGGCCTCGGCTTCGGCGCCGCGTTCGGCGTGATGTTCCTCTGGTACTCGGGCTGGTACCTGTGGGCCGCGCCGGGCTCGTTCTTCCTCGCCCTGCTGCTGTTCCCGTGGCGCCGGGGCCGGGTCGCGATCAAGCGCGCGGTGTTCTTCCTCGGCGTCCTGCTGGTCACCGCCGCCGTGATCGGCGCGCCGCTGCTGTACCAGCTGGTCCGCCTGGGCGCCACGACGATGGACCGGTACGCCTACATCAACACCTACATCGACCCGGCCTACGTGATGGGCTGGGCGTCCGACCGCGCCGGCGACCTGAACTACCACGACTTCCCGGTGTCGGGCGAGCTGGCCGGCCAGACCGGTTTCGGCGTCCTGCTGCTCCTGGGCGTGGGCATCGGCGTGGGCCTCGGCCTGCGCAACGTCGTGGTCCGCACCGCGGGCTTCGTCCTCGCCGGCGCCTGGCTGCTGCGCTTCTGGTTCGCCTCGCACATGGAGCGCGACCAGGCCGTCCAGCTGTACCCGCGCACCACCTGGATCATCTTCTACTGCCTGATCATCCTGGCCGTCCTCGGCGTGATGCTCACCTACGAGCGCGGCTTCGGCTGGATCCGCGGCACGCTGGAGGAGGTCGCCCCGGCCCGGGCCGCCCGGATCTCGCCGCGCGCGATGTCCCAGCTCGCCGCCGGCCTGATCTGCGCGATCGCCCTGTTCGCGACCATGGGCGGCTCGTGGTCGGCCAACCGCTTCATGCCGTCCACCAACCCGGGCGTCGAGGACATGGGCCTGGACGCGCTGCGCGCCCACCTGCAGCAGCTGGACAACGGGCAGTGCCCCACGTACTCGCCGTACAAGGGCAAGCAGGCCTGCAACCCGATCAACATGAACCTGCACGAGTACACCTTCGGCCCGGACCAGAAGAAGCTCTACTGCGCCAACACGACCTCCAAGGACTACGACGTCGTGTGCGGCCGTCCGCCGGAGAACTGATCCCGTACGGGTGACGACCGGGGCCGGTGAGGAGCATCTCACCGGCCCCGATTGGCATCCGGGCTGCTCCATGTGGCAGTATGTCCAAGTTGCTCGGTTGAGTGCCGATGCTGCGCGCCTCCCGCCGGGAGGACCGGAAGCGAGTCCCATGTACTCGTCGTTCCCGTGATGGCCGTCAAGCGTGAGTTCTACGCCACGGCAGCTGCGGGGCGAAAGTACGGGAATCTTCCGGGAAGCGTGTGCGGGGCCTCGGCCCGGCTGCCCCCACCCCGAAAGTTCGAAACCGACGAGTTCTTCGCCGGTTTTTTGCAAGCGCGAGTGCGACACGCCCGAGCGCGGGGGTCGGAGGGGGAGTCGTGCAGCGACTAAGGACAAAGGACTACTGAGTAGCCATGGCGGGACAGAAGATCCGCATCCGGCTCAAGGCCTACGACCACGAGGTCATCGACTCCTCGGCGAAGAAGATCGTCGAGACGGTGATCCGTACTGGTGCGCAGGTCGCGGGCCCGGTGCCGCTGCCCACTGAGAAGAACGTGTACTGCGTCATCCGCTCGCCGCACAAGTACAAGGACTCGCGCGAGCACTTCGAGATGCGTACTCACAAGCGTCTGATCGACATCCTCGACCCCACGCCGAAGACGGTTGACTCGCTGATGCGTCTCGACCTGCCGGCGGGCGTCGACATCGAGATCAAGCTCTGAGAGGCGCACCGAAGATGGCTAAGCAGATTAAGGGCATCCTGGGCGAGAAGCTCGGCATGACCCAGGTCTGGGACGAGAACAACCGGGTCGTCCCGGTGACCGTCGTCAAGGCCGGGCCGAATGTCGTGACCCAGGTCCACACCGCCGACAGCCCGGCCGGCTACGACGCCGTCCAGATCGGCTTCGGCGAGATCGACCCCCGCAAGGTGAACAAGCCCCTCGCGGGCCACTTCGCCAAGGCCGGTGTCACCCCGCGCCGTCACCTGGTCGAGCTCCGTACCTCGGACGCCTCCGAGTACACCCTGGGCCAGGAGATCACCGCCGAGCTGTTCGAGGCGGGTGTCAAGGTCGACGTGACCGGCACCTCCAAGGGCAAGGGCTTCGCCGGTGTCATGAAGCGCCACAACTTCCGTGGTCTCGGCGCCGGTCACGGCACCCAGCGCAAGCACCGCTCGCCCGGTTCCATCGGTGGCTGCGCCACCCCGGGCCGTGTGTTCAAGGGCCTGCGCATGGCTGGTCGGATGGGCCACGAGCGTGTGACGACCCAGAACCTGACCGTGCACGCGGTCGACGCGGAGAAGGGTCTGCTGCTCATCAAGGGCGCCGTCCCGGGCCCGAACGGCGGCCTCGTCCTCGTCCGCACCGCGGCGAAGGGGCTGTGAGGAAATGAGCACCATTGACATCCTGTCGCCGGCTGGCGACAAGACCGGCAGCATCGAGCTGCCGGCCGAGATCTTCGACGCGAAGGTCAGCGTTCCGCTGATGCACCAGGTCGTCGTGGCGCAGCTCGCTGCGGCCCGTCAGGGCACCCACAAGACCAAGACTCGTGGCGAGGTCCGCGGTGGCGGCAAGAAGCCGTACCGCCAGAAGGGCACCGGCCGCGCCCGTCAGGGCTCGACCCGTGCGCCGCAGTTCGCCGGCGGTGGCGTCGTGCACGGTCCCGTGCCGCGTGACTACTCGCAGCGGACCCCGAAGAAGATGATCGCCGCCGCCCTGCGCGGTGCGCTCACCGACCGGGCCCGCCACAACCGCATTCACGTCATCACCGACGTGACCGCGACCGAGGCGCCGTCGACCAAGGCCGCCAAGGGCCTGTTCGGCAAGATCACCGAGCGCAAGAACGTCCTCCTGGTCGTCGAGCGCGCGGACGAGCTGGGCATCAAGTCCGCTCGCAACCTGCCGAACGTGCACATCCTGGACGCCGGTCAGCTGAACACCTACGACGTGCTCGTCTCCGACGATGTGGTCTTCACCCAGGCCGCCTTCGAGCGTTTCGTGGCCGGTCCGGCCGCGTCCGCCAAGGCCGTTGCCGCTGAGGGCGAGCTCGAAGGGAGCGCCGCCTGATGAGCGACGTTACGAGCAAGACGTTCACGGACCCCCGTGACGTCCTGGTGAAGCCGGTCATCTCCGAGAAGAGCTACAGCCTTCTCGACGAGAACAAGTACACGTTCATCGTGTCGCCGGGCGCCAACAAGACCCAGATCAAGCAGGCCGTCGAGGCGGTCTTCTCGGTCAAGGTCGAGGCTGTCAACACGATCAACCGTCAGGGCAAGCGCAAGCGGTCCAAGACGGGCTTTGGCAAGCGCAAGGACACCAAGCGCGCCATCGTGACGCTGGCCGAGGGCAACCGCATCGACATCTTCGGTGGTCCGGTCTCCTGAACCAGGAGATCGTGATCGTCGATTAGGACGAGGACGAGAGAGCCAAATGGGCATCCGCAAGTACAAGCCGACTACGCCGGGCCGTCGCGGCTCCAGCGTGGCCGACTTCGTAGAAATCACGCGGTCCACGCCGGAGAAGTCGCTGGTTCGCCCCCTGCACAGCAAGGGCGGCCGTAACAACGCCGGTCGTGTCACCGCTCGCCACCAGGGTGGCGGTCACAAGCGCGCCTACCGCGTGATCGACTTCCGTCGTCACGACAAGGACGGCGTGCCGGCCAAGGTCGCGCACATCGAGTACGACCCGAACCGCACCGCGCGCATCGCGCTCCTGCACTACGCGGACGGCGAGAAGCGCTACATCATCGCGCCGCGCGGCATCGCGCAGGGTGACCGGATCGAGAACGGCGCTGGCGCCGACATCAAGCCGGGCAACAACCTGCCGCTGCGCAACATCCCGGTCGGTACCACCATCCACGCGGTGGAGCTGCGTCCCGGTGGCGGTGCCAAGCTGGCCCGCTCCGCCGGTTCCGGCATCCAGCTGCTGGCGCGTGAGGGCAAGATGGCGCACCTGCGCATGCCCTCCGGTGAGATCCGTCTGGTCGACGCCCGCTGCCGCGCCACCGTTGGCGAGGTCGGCAACGCCGAGCAGTCGAACATCAACTGGGGCAAGGCCGGCCGTATGCGCTGGAAGGGCGTCCGCCCGACCGTGCGTGGTGTCGCCATGAACCCGATCGACCACCCGCACGGTGGTGGTGAGGGTAAGACCTCCGGTGGTCGCCACCCGGTCTCGCCGTGGGGTAAGCCCGAGGGCCGCACCCGTCGCCCGAACAAGGCGTCGGACAAGCTCATCGTGCGCCGCCGCAAGACCAACAAGAAGCGCTAGGAGCAGGTCAGATGCCGCGCAGTCTCAAGAAGGGCCCCTTCATCGACGGCCACCTCATCAAGAAGGTGGACGCTCAGAACGAGGCGGGTACTCAGAACGTCATCAAGACCTGGTCCCGTCGTTCCGTGATCTCCCCGAGCATGCTCGGTCACACGATCGCGGTCCACGATGGCCGCAAGCACGTCCCGGTGTTCGTCACCGAGTCGATGGTCGGCCACAAGCTCGGCGAGTTCGCTCCGACCCGCACCTTCCGTGGCCACGTGAAGGAAGACCGGAAGTCGAAGCGTCGCTAAGCGCCTGAGCTTCAGCGCCAGAACGACTCAATGACTTACTCCATTAAGGGGACAACCATGGAAGCCAGGGCACAGGCGCGGTACATCCGCGTGACGCCCATGAAGGCCCGCCGCGTGGTGGACCTCATCCGTGGCATGAATGCCACGGAGGCCCAGGCCGTCCTGCGTTTCGCTCCGCAGGCCGCCACCGTGCCGGTCGGCAAGGTGCTCGACAGCGCCATCGCCAACGCCGCGCACAACTACAACCACTCCAACGTGGACGACCTCTACATCTCCGAGGCGTACGTTGACGAGGGTCCGACCCTGAAGCGGTTCCGTCCGCGTGCCCAGGGCCGTGCCTACCGGATCCGCAAGCGGACCAGCCACATCACCGTGGTCGTCAGCAGCAAGGAAGGGACCCGGTAATGGGCCAGAAGGTTAACCCGCACGGGTTCCGCCTCGGCATCAGCACGGACTTCAAGTCCCGCTGGTACGCCGACAAGCTGTACAAGGACTACGTCAAGGAAGACGTTGCCATTCGTCGCATGATGACGAAGGGCATGGAGCGCGCCGGCATCTCCAAGGTCGAGATCGAGCGCACCCGCGACCGCGTCCGCGTCGACATCCACACCGCCCGCCCCGGCATCGTCATCGGTCGCCGTGGCACCGAGGCCGACCGCATCCGCGGCGACCTCGAGAAGCTGACCGGCAAGCAGGTCCAGCTGAACATCCTCGAGGTCAAGAACCCCGAGCTGGACGCCCAGCTCGTGGCTCAGGGCGTCGCGGAGCAGCTGTCCTCCCGCGTCTCCTTCCGTCGTGCCATGCGCAAGTCGATGCAGGGCACCATGAAGTCCGGCGCCAAGGGCATCAAGGTCCAGTGCTCCGGTCGTCTCGGCGGCGCCGAGATGAGCCGTTCGGAGTTCTACCGCGAGGGTCGCGTGCCGCTGCACACCCTGCGTGCGAACGTCGACTACGGCTTCTTCGAGGCCAAGACCACCTTCGGCCGCATCGGCGTGAAGGTCTGGATCTACAAGGGCGACGTCAAGAACATCGCCGAGGTCCGCGCTGAGAACGCCGCTGCCCGCTCGGGCAACCGCCCGGCCCGTCCCGAGGGTGGTCGTCCCGCCCGCGGTGGCGAGCGCCGTGGTGGCGAGCGCGGTGGCCGCGGCCGTCGTCCCGCCGCTGCCGAGGCCCCCGCGGCCCCGGTCGCCGAGGCTCCGGCTGCTGAGAACACCGGAACGGAGGCCTGACCCCAATGCTGATCCCCCGTAGGGTCAAGCACCGCAAGCAGCACCACCCGAAGCGCCGTGGCGCTGCCAAGGGTGGCACCGAGCTGGCGTTCGGCCAGTTCGGCATCCAGGCCGTCACCCCGGCCTACGTGACGAACCGTCAGATCGAGTCCGCTCGTATCGCGATCACCCGTCACATCCGTCGTGGCGGCAAGGTCTGGATCAACATCTACCCGGACCGCCCGCTCACCAAGAAGCCGGCCGAGACCCGCATGGGTTCCGGTAAGGGTTCGCCGGAGTGGTGGATCGCGAACGTGCACCCGGGTCGGGTCATGTTCGAGCTGTCGTACCCGAACGAGAAGGTTGCTCGCGAGGCGCTCACCCGCGCCGCGCACAAGCTGCCGATGAAGTGCCGGATTGTCCGGCGCGAGGACGGTGAGAGCTGATGTCGGCCGCTACCAAGGCTGCTGAGCTTCGCCAGCTGGACAACGAGGGTCTCGTTGCCAAGCTCCGCGAGGCCAAGGAGGAGCTGTTCAACCTCCGCTTCCAGGCGGCGACCGGGCAGCTCGACAACCACGGACGGCTCAAGCTCGTCCGTAAGGACATCGCGCGGATCTACACCCTGATGCGCGAGCGCGAGCTGGGCATCGAGACGGTGGAGAACGCCTGATGACTGAGAACACCAACGAGACGCGCGGTTTCCGCAAGACCCGTGAGGGTCTCGTCGTCAGCGACAAGATGGACAAGACCGTCGTCGTCGCCGTCGAGGACCGCGTCAAGCACGCTCTGTACGGCAAGGTCATCCGCCGTACGAACAAGCTGAAGGCGCACGACGAGCAGAACGCGTGCGGCGTGGGCGACCGGGTCCTCCTCGCGGAGACCCGCCCGCTGTCCGCGACGAAGCGCTGGCGCGTCGTCGAGATCCTCGAGAAGGCCAAGTAACGAAGCCGATGAGGTACGGCCGTATGTGCACCGGGTCCCCCGCGGACGCCGGTGTGAGCAGCGGCCGGCCCGTCGACTCTCGTTGACGATCAGGAGAAAGCTGTGATCCAGCAGGAGTCGCGACTGCGTGTTGCCGACAACACTGGTGCGAAGGAGATCCTTTGCATCCGTGTTCTCGGTGGCTCCGGTCGCCGCTACGCCGGCATCGGGGACGTCATCGTCGCGACCGTCAAGGACGCGATCCCCGGTGGTTCGGTGAAGAAGGGTGACGTCGTCAAGTGCGTCGTCGTCCGCACCGTCAAGGAGCGTCGTCGTCCGGATGGCTCGTACATCCGCTTCGACGAGAACGCCGCCGTCGTGCTGAAGAACACCGAGGGTGACCCCCGTGGCACCCGCATCTTCGGCCCCGTGGGCCGCGAGCTGCGCGACAAGAAGTTCATGAAGATCATCTCGCTGGCGCCGGAGGTGCTCTGACCCATGGCGAACAGCATGAAGATCAAGAAGGGTGACCTGGTCCAGGTCATCACCGGCAAGGACAAGGGCAAGCAGGGCAAGGTCATCCAGGCCCTGCCGGCCGAGAACAAGGTCCTGGTCGAGGGTGTCAACCGGGTCAAGAAGCACACCAAGCCGGGTCCGGGTACCCAGGGTGGCATCGTGACCGTCGAGGCCCCGGTGCACGTCTCCAACGTCCAGCTGGTCGTGGAGAAGGACGGCAAGAAGGTCGTCACCCGCGTCGGCTACCGCTTCGACGACCAGGGCAACAAGATCCGCGTTGCCAAGCGGACCGGTGAGGACATCTGATGTCTGAGACGACTGTTGAGAAGGTGGCCCCCCGCCTCAAGGAGCGTTACAACTCCGAGATCAAGGGCCAGCTGCAGGAGCAGTTCAAGTACGAGAACGTCATGCTGATCCCCGGCCTGGTCAAGGTCGTGGTCAACATGGGTGTCGGCGAGGCTGCCCGTGACAGCAAGCTGATCGAGGGCGCGATCCGCGACCTGACCGCGATCACCGGTCAGAAGCCGGCCGTGACCAAGGCTCGCAAGTCCATCGCGCAGTTCAAGCTGCGCGAGGGCCAGCCGATCGGCACCCACGTCACCCTCCGCGGTGACCGCATGTGGGAGTTCCTGGACCGTCTGGTTTCGCTGGCCCTGCCGCGAATCCGCGACTTCCGTGGCCTCTCCCCGAAGCAGTTCGACGGCCGTGGCAACTACACCTTCGGTCTGACCGAGCAGGTTATGTTCCACGAGATCGACCAGGACAAGGTCGACCGTCAGCGCGGTATGGACATCACCGTCGTGACCACCGCTCAGACCGACGACGAGGGCCGGGCGCTCCTGCGCGCTCTGGGCTTCCCGTTCAAGGAGGCGTGAGCCAATGGCGAAGAAGTCCCTCATCGCGAAGTCCGAGCGCAAGCCGAAGTTCGGCGTCCGGGCCTACACCCGGTGCCAGCGCTGCGGCCGTCCGCACTCGGTGTACCGCAAGTTCGGCCTGTGCCGTGTCTGCCTCCGTGAGATGGCGCACCGCGGCGAGCTGCCGGGCGTGACCAAGAGCTCCTGGTAATCCAGAGCCCTAGGCACAGCTAGCGAAGCAGAGGTGCCCGACCCCACACCGCCCTTTTTTGGGCTCCTGTACGGATTCCCGTAAGGTAGTGGGGTCGGGCCCCTGCCGCGGCTTCCCCATGGATGTCCGTGGCCCTTCTCTGGAAGGGCTCGCACCCAGTCTTACTACGTCGTAGGTCCCCTGCGCTTGTGCCCCTGACGAACTCGGAAGAGTCCGGCGGGGGGACCTGGTGCGGAGAAACCACGGCGAGAGAGGCCTGAGGCCATCATGACCATGACCGACCCCATCGCAGACATGCTCACGCGTCTGCGTAACGCGAACTCGGCGTACCACGACTCCGTGGCGATGCCGGCGAGCAAGATCAAGGCGCACGTCGCCCAGATCCTGCAGCAGGAGGGGTACATCTCCTCCTACAAGGTTGAGGAGCCCGCTGAGGGCGAGGTCGGCAAGAAGCTGACCATCGAGCTCAAGTTCGGCCCCAACCGTGAGCGCTCCATTGCCGGCATCAAGCGCATCAGCAAGCCGGGTCTGCGCGTTTACGCAAAGTCCACCAACCTGCCGAAGGTGCTCGGCGGCCTGGGCGTGGCGATCATCTCCACGTCGTCCGGCCTCCTGACCGACAAGCAGGCCGCCAAGAAGGGCGTAGGCGGAGAAGTTCTCGCCTACGTCTGGTAATTCGGGAAACGGAGGTACAGCAATGTCGCGCATTGGACGGCTGCCCATCCAGGTCCCCGCTGGCGTGGACGTCACCATCGATGGCCAGACGGTCGCGGTGAAGGGCCCGAAGGGTTCCCTCACCCACGTCGTCGCTGAGCCGATCGAGATCGGCAAGGGCGAGGACGGCACCGTGCTCGTCACGCGCCCCAACGACGAGCGTCGCTCGAAGGCCCTGCACGGCCTGACCCGCACGCTGGTGGCGAACATGATCACCGGCGTGACCGCGGGCTACCGCAAGTCGCTGGAGATCAGCGGTGTTGGTTACCGAGTCACGGCGAAGGGCTCCGACATGGAGTTCGCGCTGGGCTACAGCCACCCGATCCTGATCACCGCGCCGGAGGGCATCTCCTTCGTCGTCGAGTCGCCCACCAAGTTCCACGTGGACGGCATCGACAAGCAGAAGGTCGGCGAGATCGCCGCCAACATCCGCAAGCTGCGCAAGCCCGACCCGTACAAGGCCAAGGGCGTCAAGTACGCGGGCGAGGTCATCCGCCGCAAGGTCGGAAAGAGTGGTAAGTAAGCGATGAGCGTCTCTGTCAAGATCGGCAAGGGCAACGCCTACAAGAGCGCCGCTCGCAAGCGCCGCGCGATCCGCGTTCGCAAGCGCGTCGTCGGCACCGAGGTGCGTCCGCGTCTCGTGGTGACGCGCTCGAACCGTCACATGGTCGCCCAGGTCATCGACGACGCCAAGGGTCACACCCTGGCGTCGGCGTCCACCCTCGACGTGTCCATCAAGGGCGCCGAGGGCGACAAGACCGAGCTGGCCAAGAAGGTCGGGAGCCTGGTCGCCGAGCGCGCCAAGGCTGCCGGCATCGAGTCGGTCGTCTTCGACCGCGCGGGCAACCGGTACGCCGGCCGCATCGCCGCCCTGGCGGACGCGGCTCGCGAGGCCGGGCTCGACTTCTAAGCCGCTCGTCGACTCTGTCGGCGGACGTAATCGAGAGAGGTAATTCCAATGGCTGGACCCCAGCGCCGCGGTAGCGGCGCCGGCGGCGGCACCGGTGGCGAGCGGCGCGACCGTAAGCGTGACGACCGGGGCAACGCCCCCGCCGTCGAGAAGACCGCTTACGTCGAGCGCGTCGTCGCGATCAACCGTGTCGCCAAGGTTGTCAAGGGTGGTCGTCGCTTCTCCTTCACCGCGCTGGTCGTGGTGGGCGATGGCGAGGGCACCGTGGGTGTTGGTTACGGGAAGGCGAAGGAGGTTCCGGCCGCCATCGCCAAGGGCGTTGAGGAGGCCAAGAAGAACTTCTTCAAGGTTCCCCGTATCCAGGGCACCATCCCGCACCCCATCCAGGGTGAGAAGGCCGCCGGCGTCGTGCTCCTGAAGCCCGCCGCCCCCGGTACCGGTGTTATCGCCGGTGGTCCGGTGCGTGCCGTCCTGGAGTGCGCCGGCATCCACGACATCCTGTCGAAGTCGCTCGGCTCGGACAACGCGATCAACATCGTGCACGCCACCGTGGCTGCTCTGAAGGGCCTCGTCCGCCCCGAGGAGATCGCCGCCCGCCGTGGCCTGCCGCTGGAGGACGTGGCTCCCGCCGCTCTGCTGCGGGCTCGTGCTGCCGGGGTGAGCGCCTGATGGCTCGCCTGAAGATCACGCAGACCAAGTCGTACATCGGCAGCAAGCAGAACCACCGCGAGACCCTGCGTTCGCTCGGTCTCAAGCGCATGCACGATGTCGTGGTGAAGGAGGACCGTCCCGAGATCCGCGGGATGGCCCAGACTGTCCGTCACCTGGTGACGGTTGAGGAGGTGGACTGATCATGGGCGACAACCCGATCAAGATCCACAACCTGCGTCCCGCCCCGGGCGCCAAGACCGACAAGATCCGCGTCGGTCGTGGTGAGGGCTCCAAGGGTAAGACTGCCGGTCGTGGTACCAAGGGCACCAAGGCCCGCTACCAGGTTCCGCAGCGCTTCGAGGGTGGCCAGATGCCGCTCCACATGCGCCTGCCGAAGCTGAAGGGCTTCAAGAACCCGTTCAAGATCACCTTCCAGGTTGTCAACCTCGACAAGCTGGCCGAGCTCTACCCGCAGGGTGGCGAGGTCACCGTCGAGGACCTGGTCGCCAAGGGCGCGGTTCGCAAGAACTCGCTCGTCAAGGTGCTCGGCACCGGCGAGGTCTCGGTTGCGCTGCAGGTGACGGTCGACGCCGTCTCCGGCTCCGCCGCCGCGAAGATCACCGCCGCCGGCGGTACGGTCACCGAGCTCGTCTGAGCCCGCTGACACAGCTCCGGACCCCGCATCTCCCCTCCGGGAGGTGCGGGGTTCGTGCTTTTCCGGTTCGGCCGCGGAACGGCAACCGGACGGATCGGCCCTCGTTCTTTTGTGTGGCAAACCCGGGCATCCCGTACCCCATGAGTGGGGGACGGGCGGTACGCGCTTCTTTCGAGAGGGTGCGCACTGTTAGAGTCCGTGAAGTTCCCTTGTAGGCTGCGCGTAGGCTCGCCTGTGCCGTCTGTACGGGAGCCCGAACCGCAAACTCCCCATTCAGGACCGACCCTCCCGCCGACGACGCGCGGGAGGCGCAGGAGGCACCGTGCTCAGTGCGTTCGCGCGGGCGTTCCAGACGCCCGACCTGCGCAAGAAGCTGCTGTTCACGCTGGGCATCATGGTGCTGTTCCGGCTGGGCTCGCACATCCCCATTCCCGGCGTGAGTTTCACCGCCGTGAACGAGTGCGTGAAGGAGACCAAGAACAACGGCCTCTTCGGGCTCGTCAACCTGTTCAGCGGTGGTGCGCTGCTCCAGCTCACGATCTTCGCGCTCGGCATCATGCCGTACATCACCGCGAGCATCATCCTCCAGCTCCTCACCGTGGTGATCCCGCGGCTCGAGGCGCTGAAGAAGGAGGGGCAGGCCGGCACGGCGAAGATCACCCAGTACACCCGCTACCTGACCATCGCGCTCGCCGTGCTCCAGGGCACCGGCATCGTCGCGACGGCCTCCAGCGGCGCGCTGTTCTCCGGCTGCCCGCTGGCGAACCAGATCGTGCCGGACACCGGCGTGTTCCGGGTCGCCGTCATGGTGCTGACCATGACCGCCGGCACCACCGTGATCATGTGGCTGGGCGAGCTGATCACCGACCGCGGCATCGGCAACGGCATGTCGCTGCTGATCTTCACCTCGATCGCCGCGCAGTTCCCCTCGAACATGTGGAACATCAAGTCGACCGGCACCATCGGCGGCGGCTGGGTCGAGTTCGCGTCCGTGATCGCGATCGGCATCATCGTTGTGATGCTGGTCATCTTCGTCGAGCAGGCCCAGCGCCGGATCCCGGTGCAGTACGCGAAGCGCATGATCGGCCGCCGCGCGTTCGGCGGGACCTCGACCTACATCCCGCTCAAGGTCAACCAGGCCGGTGTCATCCCGGTCATCTTCGCCTCGTCGCTGCTGTACATCCCGGCCCTGGTCGTGCAGCTGACCAACAGCCAGGCCGGCTGGGCGACCTGGATCCGGACGAACTTCGTCAAGGGTGACCACCCGATCTACATGGCCACCTACTTCCTGCTGATCGTCTTCTTCGCCTTCTTCTACGTCGCCATCTCCTTCAACCCCGAAGAAGTTGCCGACAATATGAAGAAGTATGGTGGCTTCATCCCGGGCATCCGGGCCGGTCGGCCGACGGCCGAGTACCTGAACTACGTGCTGACCCGAATCACGTGGCCGGGTTCGCTCTACCTGGGCCTGATCGCGTTGATCCCGATGATCGCCCTGGTTGCCTTCGGACAGCAGACCAGCTTCCCGTTCGGTGGCACCAGTGTGCTCATCGTCGTCGGCGTCGGACTCGAAACTGTGAAGCAGATCGAGAGCCAGCTCCAGCAGCGCAATTACGAAGGGTTCCTCCGCTGATGCGTATCGTCCTCGTCGGACCTCCCGGGGCCGGGAAGGGTACTCAGGCGCACCTGCTCGCCAAGACCCTGTCCATCCCCCACATCTCCACCGGCGACCTGTTCCGCGCCAACATCGGTCAGGGCACCCCGCTGGGGCTCGAGGCCAAGAGCTACATGGACGCGGGTCTCCTGGTGCCGGACGAGGTGACCATCGGGATGGCCAAGGACCGGATGCTGCAGCCGGACGCCGCGAACGGCTTCCTGCTCGACGGCTTCCCGCGCAACCTGGGCCAGGCCAAGGCGCTGGACGAGTTCCTCGCCGAGCAGGGCATCGAGCTCGACGGTGTGCTGGACCTGGAGGTCCCCGAGGACGAGGTCGTCCGCCGGATCGCCGGCCGGCGCCTGTGCCGCAACGACGGCGGCCACGTGTTCCACGTGGACTACAACCCGCCGAAGGTCGAGGGCGTCTGCGACGAGTGCGGTGGCGAGCTGTACCAGCGCTCGGACGACACCGAGGAGAAGGTGCGCACGCGCCTGGAGGTCTACCACACGGAGACCGAGCCGATCATCGACTACTACGTCCAGCAGGGCCTGGTGGCGACGATCTCGGCGCTCGGCAAGGTGGACGAGGTCACCCAGCGCGCGATCGAGGCGCTGAAGCAGGACAGCTGAGTTCTTAGCGACCTACGTACGGCCGCGCTCCCCGACCACGGGCAGCGCGGCCGTACGGCGTCGTACGGTGGTATGCAGTGGAAAACGGAACGTGGAAGGCGTGACCAGATGGTGGAGATCAAGACCCCCGACCAGATCGCGAAGATGCGAGCGGCCGGGCTGGTCGTCGCCGAGGCGCTGAAGGCCTGCCGTGAGGCGGTCGCTCCCGGGGTGACCACCCAGGAGCTGAACGACATCGCCGACAAGGTGATCACCGACCACGGTGCCACCTCCAACTTCCGTGCGCACCACGGCGGTCTGTGGTTCCCCGGCGTGATCTGCGCCTCGGTGAACAACGAGGTCGTGCACGGCATCCCCGGCGAGCGGGTGCTGCAGGAGGGCGACATCATCTCGATCGACTGCGGCGCCATCCTGGACGGCTGGCACGGCGACTCCGCGATCACCGTCGCGGTCGGCGAGGTCCGTCCCGAGGTCGAGATGCTGAGCCGGGTGACCGAGGGCTCGATGTGGGCCGGCATCGCCCAGATGAGGAAGGGCAACCGCCTGGTCGACGTCTCCAAGGCGATCGAGGGCTACGTCCGCCGCCAGCCGCTGCCGCCGAAGGGCAAGTGGGGCATCACCGAGGGTTACGGCGGTCACGGCATCGGCACCGCGATGCACATGGAGCCGCACGTCCTGAACTACGTCGAGCGCGGCCGCGGCAAGGGCCCGAAGCTGATCCCCGGCACCGTGCTGGCGATCGAGCCGATGGTCTCGCTGGGCACCCCGCACACCACCGTGCTGGACGACGAGTGGACCGTCGTCACCAACGACGGCACCTGGGCCTCGCACTGGGAGCACTCCGTCGCCGTCACCGAGCAGGGCCCGCTGGTCCTGACCGCCTTCGACGGCGGCAAGGCGGAGCTCGCGAAGCTCGGCGTCACCGCCGCGCCGGACCCGCTCGCGTAGTCGTGCGGCGGGCCGACCGCCGTTGCTGACGAGACATCAGGGCCCTGGAGGTTTGGACCTCCAGGGCTTTTGTCCTATTTTTTTTAACGGCCGGCAGTGGCCGCTGTGGCTTGACTTGGTCTTCGAGCGTAGGGAGAGCACGAGTGCTCAAGGGATTCCGCGACTTCATGATGCGCGGCAACGTCGTCGACATGGCGGTCGGTGTGGTCATCGGTGCCGCCTTCACCGCGGTGGTGACCGGCTTCGTGTCCGCGTTCCTCACCCCGCTGGTGGGCGTGGTGGTCGGCGCGGCCGGCGACTTCAGCTCGTACAAGGCGACGGTCGCCGGGGTCACCTTCCCGTACGGCCAGTTCCTCAACGTGCTGATCGCGTTCTTCATGACCGCCGCGGTGCTCTACTTCTGCGTCGTCCTGCCGGTGGGCAAGGCCACCGCCCGGTACCTGCCGAAGAAGCCGGCCACCCCGAAGCGGCCCTGCCCCGAGTGCCTGACCGAGATCCCCGAGGCCGCCCGCCGCTGCTCGGCCTGCACCGCCCACGTCGAGCCGCTGGCGGTCACCGTGGGGGCGTGAGGCCCTCGGTGTGACGCGGCCCGCCTTTCGGGGCCCCCGTTTTGGCCCATCGCACGCGCTGGCGTAGGATGGACCGTCGGCTCACTCGTAGCGTGCTTCAGCACGCCCTCTTCCCCTCGGGGGCGGGGTGAACCCAGGTTCGCACGAGCGTTCCGCATACGGTAGCCGGTCCCGGAAGGTGGATCTCGCAGTTCATGGCTAAGAAGCAAGGCGCCATTGAGATCGAGGGCACCGTGATCGAGTCTCTTCCGAACGCGATGTTCAAGGTCGAGCTGCAGAACGGTCACAAGGTCCTCGCGCACATCAGTGGCAAGATGCGCATGCACTACATCCGCATCCTGCCGGACGACCGGGTCGTCGTGGAGCTCAGCCCCTACGACCTCACGCGCGGCCGGATCGTCTACCGCTACAAGTAAGAACGTCAGATCTAGACCCGGAGAACCTGAACATGAAGGTCAAGCCGAGCGTCAAGAAGATCTGCGACAAGTGCAAGGTGATCCGCCGCCACGGCCGGGTCATGGTGATCTGCGACAACCTGCGCCACAAGCAGCGCCAGGGCTGATCTCTCCCAGCATTTCTCGTAGTACTTCGCGCGACGCGAAAACGTCATAAGCGGGCTACCCGATCCGTCCGGAGAACTGGACGGACTGCCGCCCCCGGTCAGAGGCCGGGGCTCCTCCTCATCGTCCGCAGGACCGTGAGATGCCCGGAGTAGGTAGCACGCAAGACCTCTGAAGAACCACAGGAGCCTTGAATGGCACGCCTCGCCGGCGTTGATCTCCCCCGTGAGAAGCGGATCGAGATCGCCCTCACCTACGTGTACGGCATCGGCCGTACCCGCGCCCAGCAGACCCTGGCCGAGACCGGTGTCAACCCGGATGTCCGCGTTCGCGACATCTCCGAGGACGACCTCGTCAAGCTGAGCCAGTACATCGACGCCAACTACACGGTCGAGGGTGACCTCCGCCGTGAGGTGGCCGCCGACATCCGCCGCAAGGTCGAGATCGGCTGCTACGAGGGTCTGCGTCACCGCCGTGGCCTGCCGGTCCGTGGCCAGCGCACCCACACCAACGCGCGTACCCGCAAGGGCCCGCGTCGCGCGATCGCCGGCAAGAAGAAGCCGGGCAAGAAGTAGTCCGTCCCGTAACCGGACATCCCTCCGGCCCGCGGGTCAGCGGACCGACCACCTCAGTAGGAGAACAGACTTATGCCCCCCAAGGGTCGTCAGGCTGCCGGCGCGAAGAAGATCCGCCGCAAGGAAAAGAAGAACGTCGCTCACGGCCACGCGCACATCAAGAGCACGTTCAACAACACCATCGTTTCGATCACCGACCCGTCGGGCAACGTGATCTCCTGGGCCTCCGCCGGCCACGTCGGCTTCAAGGGCTCGCGCAAGTCCACCCCGTTCGCCGCGCAGATGGCCGCCGAGGCCGCTGCCCGTCGCGCGCAGGAGCACGGCATGCGCAAGGTTGACGTCTTCGTGAAGGGTCCGGGCTCCGGCCGCGAGACCGCGATCCGTTCGCTCCAGGCCACCGGCCTGGAGGTCGGCTCGATCCAGGACGTCACCCCCACCCCGCACAACGGCTGCCGTCCGCCGAAGCGCCGCCGCGTCTGACGCAGCGCCTTCGGGCACGCAGTCTCTGCTTTGAACCTCGTACGGGGTCCTGCTTTTGTGCGGGACCCCGTACGCTTGGTCCCGTCGGCATCAAATAGTGGGTGCCGAAGACAACTGGAGGAACCTCCCCATGCTTATCGCTCAGCGTCCTTCGCTGACCGAAGAGGTCGTCGACGAGTTCCGCTCGCGGTTCGTGATCGAGCCGCTGGAGCCGGGCTTCGGCTACACCCTCGGCAACTCCCTGCGCCGCACGCTCCTGTCGTCGATCCCGGGTGCCGCTGTCACCAGCATCCGCATCGACGGCGTCCTGCACGAGTTCACCACCGTGCCGGGCGTCAAGGAGGACGTGACCGACCTCATCCTCAACATCAAGCAGCTGGTCGTCTCCTCGGAGCACGACGAGCCGGTCGTGATGTACCTGCGCAAGCAGGGCCCGGGTGTCGTCACCGCCGCCGACATCGCGCCGCCGGCCGGTGTCGAGGTGCACAACCCCGAGCTGGTCCTCGCCACCCTGAACGGCAAGGGCAAGCTGGAGATGGAGCTGACCGTCGAGCGCGGTCGCGGCTACGTCTCCGCCGTCCAGAACAAGGCCTCCGGCCAGGAGATCGGCCGCATCCCGGTCGACTCGATCTACAGCCCGGTGCTGAAGGTCACCTACAAGGTCGAGGCCACCCGTGTCGAGCAGCGGACCGACTTCGACAAGCTGATCGTCGACGTCGAGACCAAGCCCGCCATGCGTCCGCGCGACGCCATGGCCTCGGCCGGCAAGACCCTGGTGGAGCTGTTCGGCCTCGCCCGCGAGCTGAACATCGACGCCGAGGGCATCGACATGGGCCCGTCCCCGACGGACGCCGCCCTGGCCGCCGACCTGGCGCTGCCGATCGAGGAGCTGGAGCTCACCGTCCGCTCCTACAACTGCCTCAAGCGCGAGGGCATCCACACCGTGGGTGAGCTCGTCGCCCGCTCCGAGGCCGACCTGCTCGACATCCGCAACTTCGGCGCGAAGTCGATCGACGAGGTCAAGGCGAAGCTGGCCGGCATGGGCCTGGCCCTCAAGGACAGCCCGCCCGGGTTCGACCCGACCGCGGCCGCCGACGCCTTCGGCGCCGACGACCTGGACGACGCGGGTTACGCCGAGACCGAGCAGTACTAAGAGATTTGGCCGCGGGGGCGGTTCTTGCGAGGACCGTCCCCGTCGTCGTGAAAGTCGTGCGGGCACCGTGCCCGTACGCCCGCTGCGGTACCTGGTACGGCCGCAGTCGGAGATCCAAGGAGTAATTCCATGCCGCGTCCCACCAAGGGTGCCCGCCTCGGCGGCGGCCCGCACCACGAGCCGCTGCTGCTCGCCGGTCTGGCCCGTGAGCTGTTCCAGTACGGCCGCATCACCACCACCGAGGCCAAGGCCCGCCGCCTGCGCCCGCTGGCGGAGAAGCTGATCACCAAGGCGAAGAAGGGCGACATCCACAACCGTCGCCTGGTGCGCAAGACGATCACCGACATCGCCGTGCTGCACACCCTCTTCACCGAGATCGCGCCGCGCTACGAGAACCGCCCGGGTGGCTACACCCGTATCACCAAGATCGGTCCCCGTCGTGGCGACAACGCCCCGATGGCCGTGATCGAGCTGGTCGAGGCGCTGACCGTCGCGCAGACCGCCGTCGGCGAGGCCGAGGCCGCCACCAAGCGCGCCTCGAAGGAGGCTGCCGCTGAGAGCGCAGCCGCTGCCGTCGAGACCAAGGCCGACGAGGCCGAGGCCGCCGAGCAGGCCTGACACCTCTAGGTGTGTTGCGGGCCCGTTCTCCCAGCGATGGGGGAGCGGGCCCGTTCCTTGTTCTTCGAGGTCCACAGGAGAAGAGAAGCAGTGGTCAACGATTGCGCCGAGCAGCCGCCGGTGAAGGACGGCCCGGCCGACGGGTACGTCCGCGTCCGGCTCGATCTCGCCTACCACGGCGCCGAGTTCTCCGGCTGGGCCCGCCAGAAGGGCGGCCGCCGGACGGTCCAGGAGGAGATCGAGACCGCGCTGCAGATCGTCACCCGCAGCAGCGAGCTGTTCCCGCTGACCGTGGCCGGCCGCACCGACGCCGGTGTCCACGCGCGCGGCCAGGTCGCGCACGTCGACCTGCCGGCCGAGCTGTGGGAGGCGCACCGCGAGAAGCTGCTGCGCAGGCTGGCCGGGCGGCTGCCGGGGGACGTCCGGATCTACCGGGTCGGCGAGGCGCCGGCCGGGTTCGACGCGCGCTTCTCGGCGATCTGGCGCCGCTACGCCTACCGCGTGGCCGACCACCCGGGCGGGGTGGACCCGCTGCTGCGCGGGCACGTGCTCTGGCACGACCGGCCGCTCGACCTCGACCGGATGAACGAGGCCGCGAAGCTGCTGCTCGGCGAGCACGACTTCGCCGCGTACTGCAAGAAGCGCGAGGGCGCGACCACCATCCGCACCCTGCTGGAGCTGCACTGGGACCGCGTCCCGGTGGACACCTACGCGGCCCAGGAGGGCTCGCTCGCGGTCGCCACCGTCCGCGCCGACGCGTTCTGCCACAACATGGTCCGGGCGCTGGTCGGCGCGATGCTGCTGGTCGGCGACGGGCACCGGCCGGTGGAGTTCCCCGGCGAGGTGCTGGCCGGCGGGGTGCGCAACTCGGCCGTCAACGTGATCCGGCCGTACGGGCTCACCCTGGAGGAGGTCGGCTATCCGCCGGACGACCGGCTCGCCGAGCGCAACCGCCAGGCCCGGCGGCTGCGGACCCTGCCCGGGCAGCCGGCCGCCGGGTAATCCGTTTGGGCCAGGGGCGTCCGCTTGCGACAATCGCTCCCATGGGACACGTCGAGATTTCGCACCTTGAGTACTACCTGCCGGACGGGCGGGTGCTGTTCGACGACGCGTCCTTCCGGGTCGGCGAGGGCGCCGCGGTCGCCCTCGTGGGGGCCAACGGCGCCGGCAAGACGACGCTGCTGCGCATGATCGCGGGCGACCTCCAGCCGCACGGCGGCTCGGTGACGATCAGCGGCGGGCTCGGCGTGATGCGCCAGTTCGTCGGCACCACCGGCCGCGAGGACCAGGCGTCCACCCCCGGCGCGCTGCCGGCCGACGCCTCCGTCCGGGACCTGCTGGTGTCCGTCGCCCCCGAGCGGATAGCGGTGGCCGCCCGCGCGGTGGACGCCGCCGAGCTCGCGATGATCGCGCAGGACGACGAGAAGACCCAGATGGCCTACGCCCAGGCGCTCTCCGACTGGGCCGACGTCGGCGGCTACGACTACGAGACCGACTGGGACGTCTGCACCATGGCGGCTCTCGGCGTGCCCTTCGACAAGGCCCAGTGGCGCGGCCTGAACACCCTCTCCGGCGGCGAGCAGAAGCGGCTCGTCCTTGAGGCGCTGCTGCGCGGCCCGGAGGAGGTGCTCCTCCTCGACGAGCCGGACAACTACCTGGACGTCCCCGGCAAGCGCTGGCTGGAGGAGGCCATCAAGGCCACCTCGAAGACCGTCCTGTACATCTCGCACGACCGCGAGCTGCTCTCCAGGACCGCCAACAAGATCATCGCCGTCGAGTCCGGCGCGGCCGGCAGCAGCGTCTGGGTGCACGGCGGCGGCTTCGACACCTTCCACGAGGCCCGCAAGGCCCGCTTCGAGCGCTTCGAGGAGCTGCGCCGCCGCTGGGACGAGGAGCACGCCAAGCTCAAGAAGCTGGTCGTCACCCTGCGTCAGGCCGCCGCCGTCAGCCACGAGATGGCCTCCCGCTACGCCGCCGCCCAGACCCGGCTGAAGAAGTTCGAGGACGCCGGCCCGCCGGAGGCGCCGCCGCGCGAGCAGACCATCACCATGCGGCTCAAGGGCGGGCGCACCGGCGTGCGCGCGTTCACCATGGAGCAGCTGGAGCTCACCGGCCTGATGCAGCCCTTCGACCTGGAGGTCTACTACGGCGAGCGGATCGGGGTGCTCGGCGCCAACGGCGCGGGCAAGTCGCACCTCCTGCGGCTGCTGGCCGGCGACGAGACGGTCGCGCACACGGGGGCGTGGAAGCTCGGCGCCCGGGTCGTACCGGGCCACTTCCGGCAGACGCACGCCCATCCGGAGCTGTTCGGCCGCACCGTGCGCTCGATCGTCGAGGAGGAGCACGCGCTCAGCCGCGGCGCGGCGATGGGCGCGCTGCGCCGCTACGAGCTGGACCGTCAGGAGGAGCAGAAGTTCGAGTCGCTGTCCGGCGGCCAGCAAGCCCGGCTGATGATCCTCAAGCTCGAACTCTCCGGTGTGACGGCCCTGTTGCTCGACGAGCCGACCGACAACCTGGACCTGGAGAGCGCCGAGGCGCTGCAGGCCGGGCTGGAGGCCTTCGACGGCACGGTGCTGTGCGTCACCCACGACCGCTGGTTCGCCAGGACCTTCGACCGCTTCCTGGTGTTCGGGGCCGACGGCCGGGTGTACGAGTCGCCCGAGCCGGTCTGGGACGTCACGCGGGTCGAGCGCGAACGCTGAGTGATGGGCGGGCGGGTGCCGAGGGATTTTTGACCCCTTCCCGCCCGCCCGGTAACCTGGACGCTTGATGTGCGTATTGGCTCGCTCTATCTCACGTGAGAGGTCGGTACGCCGGAGACATCAGGTCGACGACCAGCGGTCCCCCTTGAATTGCGTCCAAGGTTGGCCAGGCTGCTCTTCCGTCCGGGTGCTCCTGTCAGGACTCACTCACTGAAAAGCGAAGGCTACGACCGTGCGTACGTACAGCCCCAAGCCCGGCGACGTCCAGCGTCAGTGGCACGTCATCGACGCGACCGACGTCGTGCTCGGCCGCCTGGCTTCCCAGGCCGCCAACCTCCTCCGGGGCAAGCACAAGGCGATCTACGCGCCGCACGTTGACACTGGTGACTTCGTCATCATCATCAACGCCGACAAGGTGCACCTGTCCGGTAACAAGAAGACCCAGAAGCTGGCCTACCGCCACTCGGGCTTCCCGGGCGGTCTGCGCTCGGTGCGCTACGACGACCTGCTGGCGAACAACCCCGAGAAGGCCGTCGAGAAGGCCATCAAGGGCATGATCCCCAAGAACAGCCTGGGCCGTCAGATGCTCTCGAAGCTGAAGGTCTACTCGGGCGACCAGCACCCGCACGCTGCCCAGCAGCCGGTGCCGTTCGAGATCACCCAGGTCGCGCAGTAATTCGGCCACCAAGCCCCCCAACACTGAAAAGAGCTGAGGAACACCGTGGCCGAGACCACTGAAACCCTTGAGGTCGACTTCGACGAGACCGTCGAGGGCGAGTACACCTCCGAGGAGAGCTACACCTCCGAGTCGCTGGCCGGCCGCTTCGGCGAGGCCATCCCGGGCGCCGGCCTCGGCCGTCGCAAGGAGGCGATCGCCCGCGTGCGCATCGTCCCCGGCACCGGCCAGTGGAAGATCAACGGTCGCACCCTGGAGAACTACTTCCCCAACAAGGTGCACCAGCAGACCGTGAACGAGCCCTTCAAGCTCCTGGAGCTTGACGGCCGTTACGACGTCATCGCCCGCATCACCGGCGGTGGCGTCTCCGGCCAGGCCTACGCGCTGCGCCTCGGCGTGGCCCGTGCCCTGAACGAGGCCGACGTGGACAACAACCGCGGCGCGCTGAAGAAGGCCGGCTTCCTGACCCGTGACGCCCGCGCCGTCGAGCGCAAGAAGGCCGGTCTGAAGAAGGCCCGCAAGGCGCCGCAGTACAGCAAGCGCTAATCGCGTCCCAGGGGGGTGCGTTCCGCTCTGGCGGCGCCGCCCCCTTGGTTGCGCAACCGTCGCCCCGGAGTACCACGTGTACTCCGGGGCGACGCGTTCCCCGGCTACTGTGCGGCGGCCGGGGACCGAGTGGACTTCCGGGACTGGTTGATGGAGGACGGGACAGTGGGACGACTCTTCGGTACGGACGGCGTGCGCGGGGTGGCCAACGAGGGCCTGACGGCGGAGCTCGCGCTCGGCCTGTCGGTCGCGGCGGCCCACGTGCTCGGCGAGGCCGGCGCCTTCGACGGCCACCGGCCGGTCGCGGTGGTCGGCCGCGACCCGCGGGCGTCGGGCGAGTTCCTGGAGGCCGCGGTCATCGCGGGCCTGGCCAGCTCCGGCGTCGACGTGCTGCGCGTCGGCGTGCTGCCCACCCCGGCCGTGGCGTACCTGACCGGGGCGCTCGGCGCCGACTTCGGCGTGATGCTCTCCGCCAGCCACAACGCGATGCCGGACAACGGCATCAAGTTCCTCGCCCGCGGCGGCCACAAGCTGGACGACACGATCGAGGACGCGATCGAGGCCCACTACCGCGCCCACGCCCTCGGCGGCGAGGAGTGGAACCGTCCGACCGGCGCGGCCGTCGGCCGGGTGCGCGAGTACACCGAGGGCTTCGACAAGTACGTCGCCCACCTGATCGGCGTCCTGCCCAACCGGCTGGACGGCATCAAGGTGGTCATCGACGGCGCCCACGGCGCCGCCGCCTACGTCGCCCCCGAGGCCTTCGCCCGGGCCGGCGCCGAGGTCGTCCACACCCTGGGGGCGGAGCCCACCGGTCTCAACATCAACGACGGCGTCGGCTCCACCCACCTGGACCGGCTGCGCACCGCGATGAAGGAGTACAAGGCCGACCTCGGCATCGCCCTCGACGGCGACGCCGACCGTTGCCTGGCCGCCGACGCCGACGGCAACGAGGTGGACGGCGACCAGATCATCGCCATCCTCGCCGTCGCCATGAAGGAGGCCGGCACCCTGCGCCGCAACACCGCGGTCGCCACCGTGATGTCCAACCTCGGCTTCAAGCTGGCGATGGAGCGCGAGGGCGTCGACCTGGTGGAGACCGCCGTCGGCGACCGCTACGTGCTGGAGGCGATGAAGGAGCACGGCTTCGCGCTGGGCGGCGAGCAGTCCGGCCACGTCATCCTGCTGGACCACGCCACCACCGGCGACGGCACCCTGACCGGCCTGATGCTGGGCGCCCGCCTGGCCGCCACCAAGCAGCCGCTGGCCGACCTGGCCGCCGTGATGACCCGGCTGCCGCAGGTGCTGATCAACGTCAAGGGCGTCGACAAGAGCCGAGTGAGGACCAGCGCCGAGCTGGCCGCCGCGGTCGCCGAGGCCGAGGCCGAGCTGGGCTCCACCGGCCGGGTGCTGCTGCGCCCGTCGGGCACCGAGCCGCTGGTCCGCGTCATGGTCGAGGCCGCGGACGCCGTCCAGGCCGAGGGCGTCGCGGCGCGGCTGGCCGAGGCCGTGCGGACGCACCTGGGCTGAGCCCGGACGTGACGATGGCCCCCGCCGCCCCTTGAACTCAAGGGGGCGGTGGGGGCCATCGGGCGTTTCGGGGTTCCCGGGTTCCGGGGTTTCGGGGGGTCAGAGCTTCCGCAGCAGTGCCCGTCGGACCTTGTGGTCCGGGCCCTTCTGCAGGACCAGGGTGGCCCGGCCCCGGGTCGGAAGCACGTTCTCCAGCAGGTTGGGCTTGTTGATGGTGCGCCAGACCTGCCGGCCGTACTCCATCGCCTCCTCCTCCGGCACCTCGGTGAAGCGGCGGAAGTAGGAGTTCGGGTCCTGGAAGGCGGTCTCGCGCAGCTTGCGGAAGCGGTCCAGGTACCAGTGCTCGATGTCGTCGGTGCGGGCGTCGACGTAGATCGAGAAGTCGAAGTAGTCGGCCACCGCCAGGCGGGTCCGGCCGTCGTTGCCGGGCAGGGCGGGCTGGAGCACGTTCAGGCCCTCGACGATCAGGATGTCCGGGCGCTCCACCGTGAGCCGCTCGTCGGGCACGATGTCGTACACCAGGTGCGAGTAGACCGGGGCGCTGACGCGGTCCTTGCCCGCCTTCACGTCCGCGACGAAACGCATCAGCGCGCGGCGGTCGTACGACTCGGGAAAGCCCTTGCGGGCCATCAGGCCGCGCCGGCGCAGCTCGGCGTTGCGCAGCAGGAAGCCGTCGGTGGTGACCAGCTCGACCCGCGGGTGCTCGGGCCAGCGGGCCAGCAGGGCCTGGAGCAGTCGGGCGGTGGTCGACTTGCCGACCGCGACGGAGCCGGCCACGCCGATGATGAACGGCGTGCGGGTGCGCTCGGTGTCCGGCGTGTCGAGGAAGGTGCCCAGCGCGCCGCGCAGCTCGTGCGTGGCGTGGATGTACAGGTTCAGCAGCCGGGACAGCGGCAGGTAGACGTCGCGCACCTCGTCCAGGTCGAGCGCGGTGCCGAGGCCGCGTAGCCGTTCGACCTCCTCGGCGGTCAGCGGCAGCGGCGTACGCTCGCGCAGGGCGCTCCACTCGGCCCGGCTGAGGTCCACGTAGGGGGACGGTGACGGGCCGGGAGTGGTGGCGCCCCGCGTACAGAGTTCGGTCAGCACATGCTCCATTGTGAGCCGTTGCGGCGTTCACGGTGGTTGTGGTGTCGGTCACGCAGTGTTCGCGAAAGGTGGGAAAACGGCCCCAGACCCGCCCTTATGCTGGCACGCATGTGCGGAATTGTTGGATACGTGGGCGCGCAGTCCGCCCTCGACGTAGTAATCGCAGGCCTGCAGCGGCTGGAGTACCGGGGCTACGACTCGGCCGGCGTCGCTGTGCAGGTCCAGGACTCCGCCGGGCAGTGGAGCCTGGCCACCGACAAGCGGGCCGGCAAGCTCGCCAACCTGGAGAAGTCGCTCGCCGAGACCCCTCTGCCCGGCGGCACCACCGGCATCGGTCACACCCGCTGGGCCACCCACGGGGGTCCGACGGACGCCAACGCCCACCCCCACCTGGACGACGACGGCCGCGTGGCCGTCGTGCACAACGGCATCATCGAGAACTTCGCCCAGCTGCGCGCCGAGATCGCCGAGCGCGGCCACACCCTGCGCTCCGAGACCGACACCGAGGTCGTGGCGCACCTGCTCGGCGAGGCGTACCAGGGCGACCTCGCGGAGGCCATGCGGGTGGTCTGCCGCCGGCTGGACGGCGCCTTCACCCTCGTCGCCGTGCACGCCGACGCGCCGGAGGTCGTCGTCGGCGCACGCCGCAACTCGCCGCTGGTCGTCGGGCGCGGCGAGGGCGAGAACTTCCTCGCCTCGGACGTCGCCGCGTTCATCGCGCACACCCGCGAGGCCGTCGAGCTCGGCCAGGACCAGGTCGTCGAGCTGCGCCGGGACGGCGTGACCGTCACGAACTTCGACGGCACGCCGGCCGAGGTGCGCGAGTACCACGTCGACTGGGACGCCTCCGCCGCCGAGAAGGGCGGCTACGACTACTTCATGCTCAAGGAGATCGCCGAGCAGCCGAAGGCCGTCGCCGACACCCTCCTCGGCCGGATCGGCACCGACGGCCGGCTGACCCTCGACGAGCTGCGCATCTCCGACGCCGACCTGCGCTCCGTCGACAAGGTCGTCATCGTCGCGTGCGGCACCGCCTTCCACGCCGGCATGATCGCCAAGTACGCGATCGAGCACTGGACCCGCATCCCCTGCGAGGTCGAGGTCGCCTCGGAGTTCCGCTACCGCGACCCGATCATGGGCCCGGGCACGCTGGTCATCGCGATCTCGCAGTCCGGCGAGACCATGGACACCCTGATGGCCCTGCGGCACGCCCGCGAGCAGGGCGCCAAGGTGCTGGCGATCTGCAACACCAACGGCTCGACGATCCCGCGCGAGTCGGACGCGGTGCTGTACACGCACGCCGGGCCGGAGGTCGCCGTCGCGTCCACCAAGGCGTTCCTCACCCAGCTGGTCGCCTGCTACCTGGTCGCCCTGTACCTGGGTCAGGTCCGCGGCACCAAGTGGGGCGACGAGATCTTCACGATCATCCGCGAGCTCGGCGACGCGCCGAAGCAGGTCGAGCAGGTGCTGGAGACGATGGAGCCGGTGCGCGAGCTGGCCCGGTCGCTGGCCGACGCCCGCTCGGTGCTGTTCCTCGGCCGCCACGTCGGCTTCCCGGTGGCCCTGGAGGGCGCGCTCAAGCTCAAGGAGCTCGCCTACATGCACGCCGAGGGCTTCGCGGCCGGCGAGCTGAAGCACGGGCCGATCGCGCTCATCGAGGAGGGGCTGCCGGTCGTGGTGGTCGTGCCCTCGCCGCGCGGGCGTTCGATCCTGCACGACAAGATCGTGTCCAACATCCAGGAGATCCGCGCCCGTGGCGCCCGGACCATCGTGATCGCCGAGGAGGGCGACGAGGCGGTCGTGCCGTACGCCGACCACCTGATCCGCATCCCGGTCACCCCCACGCTGCTCCAGCCGCTGGTGTCCACCGTCCCGCTGCAGGTCTTCGCCTGCGAGCTGGCCACGGCCAAGGGCCACGAGGTCGACCAGCCGCGCAACCTGGCGAAGTCGGTCACCGTCGAGTAGTGGCGGCGTGGTGCCCCTGCGGTGGCTGTGCCCTACCGCAGGGGCGCCGTGTCGAGCGTGAAGGAGAAGGGGGCGGGCAGGTCGATCGACTTGCCGAAGGGGACCTCGTTGCGGGCCACGTAGTCGTCCCCCTTGGGTTCAGTGAACAGCGTGACCATGCCTTTGCCGCGGTCGATCAGGAGGTAGCAGGGGATGCCGGCAGAGGCGTAGCCCCGGCGCTTTTGCTCGCGGTCCTTGATCGGGTTGGTCGATGTCACCTCGAAGACCAGCAGCACGCCGGACGGGTCCGCCCAGGAATCGGCGTTCAGGAAGTGACCGACCGGGCTGATGGTGCCGTCGGGAATGAACCGGCCGGTCGGCACGATCAGGCCCTTATTGCCGGAAAGGTCGAACTCGACCTCGGCCTTGCGCATGAACTGCCGATTGAGCAGCGAGAACGCGGTCTCGTGCTCTCCGTCCGGCGGCGGTGTCACGACAATGTCCCCTTCGATGAGCTCGGCCTTGAAGCCCGGCGGAGTGTCCAGCCGCAGGAATGCCTGGAGGACTTCCTCCGGGTTCGCTGAGCGCTCGACTGCTGGCATGGCGACCATGGCCCTTCTCCCTCCTGTGGGTCCCGAGCCACACGGTAGGCGTACGGACCGACACCGGCGGGGGATCGAAGTGGTTGTCACCCGAAAGTGTGCCGCAGACCGGGCCGGGGCGGGCGTAGCGTCGGCGGTAGCCGACTGCTGAAGGAGCCCCCGTATGCGTCACGCCCATCGTGTTGAAGTGGTCCGGGCCGCCGAAGGCGAGCTGATGGCCCGGCTGCCCGAGGGGACGCTGATGCAGCGCGCGGCCGCGGGGCTCGCGGCGACGTGCGCGCGGCTGCTGACGGGGCGCCGGGGGCGGGTGTACGGCAGCCGGGTGGTGGTGCTCGCGGGCAGTGGGGACAACGGGGGTGACGCCCTGTACGCCGCGGCCGCGCTGGCCCGGCGCGGTGCGCGGGTGACGGCGGTGCTGCTCGCGCCCGAGCGGGCGCACGCGGGCGGGCTGGCCGCGGTGCGGGCGGCGCGCGGGCGGGTGGTCGTGGAGCAGGAAGTCGGCCTGGCCGACTTCTCGCGCGCGGACCTGGTGCTGGACGGGATCGTCGGCATCGGCGGCCGCGGCGGGCTGCGGGCCGAGGCCCGGCCCTACGCGGAGGCCGCGCGGCGCGGGCTCGTGGTGGCCGTGGACCTGCCGAGCGGGGTGGACGCCGACACCGGCGCGGTGCCGGGGGCCGCGCTGCGGGCTGACGTCACGGTCTGCTTCGGGACGTACAAGCCGGGCCTGCTGGTCGATCCGGGTGCCTCGTACGCGGGGACCGTCCAGCTCGTCGGGATCGGGCTGGAGCTGCCGGCGCCGGACGTGTCCGCCCTGCAGCACGCGGACGTGGCGGCGCTGCTGCCCGAACCGGGCGTCGAGAGCGACAAGTACCGGCGCGGAGTCGTCGGCGTGGCGGCCGGCTCCGCGACGTACCCCGGTGCGGCGGTGCTGGCCGTCGCCGGGGCGCTGCGCGGTGGCGCGGGGGCCGTCCGGTACGTCGGCGCGGCGGCCGAGGAGGTGGTGCGGCGCTTCCCGGAGACGCTGGTGACCGAGGGCGGGCCGCACGGGGCCGGGCGGGTGCAGGCCTGGGTGGTCGGCCCGGGCGGCGGCGAGACCGCACGGCAGGCACTGGCCGAGGCGCTGGCGAGCGACGTCCCGGTGCTGGTGGACGCGGACGGGCTGACCGAGCTGGGCCGCCTCGGCCCGGACGCCCTGGCCGGCCGGACGGCGCCCACCCTGCTCACCCCGCACACCGGCGAGGCCGCCCGGCTGCTCGCGGGCGCCGACGGCACGCCGCCCCCGGCGGCCGACGACCTGGCCGCCACCCGCCTGGCCACCGCGCGCCGACTGGCCGGCGCGTACCGCGCGACGGTCCTGCTCAAGGGCTCCACGACGGTGGTCGCCGACCCGGGTGGCGCGGTCCGGGTCAACCCGACCGGCACCTCCTGGCTGGCGACCGCGGGCAGCGGCGACGTCCTGGCGGGCCTCGCCGGCTCGCTGCTCGCCACCGGCCTCGCGCCCCTGGACGCCGCGTCGGTCGCGGCCTACCTGCACGGCCTGGCGGGCCGCCACGCGGCCGGCGAGCCCGGCGCGCCGGTGACGGCGGTGGCGGTGGCGCAGGCGCTGCCGGCGGTGTGGCGGGACGTGCGGGCGGGGTAGCCGGGGGCGGTTCGGTGGGTTTGCGGCCGGCGGGTGTCTGAAGGGAGGCGGCCCGGGGGCGGTGGGAAGCGGAACCGGGAGCGCCGGGGTGGGCGTCCGGAACAGCGGAGAGCCGGTCCGGCGCAGGTCGGAGCAGCGGGTGGACGGCGGCCGTGGGGCGCCGCGCCGACGGCCCGTTCGGCGAGGACTCCGGGACGTCTGGGAGACTGACCCTGATGACAACTGCGAAGACGGCCGGCTCGGCCACCCTCACCGACGGCGTACGGGCCGAGGCGACCATCGATCTGGGCGCCCTGCGCGGCAACCTCGCCGCGCTGCGCGAACGCGTCGCAAGCGCGGCGGTGATGCTCGCGGTCAAGGCGGACGCCTACGGCCACGGCGCGGTCGCGTGTGCCCGGGAGGCGGTCGCGAACGGGGTCGGCTGGCTGGGCTGCGCGACGCCCGAGGAGGCGCTGGCGCTGCGGGCCGCGGGCATCGGCCCCGAGCAGGCCCGCATCCTGTGCTGGCTGTGGACCCCGGGCGGTCCGTGGCGGCAGGCGCTCCTCTCCGACCTGGACATCTCGGTCAGCGGCCGGTGGGCGCTCGACGAGCTGCTCCCCGTGGTCCGCGAGACCGGCGTCCCCGCCCGCGTGCACCTGAAGGCGGACACCGGCCTCGGCCGCAACGGCTGCCAGCCGCAGGACTGGCCGGCCCTGGTCGACGCCGCCCGCCGCGCCGAGGCCGAGGGGCTGCTCACGGTCGTCGGCATCTGGTCGCACTTCGCCGCCGCGGACGAACCCGGGCACCCGTCGATCCAGGCCCAGTTGGACGCCTTCCACACCGCGCTCGCGTACGCGGAGGCCGCCGGGCTGCGCCCCGAGGTGCGGCACCTGGCGAACTCGCCGGCCACGCTGCTGCTGCCGCAGACGCACTTCGACCTGGTCCGTACCGGCCTGGCCGCGTACGGGCTGTCGCCGGTGCCCGAGGTGGGCTCGCCGGCCGACTTCGGGCTGCGCCCGGTGATGGCGCTGACGGCGCGGCTCGCACTGGTGAAGCACGTGCCGGGCGGGCACGGGGTCAGCTACGGCCACCACTACACCACCCCCGGGCCGACCACGCTGGGGCTCGTCCCGGTGGGCTACGGCGACGGTGTCCCGCGGCACGCGAGCGGCACCGGGCCGGTGCAGATCGGCGGCAAGTGGCGCACGGTGGCGGGCCGGGTCGCGATGGACCAGTTCGTCGTGGACCTCGGCGGCGACACCCCGGCGGTCGGCGACGAGGTGCTGCTGTTCGGCAACGGCGAGCGTGGCGAGCCGACCGCGGAGGACTGGGCCCGGGCCTGCGGCACCATCTCGTACGAGATCGTGACCCGGATCGGCGCTCGGGTGCCGCGCCGCCACCTCGACGGTACGGGCGCCGCATGAGCGAGTGCAGCGAGGTCATCGTTGAGGGGTGCGGGTTTCGCGAAGTGACCGTCGAGCGAAGCGAGGCGGGCGCATGAGCGAGGACGGCCCGGTCGAGGCGGTCGCGAAGGCGGCGTCCGGGGTGAGCCGGGCGGGTGTGATCGGGATCTCGGTCGGCGTGCTGGCGGCCGGGGCCGCGGCCGGTGTGGCGATCGAACGGCTGACGGTCGGCCGGGCGACCCGCCGCCGGGCCCGGGCCGAGCTGGATGCCGGCGCCCCGTACGGCTCGCTGCGCGGGCGCTCGCGGACGGTGGCCGCGCCGGACGGCACCGAGCTCTACGTCGAGCTGGACGGCACCGGCTGGGACGGTCCGGACGGGAACGTCCCCGGGGCCGAGCCGCTGACCGTGGTGTTCAGTCACGGCTACTGCCTGAACCAGGACAGCTGGCACTTCCAGCGCGCCGCGCTGCAGGAGGGCGTGCGGCTGGTCTTCTGGGACCATCGCAGCCACGGCCGTTCGGAGCGTTCCCGCTCCTACCTGGCGGGGGAGCCCGCCAGCATCGACCAGTTGGGCGGGGACCTCAAGGCGGTGATCGACGCCGTCGCGCCGACCGGGCCGCTGGTGCTGGTCGGCCACTCGATGGGCGGCATGACGGTGATGGCGCTGGCCGACCAGCACCCGGAGCTGTTCCGCGACCGCGTGGCCGGGGTGGCGCTGGTGGGCACGCTGGCCGGGAACTGGGACCAGGTCAGCCTGGGCCTGCCGTCGGCGGGCGCGAAGCTGTTCAAGCGGGTCGCGCCCGGGGTGGTGAAGCTGCTGGGCCGCCAGGTGGAGCTGGTGGAGGCGACCCGGCGGTTCGGTTCGGACGTCACGGCGGTCTTCTACCGGAGGTTCTCGTTCGGTTCGAAGGACGTCGACCCGGGCGTGGTGCGCTTCGCCGAGCAGCTGCTGGACGCCACGCCGATCGACGTCGTCGCCGAGTTCTACCCGGTGTTCGGCGCGCACGAGAAGACCGCCGCGCTGGCGGTCCTGAGCGGCCTGCCGGCGCTGGTGCTGGCCGGCGCCAGGGACCTCCTGACCCCGCCCGGGCACAGCGAGGCGATGGCCGAGCAGCTGCCCGGCGCCGAGCTGGTCCTGGTCGAGGGCGCCGGCCACCTGGTGATGCTGGAGCGCCCGGAGCTGGTGGACCGCCACCTGGCCGCGCTGCTCAGACAGGCCGCGGCCTTCGGCGGGGCCGCGGAGCCGCCGTCCTCCGCCGTCGATCCGGCCTGAGGGACCGGGCCCGGCACCGCGGCGCACGCCGCTGCGCGGATGTGGCACGGTAGCGGGGGCGGCCGGTGGTCGGCGCGCCCGGTACGGACCGAAGGGCAAGACACGCGCATGGGCTCGCACGCCACTCTCACCGTCCCCACCCCGGAGCGGATGGGCCGGCTCGGCCGGGAGCTGGCCGCGCTGCTGCGGCCGGGGGACCTGGTGCTCCTTTCGGGCGAGCTGGGCGCGGGCAAGACGACGCTGACCCGGGGCCTGGGGGAGGGGCTGCAGGTGCGCGGCGCGGTGACCTCGCCGACCTTCGTGATCGCCCGGGTGCACCCGTCGCTCGTGGGCGGCCCGGCGCTGGTGCACGTGGACGCGTACCGGCTGGGCGGGGACCTGGACGAGATGGAGGACCTCGACCTCGACGTCTCGCTGCCGGAGTCGGTGATCGTGGTCGAGTGGGGCGAGGGCAAGGTGGAGCGGCTGTCCGAGGACCGTCTGGAGGTGCGGATCGAGCGGGCGGTCGGGGACACCGCCGGCGAGGACCACGACCCGCGCCGGGTGCTGCTGACCGGCATCGGACCGCGCTGGGAGGGCGTCGAGCTGGCGAAGCTCGGGTAGGAGCTTCTCCGACACTTTCCCGACAGGCTGTCGGGAAAGTGTTGCGAGGGGGGCACCGGGCGTGATGGGATGGGTGCTGCGGTTAGGTCTGCCTAACTAGGGAGGCGCCATGTCGAGCACCACCCCCGCCCCGGAGCGCGCCGTGCGCGGCACCGGGGCCGGAGAGTCCGCCCGCTGCGCTCCGGGGGAGCCGATGCGGGCCCTGCTGGCCGCGTGTGCCGCGGCCGAGGCGGTGTCCACCCCGCCCGAACCGGAGCCGGGCCGGGCCGACGACGCCGGGACGGACGCGCCCCGCGCGGCCTGACCGGCGCGCCTCAGGCGACCACGACCACCTTGGTGTCCTTCGACGCGAAGTCCCACAGCAGCTGGCCGTCCTGGCGGGAGCTGCGGATGCCGCCGGTCTTGGCCTTCGGGTCGACGGTCGGCGTCGCGCCGTCCACCGCCGCGCTGAAGCCGAACACCACGCCGTTCTGCTGTGCGAAACGCACCACGTGCTCGATCTGCTTGCCGTCCGTCCCGGTGGTGCTCGGCGTGCGGCTGTACACCGGGTAGGCGCCGGGGGCCGGCTCGACCGTGCCCGGCGCGACCGGGAAGGCGGCGACCACCTGCGGGTTCTTCTTCGGATCGACCAGCCAGACGTAGTGGCCGGAGAGCGAGTAGACCACCCGCGTGCCGGTGCCCGAGGAGGCCGGCAGCGCCGGCGCCGTCGGGGTCGGGGTGGCGCTCGGCGCCGCGGACGTGGACGTGGCCGGTCCGCCGGCCGTCGCGGTGGCGGTCGGACGGGCGGCGCCCGCGCGGTCCTGAGCGCCGTTCGCCTGGAAGGCGAGCAGGCTCACGACCGCCAGGGCCCCCAGGGTCAGCCCCGTGACCACCACTCCAGGACCCATCTTCGCCACTGCCGCTCCCGCTGCCGTCCGCTGTACGTATCGCCCTAATCGTGCCAGGTCCCCGGCGCCGGTCGGCAGCGGCTCGGACGTGTGTTCCGTGTTGGTACGCCCTCTCGGTCAGCCGGTCGGCCCAACGTCGGTCTAACCTTGACCCCGTGCTGCTGCTCGCGTTCGACACCGCCACCCCCGCCGTCACCGCCGCCGTCCACGACGGCACGGCCGTCCTCGCCGAGACCGACCAGGTCGACGCCCGGCGCCACGGCGAACTGCTCCTGCCCGCCATCGACCGGGTGCTGCGGACGGCCGGCATCGACAAGCACCGGCTCACCGGCATCGCGGTCGGCGTCGGCCCGGGCCCGTACACCGGCCTGCGGGTCGGCCTGGTGACCGCCGCCGCGCTCGGCCACGCGCTCGGCCTGCCGGTGCACGGCGTCTGCACCCTGGACGCGATCGCCTTCCAGGCGCGCGCCGAGGGCCTGGCCGGGCAGCCGTTCACGGTGGCCACCGACGCGCGCCGCAAGGAGGTCTACTGGGCCTCGTACGACGCCGACGGCCACCGCACCGAGGGCCCCGGCGTGGACCGCCCGGCCGAGCTGTCGCCGCAGCCGCGTTCGGTCGGCGCCGGCGCGCTGCTCTACCCCGACTCCTTCCCGGGCGCGCACGGCCCCGAGCACGTCTCCGCCGGCGCCCTGGCCGGCTTCGCCGCCGCCGAGCTGGCCGCCGGGCGCGAACTGCTGCCGAACGTGCCGCTGTACCTGCGCCGCCCGGACGCCCAGGTGCCGGCCGCCTACAAGACCGTTCTGGGGGGCAAGGCGGTGCTCCCGGCGTGAACCACGGCACCACCCTGCGCCCGATGCGCTGGTGGGACATCGAGCCGGTGATGGAACTGGAGCTGCGGCTCTTCCCCGAGGACGCCTGGTCCCACGGGATGTACTGGTCCGAACTGGCCGAGGCCCACCCCGGCGGCACCCGCCACTACACCGTGGCCACCGCCGCGGACGGCGCGATCGTCGGCTACGCCGGACTGATGGTGATCGCCGGCGAGGGCGACGTCCAGACCATCGCCGTCGACGAGCGCCACCAGGGCGCCGGCCTCGGCGCGGCGCTGCTCACCGACCTCATCCGGGAGGCCGCCCGGCGCGACTGCGCCGAACTGCTGCTGGAGGTGCGGGTGGACAATCCGCGTGCCCAGCGGCTGTACGAGCGCTTCGGCTTCCAGCCGGTGGGCATCCGACGCGGCTACTACCAGCCCGCCAACGTCGACGCGCTGGTGATGCGCCTCGACCACCCGAGCACTGACAGCACCGACCCGAAGAACATTGAGGACACCCGCCATGGCTGACGAACCGCTCGTCCTCGGCATCGAGACCTCCTGCGACGAGACCGGCGTCGGCATCGTGCGCGGCACCACGCTGCTGGCCGACGCGGTCGCCTCCAGCGTCAACGACCACGCCCGCTTCGGCGGCGTCGTCCCGGAGATCGCCAGCCGGGCCCACCTGGAGGCGATGGTCCCGACCATCCAGCGGGCCCTGGACACCGCCGGGATCAAGGCGAGCGACCTGGACGGCATCGCGGTCACCGCGGGGCCGGGCCTGGCCGGCGCGCTGCTGGTCGGCGTCAGCGCCGCGAAGGCGTACGCCTGGGCGCTGGACAAGCCGCTGTACGGGGTCAACCACCTCGCCTCGCACATCTGCGTCGACCAGCTGGAGCACGGCCGGCTGCCCTCGCCCACGATGGCGCTGCTGGTCTCCGGCGGGCACTCCTCGCTGCTGCTCAGCGAGGACATCACGAGCGACGTCCGCCCGCTCGGCGCGACCATCGACGACGCGGCCGGCGAGGCCTTCGACAAGGTCGCCCGGGTGCTCGGCCTGGGCTTCCCCGGCGGCCCGGTCGTCGACCGCACGGCCCGCGAGGGCGACCGCAGGGCGATCAACTTCCCGCGCGGCCTGAGCGGCAGGAACGACCCCGAGTACGACTTCTCCTTCTCCGGCCTGAAGACCGCCGTCGCCCGCTGGGTGGAGGCCAAGCGCCGGGCCGGCGAGGAGGTGCCGATCGCCGACGTGGCGGCGTCCTTCCAGGAGGCGGTCACCGACGTGCTCACCCGCAAGGCCGTCAAGGCGTGCAAGGACAACGGCGTCGACCACCTGATGATCGGCGGCGGGGTCGCGGCCAACTCGCGGCTGCGCGAGATGGCCCAGCAGCGCTGCGAACGGGCCGGGATCCGGCTGCGGGTGCCGCGTCCGGGCCTGTGCACCGACAACGGTGCGATGGTGGCCGCGCTGGGCGCCGAGATGGTGTGGCGCGACCGCAGGCCCTCCGCGTTCGACCTGTCCGCCGACTCCTCGCTGCCCGTCACCGACGTGCACGTGCCTGCTGCGGCCATCGGGCATGGCGATGTCCACGGCCAGGCGTACGACGCCCTCGGCGGCGGCGCCGCATGACCGTCGCCGTGATGTGGGAGGCCCGCGCCGCCGACCGGCGCGGGGCCGAACTCGCCTCCTGGGTACGGGAGACGGCGATCCCGGCGCTGCGCGGATCGGCGGGCCTGGAGCGCCTCGAACTGCTCGGCGCCCCGGGTGAGCGCGTCCTGCTGGTCACCTGGTGGAGCGGCGAGCCGGTGCCCGTCGCCGACCCGCCGGCCGAGCTGCTCGGCCGGCCGGTGCACCGCTGGTCCTTCACCAGCGAGCACGTCGAGTAGGCCGGTCCGGGAACCGCCCGCCGACCGCTACCGTGCATAGCTGAGAAACGGCGGACGGACCAGGAGCGCGGTGCGGTGAAGCAGGACGGGCGGAACAGGACCAAGGCGTACGCGGCGGGGGCGCTGGCCCTGCTGGCCCTCGCCACTGGGTGCGGCGGCAACGGGGACGGCGCCGGCGCGGCCCCGGCGCCCACGAGCGCGGCCCCGGCCGCGGCCCAGCCCTCCGGCGGCGGCGCGCCGACCGCGGCGGCCACCACGCCGGCCGCGGGCGATGCCGCGTGGGCGAAGTGGAACCTCAAGCCGCTGGCCCCGGCCCCCGCGGCGCCCGCCGACAAGCCCATCAAGCTCGAACGGACCGGCACCGTACCGGTGTTCAGCGACGTGAAGACGAGCGACAAGGTCGTCTTCATCACCATCGACGACGGCGCCGAGAAGGACCCGAAGTTCGTCGAGATGCTGACCGACCTCAAGGTGCCGATCTCGATGTTCCTGACCAAGGACATCGTCAAGAACGACTACGGCTACTTCAAGCCGCTCCAGGCGCTCGGCAACCACATCCAGAACCACACCGTCACCCACCCGGTGATGAGCAAGATCACGCCGGACAAGCAGAAGTCCGAGGTCTGCGACGACCAGGCCGCGCTCACCCAGCAGTACGGCACCGCGCCGCTGCTGTTCCGCCCGCCGTTCGGGGACGGTGCCAACACCCCGACGCTCAACAACTCGGTGCAGCAGTGCGGTCCGCGCGCGATCGTGCTGTGGCGCGAGTCGATGCAGATCCACGACATGCAGTACCAGGCGGGGGACAAGAAGCTGCAGCCGGGCGACATCATCCTGGCCCACTTCCGCGGCCCGAAGGAGCTCAAGGGCGCGACGATGACCCAGATGTTCGGCGAGCTGCTGGCCCGGATCCAGGAGCAGGGATTCTCGGTGGCCCGGCTGGAGGACTACATCCAGGCCCCCGCCTCGTAGGCGCCGCGCAGGGCTCAGACCGGCCGGCCGAGCATCATGAGCGGCCCGTGGTCGGTGCGGCTGAGGATCACCGTGACGGTGTTCGGCCCGGAGGGCTTGAGCTGGCGGCGCAGCTCCTCCGGGGTGATCGCCATCCCGCGCTTCTTGATCACCACCGTGCCGACGCCGCGCTCGCGCAGCAGGGCCTTCAGCTTCTTGATGTGGAAGGGCATGACGTCGGTCAGCTCGAAGGCGTGCGCGTACGGCGTCGGGACCAGCTCGTCCGAGGTCAGGTAGGCGATCTTCGGGTCGATCAGCCGCCCGCCCACCTGCTGGGCCACCTCGGCCACCAGGTGGGCGCGGATCACGGCGCCGTCCGGCTCGTACAGGTAGCGGCCGACCGGTCCGGCCGCGGGGTCGGGCAGGTCGCCGCCGGTGAGGCTCGCGCCGTGCGGCAGGAGGGTCGCGCGGTGCGGGTGGGCCGCCTTGGTGCCGAACCAGAGCACCGCCTCCTTCACGTCCCCGTGGTCGGAGACCCACTCGGCCTCGGCGTCCTCGGGGACGGCCTCGTGCGGGATGCCCGGCGCCACCTTCAGCGCGCCGATCGGGGTCCGGCGGCCGGCCTCGATCGCCCAGGAGAGCGGCGGGGCGTACGCCTCCGGGTCGAACACCCGGCCGCGCGCCGTCCGGCGCGCCGGGTCGGTGAACACCGCGTCGTAGCCGGTGACGTCCACCTCGGCGACGTCCGCGCAGCACACCTCGACCAGGTCGGCGAGGCCCAGCGCGGCGGCGTTGGCGGCGGTGGCCGCGCAGGCGGCCGGGTCCCGGTCAACGGCCAGCACCTCGATCCCGGCCCGGGCCAGCGCCAGGACGTCCCCGCCGATCCCGCAGCACAGGTCGGCCAGCCGGCGCACCCCGAGCTCGGCGAAGCGCCGCGCGCGCCACTCGGCGACGCTGCGCCGGGTGGACTGCTCGACGCCGTTGGGCGTGAAGTACATCAGGTCGGCGTCCGTCCCGAACTTCGCGCGGGCGCGCTGGCGCAGCCGCGCCTGCCCGAACGCCGCCGACACGAGGTCGGCCGGGTGCTCGCGGCGCAGCCGGGTGGCCAGCGCGAGCTCCTCCTCGGGCGTGAACTCGCGCAGTGCGGCGAGCAGGTCCTGCCCCTCGGGGGTCAGCAGCGGCTGGAGGTTCTCGGTGTCCACGGGGCCATTCTCGCCGGTCGGAGCGTGCGGTGACCGGTCCGCCCGGCCGCACGCGGGTTCGGCCGCGCGTCCGCGGGCCGGGACGGCCGGGCGCGCCGTTGGCACTCTGGTTGACTGAGTGCTAACACGGGCCTATGGTCGTCCTTGGCACTCTCCACCAGGGGAGTGCTAATGCGATCACGCATGTCTGACCCCCGCGACGGCAGGCACGCAGGTTCGCCCCTACCCGTTAGAAAACCCCGTAATCTCCGAAGGGGAGCTCGGACGTGACCACCAGCAGCAAGGTTGCCATCAAGCCGCTCGAGGACCGCATCGTGGTCCAGCCGCTCGACGCCGAGACCACCACGGCCTCCGGCCTGGTTATCCCGGACACCGCCAAGGAGAAGCCCCAGGAGGGCGTCGTCCTGGCCGTCGGCCCGGGCCGCTTCGAGGACGGCCAGCGTCTGCCGCTCGACGTCGCCGTCGGTGACATCGTCCTGTACTCGAAGTACGGCGGCACCGAGGTGAAGTACCAGGGCGAGGAGTACCTGGTGCTCTCCGCCCGCGACGTTCTCGCGATCATCGAGAAGTAAAGACGTCCCGACCCGCCCCGGATCCGTGTCCTTTGCGACAGTGGCCCGGGGCGTGGTCGTTGGTTCACGCAGTTCGGCGGCCGGTGGGCCGGCCGCAGCCCCGAGGGAATAGGGAACATGGCGAAGATCCTGCAGTTCGACGAGGACGCCCGCCGCTCGCTGGAGCGCGGTGTCAACAAGCTGGCCGACACCGTCAAGGTGACCATCGGCCCCAAGGGCCGCAACGTCGTGATCGACAAGAAGTTCGGCGCCCCGACCATCACCAACGACGGTGTCACCATCGCCCGTGAGGTCGAGCTGGACGACCCGTACGAGAACCTTGGCGCGCAGCTCGTCAAGGAGGTCGCCACCAAGACCAACGACGTCGCGGGTGACGGCACCACCACCGCCACCGTGCTGGCCCAGGCCCTGGTCAACGAGGGTCTGCGCAACGTCGCCGCCGGCGCCGGCCCGGCCGCCCTGAAGAAGGGCATCGACAAGGCCGTCGCCGCCGTGTCCGAGCACCTGCTGTCGGTGGCCCGCGAGATCGAGGGCAAGGACGACGTCGCCGCCGTCGCGTCCCTCTCCGCCCAGGACGTCCAGGTCGGCGAGCTGATCGCCGAGGCGATCGACAAGGTCGGCAAGGACGGTGTCATCACCGTCGAGGAGTCGAACACCTTCGGCGTGGAGCTCGAGTTCACCGAGGGCATGCAGTTCGACAAGGGCTACCTGTCGCCGTACTTCGTCACCGACGCGGAGCGGCAGGAGGCGGTCCTGGAGGACCCGTACATCCTGATCCACCAGGGCAAGATCTCCTCGATCCAGGAGCTCCTCCCGCTGCTGGAGAAGATCCTGCAGGGCGGTGCCTCCAAGCCGCTGCTGATCATCGCCGAGGACGTCGACGGCGAGGCGCTGTCCACCCTCGTGCTGAACAAGATCCGCGGCATCTTCAACGCCGTCGCCGTCAAGGCCCCGGGCTTCGGCGACCGCCGCAAGGCGATCCTCGGTGACCTGGCCACCCTGACCGGCGGCACCGTGATCTCCGAGGAGGTCGGCCTCAAGCTCGACCAGGCCGGCCTGGACGTGCTGGGCACCGCCCGCCGCGTGACCATCACCAAGGACGAGACCACCATCGTCGAGGGTGCCGGCGACGCCGAGGCCGTGGCCGGCCGCGTCGCCCAGATCAAGGGCGAGATCGCGGGCACCGACTCCGACTGGGACCGCGAGAAGCTGCAGGAGCGCCTGGCCAAGCTGGCCGGCGGCGTCTGCGTCATCAAGGTCGGTGCCGCCACCGAGGTGGAGCTGAAGGAGCGCAAGCACCGCCTCGAGGACGCCATCTCCGCGACCCGCGCCGCGGTCGAGGAGGGCATCGTCGCCGGTGGTGGCGCCTCCCTGGTGCACGCCGCCAAGGTGCTGAACGACGGCCTGGGCCTGTCGGGCGACGAGGCCACCGGTGTCGCCGTGGTCCGCAAGGCGCTGCACGAGCCGCTGCGCTGGATCGCCCAGAACGCCGGCCTGGAGGGCTACGTCATCACCTCCAAGGTCGCCGAGCTGGAGGCCGGCCAGGGCTACAACGCGGCCACCGGCGAGTACGGCGACCTGGTGAAGGCCGGCGTCATCGACCCGGTCAAGGTCACCCGCTCCGCCCTGGAGAACGCCGCCTCGATCGCCTCCCTGCTGCTCACCACCGAGACCCTCGTGGTGGAGAAGAAGGAGGAGGCCGCCGACAACGGTCACGGCCACTCGCACGGCCACGGCCACTCGCACTGAGGCCCTGAAGTAGACCGGAGGCCCGGTCCCGCTCCCGTCCCGGGGGCAGGGCCGGGCCTCCGGCGTTCGGGGCCCGGGATCCGCTTGAAGACTCAACTATCAGCGTAATTTTGCGCATGGCAAAGATTGCCTTATAACTGAGGCATGATCGAGGCCCGCCACCTGCGCGTCCTGCGTGCCGTCGCCCGCACCGGCTCCTTCTCCGCCGCCGCCCGCGAGCTGGGCTGCACGCAGCCCGCCATCAGCCAGCAGATGAAGGCCCTGGAGAAGTCCGTGGACACCCCGCTGGTGGTCCGCTCGGGCCGGGGCATGCAGCTGAGCGAGGCCGGACGGGTGCTCCTCAAGCATGCCACCGGGATCCTGGCCGGGCTGTCGGCGGCCGAGGAGGAGGTCGCGGCGATCGCCGGGCTGCGGGCCGGGCGGGTGCGGCTGGTGTCCTTCCCGACCGCGAGTTCCACCCTGGTGCCGCCCGCCGTCGCCCGCCTGCGGGACAGCCATCCGGGGGTGCGCGTGTCGCTGGTCGAGGCGGAGCCGCCGGAGTCGCTGGCGATGCTGCGCGGCGGCGAGTGCGAGATCGCGCTGGCCTTCCGCTACCCGCAGTCCGCGGGCGCCGCCGCACTCCCGACGCCCGCGCACGGCACGCCGCGCGAGGCGCGGGCCGAGGCGAACCTGGAGGCGCAGCAGCTGAGCGCCGGCACCGACTGGTCCGATCTGGTGGTCACGCCCCTGCTGGACGACCCGCTGGTCGGTCTCCTGCCCGCCGCGCACCCGCTGGCGGGGCGTGGCGGCGCGGTGGGCCTGGCCGAGCTGGCGGGGGAGCAGTGGATCGCCGGCTGCCCGCAGTGCCGCGGGCACCTGGTGGAGCTGTGTGCGGGGGCGGGTTTCGAGCCCCGGATCGACTTCGCGACGGACGACTACCCGGCGGTGGTCGGCCTGGTGGCGGCCGGGCTGGGGGTGGCGGTGCTGCCGCGGCTGGCGCTGGAGTCGGTGCGTCCTGACGGGGTGTCGACGGTGCCGGTGCGGACGGCCTCGGGGGCGCCGGCGGTGCGGCAGGTGGTCGCGCTGACCCTGCCGGATCTGGCCGAGGTGCCGGCCGTGGCGCTGATGCTGGAGCGGCTCGCGGGGGCCGCCGGGGCCCGCTGACACCGGACTGCCCGGGCGGGTGGGGCGGCAGCTGGGGAGCGGATACGACGTCGCTGGGGCTTTCGGCGCCGCGAAGAAACGTTTCTTCACAGCGTGGCGCGGGCGTGGGGCTAGCGCTGAGCGACCGTCGGGGCGACCAGTGGGACCTCGACCAGGCGGTGCCGCGAGCGCCCGAGCATCTCCTCGCGCTCGTCCTCCGTCATCCCGCCCCAGACGCCGTACGGTTCGCGCACCGCCAGCGCGTGCGCCGCACACTCGGCGATCACGGGACAGCGCATGCAGACCTCCTTGGCGCTGGCCTCGCGCGAACTCCGCGCAGCCCCGCGCTCGCCCTCGGGGTGGAAGAAGAGCGAGCTGTCCACGCCACGGCAGGCTGCGGAGAGCTGCCAGTCCCAGAGGTCCGCGTTGGGACCGGGGAGGCGGGAGAAATCTGCCATGGCTCATTCCCTTCAGAGGCTCGTCGGCCGCGGGCCGGCCCCAGCGGTGGTCGCTGCGGGCGTGGCGGGGCGTCGATGCGCTGGTATGGACACCTGGAAATATGACTTAAGGCAACTCCATGGACAAGTCACCCACAGAGTGGCACAACAGTCAATGACCATACGAAAGCTATAAAAACGGGCAAAGTGGGCATGGACTTCCGCGGGCACGGGCGTGGCAATCGGGTGGCCGAGGGGCGCGCGACGCCCCGCACCGGTGTGCGGGTCGTACGCCGACCGCGCGCGAGCTGCACAAAAGTGCGGCGTGTGCACCGCGATGCGGCTGATCGGTAATGAGTTGGCCACGTACAGTGGTGGAGATGGCCCTGAAGGCCGTAACTCATTCGAGTGACGGTCGTTGGAAGTGCGGAGGCGGTTAGCGGGCGCCGGACGTCGGGAACGATCGCGGGAAGTTGAGGCGATCAGCACGGACTCTGTCGCCGATCGGCCGTGTCGGAGAGATTCGTACCAGCCAGGAGGCTCAACGTGACGCGGATCAGCTGCGGAGGACGACGGTCATGACTTCCGTTCTCGTTTGCGACGATTCCCCGCTCGCCCGCGAGGCGCTTCGCCGCGCCGTCGCGACCGTACCCGGTGTGGACCGGGTCACCACCGCGACGAACGGGGAGGAGGTCCTCCGCCGCTGGGTGGCCGACCGCTCCGATCTCGTGCTGATGGACGTCCGGATGCCCGGCCTCGGCGGGGTCGAGACGGTCCGGCGGCTGCTGTCCGCCGACCCGGGCGCGCGGATCATCATGCTCACCGTCGCCGAGGACCTCGACGGCGTCGCGCTCGCGGTCGCCGCCGGCGCCCGCGGGTACCTGCACAAGGACGCCTCGCGCGCCGAGCTTCGGGCCACCGTCACCCAGGCGCTCGCCGACCCGACCTGGCGGCTCGCCCCGCGTCGGCTGCGCAGCCCCGACATGGGCGCCGCGCCGACCCTGACGGCACGTGAGATCCAGGTGCTGGAGGGCATGAGCCACGGTCGCAGCAACGCCGAGATCGGCCGCGAGCTGTTCCTCTCCGAGGACACCGTCAAGACCCACGCCCGGCGCCTGTTCAAGAAGCTCGGGGCCTCGGACCGCGCCCACGCGGTGGCGCTGGGCTTCCGCTGGGGCCTGGTCCGCTGACCGCAGGCGGCGCCGCCGGCCCAGGCGCGCCGCCGGTGTTTCCGGGGACGGGCGCCGCACGGGCGTGTGACGTTACGGTCCCGAGGTTGCACCATGGAGTGGTGGAGCACCTCGGGGACCAGCGGACAGGCACTGCGGCGAACCACGCAGCCGCAGGACACTCGGCGGACGGCGCGACGGACGGAACCACCGACGGCGGCGGGGCGGGAGGCGGCACGGTGCAGGAGGGGCCGGTGGTGCGCGGCGGCACGCCGCGCGGTGCCGCAGCGCATAACGTTCCGGTGCACAACTCCGGACGCGGTGCCGCGTTTTCCCGTTCGACCAGGCACCATGGACCGATGCGTGACGACGTCGCCGGTGCGGCCGGCCAGGCGGACCCGGTGGAGGCCGAACCCTCCGGTCCGGGGCGCGATCCGTCGTACGCCGATTCCGGTGCGGCCCCCGGCGATGGCGTCGGCCCCGGCCGTCCGCCCGTGCTCGGTGGCGGTGGATCGCCGCTGGTGGGCGAGCTGGTCGCGGCCGCCGTCCGCGGCGAGGGGCCGGCCATCGACGCCCTGCTCGCGTACGTCCACCCGCTGGCGCTGCGGTACTGCCGCGGCCGGCTGGTCCGGCTGCCCGGCGGTGCCCGGCACCACGTGGACGACATCGCGCAGGAGGTGTGCGTCGCCGTGCTGTGCGCGCTGCCCCGGTACAAGGACCAGGGGCGGCCGTTCGAGGCCTTCGTCTACGGCATCGCCGCGCACAAGATCGCCGATCTGCAGCGGGCCGCGATGCGCGGGCCCGCCTCGACGGTGGTCCCGCAGGACGACCTGCCGGAGGTGCCGGACGAGGCGCTCGGCCCGGAGGAGCAGGCGCTGCTCAGCAGCGACGCGGCCTGGGCCAAGGAACTGCTCTCCAACCTGCCGGCCCGTCAGCGCGAGCTGGTGCTGCTGAGGGTGGCCGCCGGGCTGTCCGCCGAGGAGACCGGCGAGGTGCTGGGGATGTCGCCCGGCGCCGTCCGGGTGGCGCAGCACCGCGCGCTCAGCCGGCTGCGGGCGCTCGCGGAGGAGTCCTCCTGATCCGTGGCCTGCGGAATGGCTCACGGGGGGCGGGTGTTGTCAAGGGCACACGAGGACCACATTCGCGGTGCCAGTACCATGGGGTATCGGCGCCTGGGCAGGTTGCCAAAGTTTCACGGGTACGAACGGGGTTCCCCTGGAGGATCCTCCAAATTCACCCGGCTTTCGGCGGTCTGCGTAAGTGAGCGATGAACGCGCCCCCACCCTCAGGGCGTGAGCGGATTAGGCCGGCCACGGAAGGTACCCCCAAATGTCTTACAACGCCGCAGGCGTACCCGAGAAGTTCGCGATGCTCGGGCTCACGTTCGATGACGTCCTGCTGCTGCCCGGGGCCTCCGAGGTGCTGCCGAACCAGGTCGACACCTCCTCGCGGGTCTCCCGGAACGTGCGCGTCAACATCCCGCTGCTCTCCGCGGCGATGGACAAGGTCACCGAGGCGCGGATGGCGATCGCGATGGCCCGCCAGGGCGGCGTCGGCGTCCTGCACCGCAACCTGTCGGTCGAGGACCAGGTCAACCAGGTCGACCTGGTGAAGCGCTCCGAGTCCGGCATGGTCACCGACCCGATCACGGTCGGCCCGGAGACCACCCTGGCCGAGGCCGACGCGCTGTGCGCCAAGTTCCGCATCTCCGGCGTGCCGGTCGCGGACGAGGCGGGCAAGCTGCTCGGCATCGTCACCAACCGCGACATGGCCTTCGAGTCGGACCGCAGCCGCCAGGTCCGCGAGATCATGACCCCGATGCCGCTGGTCACCGGCAAGGTCGGCATCTCGGGCGAGGACGCGATGGCGCTGCTGCGCCGCCACAAGATCGAGAAGCTGCCGCTGGTCGACGACGAGGGCCGGATCAAGGGCCTGATCACCGTCAAGGACTTCGTCAAGGCCGAGAAGTACCCGAACGCCGCCAAGGACGCCGAGGGCCGGCTGCTGGTCGGTGCCGCCGTCGGCGCCAGCGCCGAGGCGTTCGACCGGGCCCAGGCCCTGGTCGGGGCCGGCGTGGACTTCCTGGTCGTGGACACCTCGCACGGCCACAGCCACAACGCGCTGGCCTGGATCGAGAAGATCAAGTCGGCCGTCAAGGTCGACGTGGTCGGCGGCAACGTCGCCACCCGCGACGGTGCCCAGGCACTGATCGACGCCGGCGTGGACGGCGTCAAGGTCGGCGTCGGCCCGGGCTCGATCTGCACCACCCGCGTGGTCGCCGGCATCGGCGTCCCGCAGATCACCGCCATCTACGAGGCCGCCCAGGCCTGCCAGGCGGCCGGCGTGCCGGTCATCGGCGACGGCGGCCTGCAGTACTCCGGCGACATCGGCAAGGCGCTGTGCGCCGGCGCCGACACGGTGATGCTCGGCTCGCTGCTCGCGGGCTGCGAGGAGTCGCCGGGCGAGCTGCTGTTCATCAACGGCAAGCAGTACAAGTCGTACCGCGGCATGGGCTCGCTGGGCGCCATGCAGTCCCGCGGCCAGGCGAGGTCCTTCTCCAAGGACCGCTACTTCCAGGGCGAGGTCACCTCCGACGAGAAGCTCATCGCCGAGGGCATCGAGGGCCAGGTCCCGTACCGGGGTCCGCTGTCCGCGGTGCTGTACCAGCTGGTCGGCGGTCTGCGCCAGACCATGGGCTACGTCGGCGCCGCCACCGTCGCCGAGATGGAGAGCAAGGGCCGCTTCGTCCGGATCACCTCGGCGGGCCTCAAGGAGAGCCACCCGCACGACATCCAGATGACCGTCGAGGCGCCGAACTACTCGTCCCGCTGACGCGCTGAACGCAGAAGGGCCCGCCATGGCGGGCCCTTCTCGCATGTCCGCGGACCGGGCCGTCGGGGCGTGCGCACCACCCGTGCGGGATACTGGGGGCGGCCGGGGTGACCCGGCGGGCATGAGCAACACAGCAGAAGGGCTCGAAGTGACTGAGATCGAGATCGGGCGAGGCAAGCGCGGCCGCCGGGCGTACGCCTTCGACGACATCGCCGTCGTCCCCAGCCGCCGTACCCGGGACCCGAAGGAGGTCTCGATCGCCTGGCAGATCGACGCCTACCGCTTCGAGCTGCCGTTCCTGGCCGCCCCGATGGACAGTGTGGTCTCGCCGCAGCAGGCCATCGCCATCGGCCGCCTCGGCGGCCTCGGCGTGCTGAACCTCGAAGGCCTCTGGACCCGCTACGAGGACCCGCAGCCGCTGCTCGACGAGATCGCCTCGATCTCCGACGAGGCCACCGCCACCCGCCGCCTGCAGGAGATCTACGCCGCGCCGATCCGCGCCGAGCTGATCAAGCAGCGGATCCAGGAGGTCCGCGACTCGGGTGTGGTCACCGCCGCCGCGCTCTCGCCGCAGCGCACCGCCGAGTTCTCCAAGGCCGTCGTGGACGCCGGCGTCGACGTCTTCGTCATCCGCGGCACCACCGTCTCGGCCGAGCACGTCTCCAGCGCCGCCGAGCCGCTGAACCTCAAGCAGTTCATCTACGAGCTGGACGTCCCGGTCATCGTCGGCGGCTGTGCCACCTACACCGCCGCGCTGCACCTCATGCGCACCGGCGCGGCCGGCGTGCTGGTCGGCTTCGGCGGCGGCGCCGCCCACACCACCCGCAACGTGCTCGGCATCCAGGTGCCGATGGCCACCGCCGTCGCGGACGTGGCCGCCGCCCGCCGCGACTACATGGACGAGTCCGGCGGCCGCTACGTGCACGTGATCGCGGACGGCGGCGTCGGCTACAGCGGCGACATCCCGAAGGCCGTCGCCTGCGGTGCCGACGCGGTCATGATCGGCGCCGCGCTGGCCCGCGCCACCGACGCGCCCGGCAAGGGCTTCCACTGGGGCATGGAGGCCGTCCACGAGGAGCTGCCGCGCGGCAAGCGGGTGGACCTCGGCACGGTCGGCACCACCGAGGAGATCCTCACCGGTCCGTCGCACACCCCGGACGGCACCATGAACCTGTTCGGCGCGCTGCGCCGCGCGATGGCCACCACCGGCTACACGGAGCTCAAGGAGTTCCAGCGGGTCGAGGTCACCGTCAACCCGGCGCTCGACCACCGCTGAGGTGAGCGTTGACGAGGCCCCCGCCGTTTTGCGGCGGGGGCCCTCGTCGTGTCCGGGGCTCAACCGCGGGCGGCGTGGCGGCGGGTCAGGATGAAGCCGCCGACCAGGGCGATGCCGTAGAAGGCGAGGTCCAGCGGGCGCAGGTCGGCGCGCCACTCGGCCAGGACGTCGTGTGCGAGGGGGCGGAGCGGGATGTCGGCCGGCCCGTACAGGCCGCGGGAGCACAGCTGGCGGCCCTGGATGAGTAACTGGCCGAGGAAGAGCGCGCCGGCCGCGAGCAGCGCGCCCAGCAGCGGCAGCACGCGGCTGCGGCCGCCCAGTCGGCCGAGCGGCCAGGAGACGGCGGCGGCCGGGGCGATGGCCAGCCAGCCGATGCTGTCCTCGGCCCGCAGCGGCGCGCATCCGTAGGCGAGGGCGCCGAGGAACATCGCGCCGACCGCGGCGGTGGCGGCCAGTCCGACGCGCCGACGCGGGCGCCGCCGGCGGGTGGCGGGGGCGGTGGGTTCGTATCCGGCCACCGGGACACCGGGCATTCCCGGCGCGACGTAGCCCTCCGGGGCGCCGACGGCGGGCGCCACCGTGTAGTGCTGGGCGGTTGGCGGCCGGCCCGACCGTTCGTCAGTGCCCCAGGCGGGTGCGGTCATGGGTGTCGGATCCCCCCGGAAAGACGGTGAGCTGCCGAACCGTAACAGTGTTCGGGACGAATCTTGGCGAGTTTTCGATCACAGATCGGGCACGGAGAGCCGGGGCCGTTTCGGTCCGGCGGATCACTGGCCGGGGGCCGGGTGGTCGAGGGCCCGGTGGACAGGGGATGATGGAGGCTTGGCGTTCGGGCCCAGACGCCGGGCCGACGCGCCGTCACCACGACCGCCAGCAGCACATGGGGGAACGTTCCGAATGACCCAGGCGCAGGGTTCCACCGGCCGACTCCTGGCCGGACGCTACCGGCTGGACGCGGTGCTCGGGCGCGGCGGTATGGGCACCGTCTGGCGCGCCGAGGACGAGATGCTGGGCCGGATTGTCGCGGTCAAGGAACTGCGGATGAACGCCAGCGTCGAGGAGGAGGAGAAGCACCGGCTGATCGTCCGGACGCTGCGCGAGGCCAAGGCCACCGCGCGGATCCGGCACAACTCGGCGGTCACCGTCTTCGACGTGGTCGAGGAGGACGACCGGCCGTGGATCGTCATGGAGCTGGTGGAGTCCCGCTCGCTGGCCGACGTCATCAAGGAGGACGGGCCGCTGACGCCCGCTCGGGCGGCCGAGATCGCGCTCGACGTGCTGGGCGTGCTGAGCGCCGCGCACGCGCTGGGCATCCTGCACCGCGACGTGAAGCCGTCGAACGTGCTGATCGGCGAGGACGGCCGGGTGGTGCTCACCGACTTCGGCATCGCCAGCGTCGAGGGCGACGCCTCGGTCACCTCCACCGGCATGCTGGTCGGCGCGCCCTCGTACATATCCCCGGAGCGGGCGCGCGGGCAGAAGCCCGGGCCGCCGGCCGACCTGTGGTCGCTGGGCGGCACGCTGTACGCGATGGTGGAGGGCCGGCCGCCGTACGACCGCGGGTCGGCGCTGGCCACCCTGACGGCGGTGATGACCGAGGACCTCGTCACGCCGCAGAACGCCGGGCCGCTGCTGCCGGTGATCGAGGGGCTGCTGGAGAAGGACCCGGCCGAGCGGCTGGACGCCTCGCAGACCAGGTCGATGCTCAAGCGGGTCGTCGCGGAGGCCACCGCCAAGGCCGAGTCGACGACCGAGCACGCGATGCCGGTCAAGCCGGCCGCCGTGTCGGCGGGTTCGGCCCCGGCCCCGGCCTCGGACCCGGCCACGGCTCCCGCCGCGAAGGACGAGGAGCAGGCCCCGGCCCCCGACGGCACCGCGAAGCGGACGATCGGCGGGCTGCTCGGGACCGTCCGGGTCGGCAGCAGGGCGAAGGCCGAGGAGCCCGTGGCCGCCCCGGTGACGGCCCCCGAGCCGGAGCCGGCCGGGCCCGTCGACCCGGCCGCGGAGCCGATCCGGCCGGTGACCAGCGAGTGGACGATGGGCGCGACGCAGGCGGCCGGCGCCGACCCGCGCAAGGGCCGGCGGCGGCTGGCCGTGGTGACCATCGTCGTGGTGCTGTTGCTGATCGCCGGGATCGTCGCGGTGGTGCAGGCCGTCGACGGTTCGAACGGCAGCACGGCGCACGGCGCGGGCGCCACCTCGCCGGCGGCGGCCACCACGGGCGCGACCCCGAGCGCGGCCGCGCCGACCGCCGCCACCACGCCGACCCCGACGGCCGCCGAGCCGACCCCGGCCGCCACTTCGGCGGCCCCGCCGCCTGCCCCGGCCACCGCGGCGACGACCCCTGCGGCCGCCCAGACGCCCGCCCCGACGCCCACGCCCACGCCGACCCCGGCCGCAACGCCGAGCGCGACGCAGCCGGCCCAGGGGGGCGCGGTGCCCGCCGGGTACCACCTGTACAAGGACCCGACCGGCTTCTCGGTCGTGCTGCCGGACTGGCTCCAGCAGACGGGTTCGGAGAGCATCCGCCGGACCTTCCAGGGCAACGGCAGCACCCTGAAGATCGAGTGGACCACCGACCCCGGCCCGAGCGCGCTCGCCGACTGGCAGGCGGGCGAGTCCTCGCTGCGCCCGACGGTCACCAACTACCAGCGGGTCAACCTCGTGTCCATCAACTACCGCCAGTGGACCAACGCGGCCGACTGGGAGTGGACCAACGGCACGCCGAAGATGCACTCGCTCAACCGCGGCTTCGTGACCGGCACTCCGGCCAAGTACGGCTACGCGATCTACTGGATCACGCCGGACGCGGACTGGAGCGCCCCGGCCAACTCCCAGGCCAGGGACGAGGCCTTCGCCAGCTTCCAGCCCGCGCCGTGAGCGCGGCGGTCAGCCGAGCGGGCGCTCCTCGGCCTTGGCGAACTCCTCGCCGGTGAGCGCCCCGGAGCGGTGCAGGGCGGCCAACCGCTCCAGTCGGCGGTGGAGTTGTTCGCCGGCGCCGGGCTCCTTGGGGGCGGAGCCGGACGGTGCGGCGGCGGGCGCCGCGGGGGCCGGCATCAGGGCGGTCCGGGCGGTCCGGGCGGTCCGGGCGGTCCGGGCGGTCCGGGCGGCAGCCCTGATCTGCTCGCGGACTCCCCGGCCCCGGCCACGTCCTCGAAGCGGTGCGGGCCGGTCAGCGCGACGACCGTCAGCACGTCGCCGTTGAGCCTGGTCCGTGCCACGGCCGCGTCGGTGACGGCGGCAAGCGGAACCGGCACCGGTGGTTTCCCGTCTCTCAGGAAGAGCAGCCGGTGGATGGTCAGGACGAGCGCGCCCTTGCGGAAGCGGTCGGGACGGCGCCCGTCGGTGGAGGTGACAGGCTGTTCGCCGTCGGTCACGGTCGCCTCGACGGTGCGCACGACCTCGGCCCGCGTCGCCTGGTTGCCCCTGCCGTTGCCGGAGACTCGGACGGCGGCGTCGATCGGACCGGTCCAGTCCATGGGATCGAGCCTGAAGGAGCCGCTCAGTAGGCTGCTCGGTGAGCGAGAGGAACTGGCATGCGAGCGGGCCCGGGGCAGGTGCTGGCGGGGCGTTACCGGCTGACGGACCGTCCCGGGCCGCTGCGTGCGGTCGCGGTGGACGAGGGCACCGGCGAGCCGGTGCTGCTGCGCGCCCTGGAGCTGCCCGTGCTGCTGACCGGCGGCCACGACCCGGAGGACGGGACGCCGGCGCAGGCCGACCGGCTGGTCCGGCGGGTCGCGGCGGTCGGCTCGGCGGCGCCGACCTGGCACCCGCGGCTGCTGCGCGGGGTCGGGGCTTTCGTCGACGACGAGTTGCTCTGGACGGTCGAGGAGCGGCCGGCCGGGGTACCGCTGGCCGAACTCGCGGCGGACGGGCCGGTGCCGCCCTACCGGGCGGCCGAGCTGGCGGCGGACCTGGCGGGCGCGCTGCGCTCGCTGCACGAGGCCGGACTCAGCCACGGCAACCTGACCGCCGAGTCGGTGCTGGTCTGCGAGGACGGCGCGGCGATGCTCGGCGGGCTGCTGTCCGGGGTGGCCGAGGAGGTACTGGCCGAGGACCTCGGCGGCCCCGGCGGGCGCCGCCGGTACGAGGTGCGGGCCACCCTGGTCGGCCCGGTGGCGGAGCGCTGGCCGTTGGACGGCGGCCCGGCCGGCGACTGCTGGGCGCTCGGGGTGCTGCTGCAGCGGCTGGTCACCGGGCGCTCGCCGTACCCCGAGGGCGGGGTGCCGGAGCTGGTGACGGCCGTACGGGACGGGCGGCGCGAGCCGTCGGCGCTCTGCGGGCCGCTGGCGCCGGTCGTCGAGCGGCTGCTCCAGCCCGATCCGGTGCTGCGGCCGACCGCCGACGCCGTCCGCCGGGAGCTGGCGGCGCTGCTGGCGGGCGCGCCGGAGCCGACCGGCGGTGAGCGGGCGCCGCGGGACGTCGTGCTGCGGCCGGACGGGCCGCTGGTGAAGTCCTCGCGCGGACGCGGCCGGGGCGCCGCCGCGCCGTCCGCCGGCCGGCCGGAGCGGACGGACGGGGGCCGGCCGCCCCGGATACCCCCCGCCCTGCTGGGGCCGCTGCTGGTCGGAGGCGTCTTCCTGCTGCTGGTGCTGGGGGTGACCGCCGTGGTGCTGTTCGCGGGCTGACGGCCCCGCCCGCTCCGGGTTCGCCGACGCGGTGGACCGGGGAGATTACCGGGGTCGGCGCGGTAGGCCTAATGTGTGCGTGGGATTTGTTCGAACAGTGGTCTGCACCAGGCCCTCCGTCGCAGTGACGGCAGCTTTGAAGCGAGGGGGAGCGGTCGCCGATGGGCGTGCAGGACCGGCCGGAGACGGCCGAGACGGAGCGGCTGCTGGCCGGGCGGTACGAGCTGGGCGAGCGGCTCGGCCGCGGCGGTATGGGCACCGTGTGGCGGGCCTGGGACCGGATGCTGGACCGCGAGGTCGCGGTCAAGGAACTGACCGTCAACCACCTCCCCGAGGAGGAGCTGCAGATCCTGCACGCCCGGATGAAGCGCGAGGCGAGCGCGGCGGCCCGGATCAAGCACCCCGGCGTCATCACCGTGCACGACGTGCTGGAGCAGGACGGCCGGCCGTGGATCGTGATGGAACTGGTCGACGGCCGCTCGCTGGCCGACGTGATCAGCCAGGACGGCACCCTCCAGCCGCGCGCCGCCGCCGAGGTCGGCAGCCAGGTGCTGGCCGCGCTGCACCGCGGGCACCAGCTGGGCGTGCTGCACCGGGACGTGAAGCCGGCCAACGTGCTGCTGGAGCGCGGCACCGGCCGGGTCGTCCTGCTGGACTTCGGGATCGCGACGTACGAGGGCTCCGCCGAGCTGACCCGGCCCGGCGATCTCGTCGGCTCGCCGGACTACCTCGCGCCGGAGCGCGCCCAGGGTGAGCGGCCCGGGCCGGCCTCCGACCTGTGGGGCCTCGGGGCGACGCTGTACGCGGCCGTCGAGGGCCAGTCGCCGTTCCGCCGGACCTCGCCGATCACCACGCTGGCCGCGGTCGTGGGCGAGCCGCTGCCGGAGCCGCGCCGGGCCGGGCCGCTCGGGCCGGTGCTGGCCGCGCTGATGGCCAAGGACCCGGCCGACCGGCCGGGCGCGGACGAGGCGGCCCGGATGCTGGCCGAGGTGCAGGCCGGGCACACGATCGGCCTGAAGCCGGTCGCGCCGGTCCGGACGCCGACGATGTCGGTGCCCGTCGTGGACCGCGGCGACGCGACCGGCGGTACCGGTGACGCCGGTCCGGACGCCGGCGCCGCGGGCGCCGGGTCGGACGATGCCGCGGAGGCGACCGACGCGCGTTCGGAGCAGACGTCCGTCACCACGGCGAACGCCTCGGCCGGCAGCTCGGTGACCGCGTCGCACGCCCCCGTCGCGGGCGCTCAGGCGGGCGCGTCGGTCATGGCGGGGGCGCCCACTGGGCCCGTCGCGCCGGTCCCGCACACCATTACGCCCGCGCGGGGACCGGCCAGACGCCGCAGCATGGCGAAGATCGTCGGCATCGCGGTGGCCGTCGGCCTGATCGCGGCCGTGGCCACCTTCCTCGCCACCCGGCACGCCGCCGGCCCCGGCGGCGACGACCCGGCGACGCCCGCCGTGACCACCCCGGCCGAGCCGGAGCCGAGCGCCTCGGCGAGCGGCGATCCGGCGCCCGCCGGCTATCAGTGGGTGGAGGACCAGGCCGGATTCCGCTTCCCGCTGCCGGCCGCGAACCCGGCCTGGCAGCGCATCCTCGGGACCGACAGCAACCAGATCTTCTACAGCCCCGACGGCAAGGTGCACTACCTGCAGTTCGCGGTCACCGTCGGCCAGTCGGTCAAGCCGCTGGAGCACATGCGGGAGATGGAGGCCAGCGTCTCCAAGGCGCAGAAGGACTACAAGCAGCACAGGATGGCGAGCACCGCGGTGAACGGCCACGAGGCGGCCGTCTGGGAGTTCAGCTACGCGGCCAAGGAGGGCGGCCGCCGACACGCGATCGAGACCGAGTTCATCGACGAGGACGGCACCGCCTACGCGATCTACTCGTCCAGCCCGGAGAAGGGCAACGAATGGAACGAGGCCTACCAGCGCTTCACCACGGTGCTGAACCACTTCACGCCGACCCGCTGAACGCCGGACCCGGGTCGCGCCCGGTCCGTCCGGTACCGGCAGATTGTTGTTACCGACGGGTACCGAACCGGCCGCCGAGCGCCTAGGCTGCGCCGTATGTCGGACCTCACAGCAGACGCAGCGGCCACCGAACACCCCGGCACCGCTCCCGCGGGCGGCAACCCGGCCGCCCCCGGCGGCGGCCGGACCGTCGCCGGCGCCGTCCCGCCGTCCCTGGTGGCCCGGCTGGCCGGCGGTGTCACCGCGACCGGCGAACCCAGCGTGGTGGAGACCGTGGCCCCGCTGACCGGCGAGCGGCTGGCGAGCCTGCCGCGGTCCACCCCGGCCGACGTCGAGGTGGCCTTCCAGCTGGCCCGCCGCGCCCAGTCGGCCTGGGCCGCGCTGCCGGTCCGCCGCCGCGCCGCCGTCCTGCTGCGCTTCCACGACCTGCTGCTCAAGCGGCAGGACGAGGTCCTCGACCTGATCCAGGCCGAGACCGGCAAGGCCCGGCTGCACGCCTTCGAGGAGGTGCTCGCCGTCGCCATGGCCGCCCGGCACTACGGGCGCGCCGCGCACGGGTACCTGCGCGACAAGCGGCACGGCGGCGCGCTGCCGGTGCTCACCCAGGCGATCGAGGCCCGCCGCCCCAAGGGCGTGATCGGCCACGTCTCGCCGTGGAACTACCCGCTGGAGCTGTCCGTCGGCGACGCCCTGCCCGCCTTCGTGGCCGGCAACGCCGTGGTCAACAAGCCGGACACGCAGACCGCCCTCACCGCGCTGTGGGCCCGCGAGCTGCTCGTCGAGGCCGGGCTGCCGGCCGACCTGTGGCAGGTCGTGATCGGCGACGGACCGGTGATCGGCCCGGCCGTGGTCGAGCACGCCGACTACGTCTCGTTCACCGGCTCGACCCGCACCGGCCGCGACGTCGCCCGGCGCGCCGCCGCCCGGCTGGTCGGCGCCTCGCTCGAACTCGGCGGAAAGAACGCCATGCTGGTGCTCTCCGACGCCGACCTCGACCGGGCCGCGGCGGGCGCCGTGCGGGCCTGCTTCTCCTCCGCCGGGCAGCTCTGCATCTCCATCGAGCGCCTCATGGTGCACCGCTCGGTCGCCGACGCCTTCCTGGAGAAGTTCGCCGAGCGCACCCGCAACCTGCGCCTGGGCGGCGGCCTCGCGTACGGCGCCGACATGGGCTCGCTGGTCTCGGCCCGCCAGCTGGACACCACTACCCGGCACGTCGAGGAGGCCGTCAAGGCCGGCGCCACCGTGCTGGCCGGCGGCCGCGCCCGGCCCGACCTCGGCCCGTTCTTCCACGAGCCGACCATCCTCGACGGCGTCACCCCGGACATGGCGGTCTGCGGCGAGGAGACCTTCGGCCCGGTCGTCTCGGTCTACCGCTTCGACACCGAGGACGAGGCGGTGGCCGCCGCGAACGCGACCCCGTACGGCCTCAACTCCAGTGTCTGGACCCGGGACCTGCGCCGCGGGCGGGCGGTCGCGGCCCGGCTGCGCACCGGCACGGTCAACGTCAACGAGGCGTACGCCGCCGCGTACGGCTCGGTCGCCTCGCCGATGGGCGGGATGGGCGACTCCGGGCTCGGCCGGCGGCACGGCGCGGAGGGCATCCTGCGGTTCACCGAGGCGCAGACCATCGCGACCCAGCGGCTGCTCCCGCTCGCGCCCTCGCTCGGGCTCGACGACCGGCAGTTCGCGGCGGTGTTCACCGGCGGGCTGCGGGCGCTGAAGGCGCTGCGCTTCAAGTAGGCGCGGGTCGTGTCGGGACCGACTCGCGGGCACCACAAGCAGGTTCGGACGTTTAAGGAGCAGTGGCAGATGGCGGGGTCCCCGGTACAGGGCGAGTTCGACTACGACGTGGTCGTGGTCGGCTCCGGCTTCGGCGGCTCGGTCGCCGCGCTGCGGCTGACCGAGAAGGGCTACCGGGTGGCCGTCCTGGAGGCCGGGCGGCGCTTCGACCGCGACGAACTGCCGAAGAACTCCTGGGACCTGCCGAACTACCTGTGGGCGCCGGCGCTCGGCCTGTACGGCATCCAGCGGATCCACCTGCTGGCCAACGTGCTGATCCTGGCCGGCGCCGGGGTCGGCGGCGGCTCGCTGAACTACGCCAACACCCTGTACGTCCCGCCGAAGGCGTTCTTCGAGGACCGCCAGTGGCGCCACATCGCCGACTGGCAGGAGGAGTTGGCGCCGTTCTACGACCAGGCGCAGCGGATGCTCGGGGTGCGGCTCAACCCGACCGTCACGCCGTCCGACGTCCACCTCAGGGCGGCGGCCGAGAAGATGGGCGTCGGGGACACCTTCCACATGGCCCCGGTCGGGGTCTTCTTCGGGGACGGCAAGGACACCGACGGCACGGCCAAGGCCGCGCCCGGGGAGGAGGTCGCCGACCCGTACTTCGGCGGCGCCGGCCCGGCCCGCAAGGCCTGCGTCGAGTGCGGCGAGTGCATGACCGGCTGCCGGCACGGCGCCAAGAACATGCTCACCGAGAACTACCTGTACCTGGCCGAGAAGGGCGGCGCGGAGATCCACCCGCTCACCACGGTGGCCCGGATCCGGGAGCACGGCCAGGGCTTCGCGGTGGACGTGCGCCGCACCGACTCCCGCTCGAAGACGGACCGGGTGAAGGCGGGCGCGCGGACCGTCACCGCCGCCCGGGTGGTGGTCGCGGCCGGCACCTACGGCACCCAGTCGCTGCTGCACCGGATGCGCGCGGACGGCCACCTGCCCCGACTCTCGGCCCGGCTCGGCGAGCTGACCCGGACCAACTCCGAGGCGCTGGTGGGCGCGCAGACCACCGACCGGCGGTACGGTGCCCGCGCGGACTTCACCAAGGGTGTCGCGATCACCTCCTCGATCCACCCGGACGCCGACACCCACATCGAGCCGGTCCGTTACGGCAAGGGTTCGAACGCGATGGGCGCGCTGTCGATCGCCCAGGTCAAGGGCGCCGGGCGGATCCCGCGCTGGCTGCGCTACCTGGGCGGCTCGGTGCGCCACCCGGTGACCTTCGCGCGCTCGATGAACAAGCACCGCTGGTCGGAGCGGACGATCATCGGCCTGGTGATGCAGTCGCTGGACAACTCGATCACCGTCTCGCTGAAGAAGGACCTGCTCGGCAAGGCCCGGCTGACCTCCACCCAGGGCCACGGCGCGCCCAACCCGACCTGGATCCCGGCCGCCGAGCAGGGTGCCCGGGCGCTCGCCGAGGAGATCAACGGCTTCGCCGGCAGCTCCGCCGGCGAGATCTTCGACATCCCGATGACCGCGCACTTCCTCGGCGGCTGCCCGATCGGCGACACCGCCGAGACGGGCGTGGTCGACCCGTACCACCGGCTGTACGGGCACCCGGGGATCAGCGTCGTGGACGGTGCGGCCGTCTCCGCCAACCTCGGCGTCAACCCCTCGCTGACGATCACCGCGCAGGCCGAGCGGGCCATGTCGATGTGGCCCAACAAGGGCGACGCCGACCCGCGGCCGGAGCAGGGCGCGGAGTACCGCCGGATCGCCGCCGTGGCGCCGGTGCGGCCGGCCGTGCCGGAGGACGCGTTCGGGGCGCTGTGGCTGCCGCTGCTGCCCGTGCCGGAAGTGCCGAAGAAGCGCGGCTGACGCTCGGCGGGAGATCAACACGCCGGGCTTGGACGCTGGTTGACATCCGTTCGGATCCGATGGGATAAACGGGCTCCCTGGGGACCAGGGAACTCGTCGAGCGGGGGGAACGCGGTTCATGGCCATCTGCGCATCGTGCGGCGCGGCTTCGGTGGAGGGGGCGCCCGCCTGTGCCGCGTGCGGCCGGCCGTCGGCGCCGCCACCGCCGCCGCCACCGCCCGCCGCACCGCCCCCGCCGTCGTACGGACCGTCCGCCGTGCCGCCGCCGCCCCCGCTGCCGCCCGGCTCCGGGGCGCCCTCGCTGGGCGTCTGGGGCGCCGGGCGGCCGCACGACCCGGCGGCCGGGCAGTCGCCCGGCCTGCGCTGGCTGACCGGCACGGACTGGCGCCCGGCGCTCGTCGCGCTGTGCGCGCCGACCGTCGTCCTGCTGGTCGCCGCGCTGATCGCGGCGATCCCGAGCGACTACGGCGACCCCGGTTACGTGGTCCAGGTCCCCGGGTTCGGCGAGCGCTACGGCGCGGCCCTCGCGATGGCGCTCGGCGCGCTCGGCGCCCCGTTCAAGCTCGCCTACGCGATCCACTGGCGGAACACCGACAGCGGCGTCGGGACGACGGCGAGGCTGCTCCCGCTGAGCGTCACCGTGCTCTGGCTGCTCGCGCTCTGGCTCGGCCTGCGGTCGCTCTCCCGCCGTCGGCAGGCGAGGACGGCCCAGCAGATGACCCGCGGCCAGGCGGCCGGCGAGGCGGTGCGCACCGCGGTGGCCGCGGCGGCGGTGACGCTGCTGCTCGGCCTGCTCGCCGGGGCGAGCTGGAGCCCGTACCTGCCCGGCGCCGCCACCGGGTTCGGGCGGCAGTCGCCGATCACGTACACCGCGGACGCCGGCTGGCCGGAGGCGGTCGGCTGGAGCGCGCTGCTCGCCGGGCTGGTCGCGTTCGCCGTGTACGGCACCGACGCGCTGCGCTGGGCGGCCTGGCGCAACCGGACGATCCGCGGCTGGGCGGTGGCGGCGCTGGCGGCCGGCCAGGTGCTCGCGCTGCTGGTCGGGATCGCCGCGGTGGTGGCGTTCATCCTGGTCGCGGCATACGGCGAGGGCTGGCAGACCGCGGTGTCGCTGGCCTTCCTGCCCAACCTCGGGCTGTTGCTGATCGGCATCGGCTCGGGGGCGACGCTCCGGGGCGGGGGCGAGCCCGCCGCCCGGAGCGCGGGCTGGAGCTCCGCGGACGGCGGGTACCCGGGCGTCCAGGAGTTCTCCTTCTTCGACCTGCACGGCGAGACCGTGGCCTGGCGCTTCACCGGCCTGCTGGCCGTCGCCGCGGTGGCCCTGCTGGCCTGGACGGCCCACCGCCGCCGGCTCGACGCGGCCGACCGGATCCGGCTGGCGGTGGTGTACGCGGCCGGACTGACCCTGCTCATGGTGCTGTCCGGCGGCGCGGTCACGGCCCTCGGCGCCGCGCCGACGCGCACCGGCCCGGCCGGCGGCGACTACTCGGTGAGCCTGGTGTTCGGGACGCTGCTCGCGGCCAACGCGATCTGGGCGGTGATCGGCGCGCTGGTGCTGGCGCCGGTGCTGTCCGCCATGGCCGGCGGCCGGGGCGCCGCGGGTGTCCAGTACGGGGCTGCGGTCCCGCCGCAGAGCGCTCCGTACGGGTACGGCGGCGGCGAGCCCGGGCCGTACCGGCCGGAGGCCGGGGTGAGCGACGTGGTCGGCTCGCACGACGGGCCGCTCGCGCCGGCGGCCGGAGCGGGTGAGCCGCCCGTACGCCCCCAGGACGGCGGGAATCCGGTCGACCCGAGCGTCTGGCGCGACCACCCGTAGCGCGGGCCCCGGTCCGGATGGGCCGGGACGGACAGGGCAAAGGGCCCCGCGGGGGAACGGGGCCCTTTGTCGCTCAGCACGCGGCGTCAGGGCTGCGCCGGTGCTGGAGGTGACGGCGCCGGGGGAGGAGCGCCGTCGTTCGGTTGGCTTCGGGGTCGCGCCGGGTGCGGCTCCGGCGTGGGTGGCCGGCGGCGCGGGGCGCGCACGCTCGCGGTGCGGCGGGTCGGCGCGCATGCCTGCGCCGGACATTCGCTCACGGAGCGTGAGGTGAAAACCGCTGCCGCCCCGGGTCGCGGCGGCAGCGGTCCCGGTCTCCGCGGTGAGCCGTCGGCCGCCGGGAGAACCGTTTCCACGAAGCATCGTGCTGGACGGAGGGCTCGGTCTGCAACCGGTTCGGCACACTTCGGCCCGGTCCATTTTGCGGTGGTGAGCTCCGCTTCGCCCCGCAGATGATCACGGTGCGTAGCGGTTCGGTCGGTCGCGGCGCACGGGGACGCGCGTAGCGGCGCGAAACGGTGAGGGGCGTGCGCCCGGGGCGCGCACCCGGGGTCGTGCCGGGGTGCGGCGGCCGGCCCGGGCGTCCCCGGGGCCGGCCGCCCCACCCCGTGCTCCAGTCGCGGCCGGGGTCGCTGTCCCCTGCTGGCCGGCCGCGGCACCCGCGCACGGTCCCACGGCGCGCCGCGCCCGGCCGGGCCGGAACAGCGGCGGCGCCACGTGCGCCGGCGGACTGGAGTGGAGCTCCACGCGTGGTCCTGCGTGACGTGCGGCGGCGCCCCGCGCCCGGGGCGGAGGCGGCGCGTCTGGCGGACGCGGCGCGGTCGTACGTCGTCAGAAGCAACGAAGCGCGGGCCCGCCCGGTCACGGTCGTTTGGACGTGCAGACGAGTGAAACCGGGCAGCCCGGTAGAATCGGTGTTCAGACACCCCCACCCGTCGCCGTCGCGGCCCCGCCAGGGTCGCGCACCGCGCGACACCCTCGATACCGCTGCCGGAAGGCCGTCTGTGTCCGCTGCAATTCCCGTCCAGTCCGTACCTGAGACCGACACCGTGCTGGTCGTCGACTTCGGTGCCCAGTACGCCCAGCTCATCGCCCGCCGGGTGCGTGAGGCCCGGGTCTACAGCGAGATCGTGCCGAGCTCCATGCCGGTCGCCGAGATGCTCGCCAAGAACCCGAAGGCGATCATCCTGTCCGGCGGCCCGTCGTCGGTCTACGAGGAGGGCGCGCCGCAGCTCGACCGCGCGATCTTCGAGGCCGGCGTCCCGGTGTTCGGCATGTGCTACGGCTTCCAGCTGATGGCCAAGACGCTCGGTGGCACCGTCGACAACAGCGGCGCCCGCGAGTACGGCCGCACTCCGCTGACCGTCAGCCGCACCGGCTCCACCCTGTTCGAGGGCGTCCCGGCGAAGCACTCGGTGTGGATGTCGCACGGCGACGCCTGCTCCGCCGCGCCCGAGGGTTTCACGGTCACCGCCTCCACCGACGTGGTGCCGGTCGCGGCCTTCGAGAACGACGAGGCCCGGCTCTACGGCGTCCAGTACCACCCCGAGGTGCTGCACTCCGACCACGGCCAGCAGATCCTGGAGCACTTCCTCTACCGCGGCGCGGGCATCGCCCCGACCTGGACGACCGGCAACGTCGTCGAGGAGCAGGTCGCGCTGATCCGCGAGCAGGTCGGCACCAAGCGCGCGATCTGCGGCCTGTCCGGCGGCGTGGACTCCGCGGTCGCCGCGGCCCTGGTCAACAAGGCCATCGGTGACCAGCTGACCTGCGTCTACGTCGACCACGGCCTGATGCGCAAGGGCGAGACCGAGCAGGTCGAGAAGGACTTCGTCGCGGCCACCGGCGTGCAGCTGAAGGTCGTCGACGCGTCCGAGCGCTTCCTGAACGCGCTGAAGGGCGTCACCGACCCCGAGGAGAAGCGCAAGATCATCGGCCGCGAGTTCATCCGGGTCTTCGAGCAGGCCCAGGCCGAGATCATCGCCGAGGCCGGCGAGCACGGCGAGTCGGTCGACTTCCTGGTCCAGGGCACCCTGTACCCGGACGTGGTGGAGTCCGGCGGCGGCACCGGCACCGCCAACATCAAGTCCCACCACAACGTCGGCGGTCTGCCCGAGGACCTGCAGTTCCAGCTGGTCGAGCCGCTGCGCAAGCTGTTCAAGGACGAGGTCCGGATGGTCGGCCAGGAGCTCGGCCTGCCGGAGGAGATCGTCCAGCGCCAGCCGTTCCCGGGCCCGGGCCTCGGCATCCGGATCGTCGGGGAGGTCACCAAGGAGCGCCTGGACCTGCTCCGCGAGGCCGACGCGATCGCCCGCGAGGAGCTGACCGCGGCCGGCCTGGACCGCGAGATCTGGCAGTGCCCGGTCGTGCTGCTCGCCGACGTGCGCAGCGTGGGCGTGCAGGGCGACGGCCGCACCTACGGTCACCCGATCGTGCTGCGTCCGGTCTCGTCCGAGGACGCCATGACCGCCGACTGGTCGCGCCTGCCGTACGACGTGCTGGCCAAGATCTCCACCCGCATCACCAACGAGGTCCGCGACGTGAACCGCGTCGTCGTGGACGTCACCAGCAAGCCGCCGGGCACCATCGAGTGGGAGTGAGCACTCCCGCCGGCCGCCCGGCCGGAGCCTGAACGGCCGCGCCGTCGTTCCCGTGGTCGAGGGAGCGGCGGCGCGGCCGTTCGGGGTTCCGGGGGTTCCCGAAGGGCGGACCTCCCACCGAAAGCGTTCACGAGCGGGCAGAATGCGGACCGGACCTGTCAGGAGCGGCAGGCGCGAGGGAAGGTGTGAGGCATGTCGGAGGCCAGCAACTCCGTGGCGGCCGACGGGGGAGTGGCGGACCGGGCGGCCCGGTGGCGGGCGTTCGCGACCCGGTTCGCGATGGTGCCGCTGCGGCTCTTCCTCGGCGTCACCTTCGTGTACGCGGCCCTCGACAAGCTGTCCGACGCGCACTACCTGGCCGGGGCGGGCGATCCGGCGTCGTTCGTCTCGCAGACCGAAGCGGTCAGGGCCGCCAGCCCGATCTCCTTCCTGCTCGGCCCGGCCCTGGACGCGCCGACCCTGTTCGCGCTCGTCATCGCCTTCGGAGAGCTCGCGGTCGGCCTCGGCACGCTGCTCGGTCTGTGGGGCCGGGTCGCGGCGCTCGGCGGCGCGGCGATCAGCCTCAGCCTCTGGCTGACCGTCAGCTGGAACGTCTCGCCGTACTACCTCGGCAACGACCTGGGCTACCTGCTGGCCTGGACGCCGCTCCTGCTGGCCGGCACCCCGGAGCTGTCGGTGGACGGCTACCTCGCGCGGCGCGCCGGGCTGGACCGCGAGCGCGGGCTGAGCGAGGAGCACGTGCGGCGCCGGTCCCTGATGGACGGCGGGATCGCCGCCGTCGCGATCGGCGGCGCCGGGCTGCTCACCGGCTCGCTCACCCGGACCTTCGGACGGGACAGGACGGCGGCGCCGAAGCAGTCCGCGGCCCCGGTCGCCACCCCTTCCGTGTCCGCCGCGCCGACCCCTTCCGTGTCCGCCGCGCCGACCCCTTCCGTGTCCGCCGCGCCGACCCCTTCCGGGCCCGCCGCGCCGACCCCTTCCGGGCCCGCCGCGCCGACCCCTTCCGGGCCCGCCGGTCAGGCCCCCTCGGTGCCCGCCGCGAACGTGCCGGTCGGCGGCTCGGCCCAGGTCAAGGACCCGGCGACGGGCGACGCCGTCTACATCGTCCAGCCCAAGGCCGGCCAGTACTGCGGCCTCTCGTCGGTCTGCACGCACTCCGGCTGCGCGGTGGACGCCCCGAAGAACGGCCAGCTGTACTGCCCGTGCCACGGCTCCCGGTTCGACGCGGCCACCGGCGCGGTGGTCAACGGGCCGGCCAGGAAGCCGCTCACGAAGTACACCGTCACGAGGAGCGGCGACACGCTGAACCTCGGCCCGCAGCAGAGCTGAGCCGCCCGCGGACCGGGCCCTTCCCGGGACTTGCGGGCTACTCCTCGCCGTTGGACCGGCCGCGGCGGGCCACCGCCGCGACCGCGCCGGCCAGGCCGCCGGCGCCGAGCACGATGAAGGCGACGGGGATGACGATCCGTCCGTTCACCGACTGGTCGTTGACCGCCGCGGCCAGGTAGACCACCGCGATCACGGTGAACAGCGCGCCCGCGATCAGCGAGAACAGGTCGATCCGGTGCTTCCTCACTGCTGGACCACCTTGATGTTGCCGAGCCCGACCTCCAGCATGAGGTCGAGCGTGCCCTTGGACGGCCGGTCGGTGCCGGGGTGGATCTCGTAGGTGTGCCGGCCGGTGCTGTCGTTCCGGTCGCTGCCGGGGATGGTGATGTTGCCGAGCGCCATCCGGGTGACCACGTTCACGGTGACGTCGGACGGCACCACGACCGTCAGGTCGCCCGCACCGATCTCCACCCGGCTGGAGAGGTCGGCCCCGGCGGGGTCGAGCTTGCTCAGGTCGAGCCGGGCCTGGCCGGCGCCGAGGCCGTACCCGGCCTTCAGCTGGGATGCCGAGGCGACCGTCCAGGTGCGGTCGCCGAAGGCGTTCTGCAGCGAGTCCGGCGAGCGGCCGACGAAGGCCAGCGCCAGGGTGAGCAGCAGGCCGATCGCGGCCAGCTTGCGAGCCCGGCCGAACTTCGCGCCGACCAGCAGGGTCAGACCCACCACCAGCAGCGCGGTCGCCATGACGGTCGCGCCCACCACGGTGACGCTGGTGTGCCCGGCGGTGGCGGACCACACCGCGGCGCCCGCGCCGATCGCCAGCAGGAAGCCGAAGAAGCCGAGCGCCGAGCGCTCCTTCGGGTGGCGGACCACGACCGGCTCCGGCGGCGCAGCGGGGCGTTCCTTGCGCAGCGGGTCGCCCTCCGGCAGGTCGGTGCGCTGCCACCAGGGCTGGGCCGGCCCGCCGGGCGGCGGCACCGGGGTGCCGTACGGGGGCGTCGCGCCGGTCTTCGGCTGCGCGCTCGTGGCGCCGTACGGGTTGCGCTCGGGGTGGCGCGGGTCCCACAGGTAGCCGGTGGGGCCGGGAGCCGGGGTGTCGGCGGGCACCGTCCCGGCGGCCCGGTCGGCGGCGTGCCGGGCGCGCGCCGCCTCGTCCTCGGGCGCGTCCGGCCGGGGCCAGACGTACGGGGCGCCGGCCGCCTCGGCCTCGGGGTAGTAGCGGTCGTACGGGCCGCCGCGGCGGCGTCCACGGGCCCGGCCCCGGCGGCGCTCCGGGTCGTACCGCACCGCCAGGAAGACCAGCCCGGCGAGCAGCAGCAGCGGGGACATCTGGTCGCCGTCGCCCATCGAGGAGAAGAACACCCCGGTGCCGATGACGGTCAGGAGGACCGCGCCGACCGACTGGCCGTCCACGCGGCCGGTGAGCACCCGCTGGAGCTCGGTGCGGCCGCCGCGGCCGGCGCCCCTGCCGTCCGGCGAGCCCTCGGTCGGGACGATCAGCCAGGCCAGGCCGTACAGGAACAGGCCGAGCCCGCCGGAGAGGCAGAGCACGACGGTGACGACGCGGAAGACCACCGGGTCGATGTCCAGATGCCGCCCGAGGCCGCCGCAGACGCCGGCCACCACGCGGTGGTGCTCGGCCCGGGTCAGCGGCGGGCGGTCCGGTTCCGGCGGGGCGGCGGGCCCGGCGTCCTGGATGCGGTGGTCCTCGGTCATGGGCACCATCCTCCCGGGCCGCGCCGCCGCGCCCAACCGGTGCCGGCCCTGTCCGCACCCTGACTTGTCCCTGATAAGGGGTAGGGACCCACCCTGATGCGCCCGCGGTCGCCCGCGTGGAACCATCGGTGGCGTGGCAGCACCCGGTACCGATCCCCGTCCCCTCGCCCCCGACGCCCCGCCGCCGGGCGGCGACCCGAACGCGTCGGACGGCGGCCGTCCGCCGTACCGCCGGCTCTACCGGAGCCCGCACGGGCGGATGCTCGGCGGTGTCGCGCACGGCCTCGCGGTGCACCTCGGGCTGCCGGTGCGGTGGGTGCGGCTGGCGTTCGTGCTGCTGTTCTTCGCGCAGGGGATCGGCGGGCTGCTGTACGCGGCGTTCTGGTTCGTCGTGCCGATCGGCATCGGCGAGCCCTCGCAGCGCGGCGGCGCGCACTGGCTGTACGTCAACGGCACGTTCGTGCCCGCCTCGCAGTGGCAGGGGCCGAGCGCGCCGCTGACCAAGTCCGGGAGCGAGACCGGCTGGAGCGGCTGGGTCGGCCGGCTGCGCGAGCTGCTCCAGCACGCCCTCCAGGGCGAGCCGGTCGTCCAGAGCGCCGTCGCCGAGGGCGAGGCCGCCACCCGGCCGGCCGCCAAGGGCGGGCTCGGCCAGCTCGCCGCACTGGTCATGCTCGTGATCGGCGTGATCGCCCTGCTCAACGTCCTCGGCTGGCAGACCGCCAAGCCGTACACCTGGCCGCTGCTGGCGATCGGCGTCGGCGTCGCGCTGGTGTGGCGGCAGGCCGACGACTCGCGGTGGCAGCGCTGGTTCGGCCTGGAGGAGGGCGAGAAGCGGCGCGGCGCCTACACCCGGGTCGGCGCGGGCGTCCTGCTCGCGGTCGCCGGTACCATCGCCCTTCTCGCCATGCAGGGCAGCGGCTCGACGCTCGGCTCGGTCATCGAGGCCTCGATCGCGGTGCTGGCCGGCGTGCTCGTGCTGCTCGGCCCGTACGGCCTGCGGCTGTGGCAGGACCTCGGGGCCGAGCGCACCGCCCGCATCCGCGCCCAGGAGCGCGCCGAGATCGCCGCGCACATCCACGACTCGGTGCTGCACACCCTGACCCTGATCCAGCGCCGGGCCGAGGACCCCAAGGAGGTGCTGCGGCTGGCCCGCTCGCAGGAGCGCGAGCTGCGGCTCTGGCTGTACCGCCCGGAGGCCGCCGCCGAGGCCGCGCCGGAGACCATGGCGGAGACCCTGCGCGCGGTCGTCGCCGAGGTCGAGGACCGGCACGGCGTCCCGGTCGAGCTCGTGATCGTCGGCGACTGCCCGATGGACGAGAAGATCGCGGCGCAGATGCAGGCCGCGAGGGAGGCGACCGTCAACGCGGCCAAGTACGGTGGCGGGGGACCGGTCCAGGTCTACGCCGAGGTGGAGGGGAGGACGGTGTCGGTGTTCGTCCGCGACCACGGCCCCGGCTTCGACCCCGACACGGTGCCCGAGGACCGGATGGGCGTACGGGAGTCGATCATCGGCCGGATGAAGCGCAACGGCGGCACCGCCCGGGTGCGGCCCGCGCCGGACGGCGGCACCGAGGTCGAGCTGGAGATGGGGAGAACGAATGACTGAGGCAGCGCCGGACCGCATCGCGCGGGTCGTGCTGGTGGACGACCACCGGATGTTCCGGACCGGGGTCCGGGCCGAGATCGGGCGCACCGCGGAGACCGGCATCGACGTGGTCGGCGAGGCGGACGACGTCGAGTCGGCGGTCCGCGTGGTCGCCGAGACCAGGCCGGACGTCGTGCTCCTCGACGTCCACCTGCCCGGCGGCGGTGGTGTCGAGGTGCTGCGGCGCTCGGCCGGGGTGATGGGCGAGCAGGGGGGAGTGAAGTTCCTGGCGCTGTCCGTCTCGGACGCGGCCGAGGACGTCATCGGCGTCATCCGCGGCGGTGCGCGCGGCTACGTCACCAAGACGATCACCGGGACCGACCTGGTGAACGCGATCTTCCGGATCTCCGACGGCGACGCGGTGTTCTCGCCCCGGCTCGCCGGCTTCGTGCTGGACGCCTTCGCCGCCACCGACACCCCGCCGGTCGACGAGGACCTCGACCGCCTCACCCAGCGCGAGCGCGAGGTGCTGCGGCTGATCGCGCGCGGGTACGCGTACAAGGAGATCGCCAAGCAGCTGTTCATCTCGGTGAAGACGGTCGAGAGCCACGTCTCCGCCGTCCTGCGCAAGCTCCAGCTGAGCAACCGGCACGAGCTCACCCGCTGGGCCACCGCGCGCCGCCTGGTCTGATCCCCTCCCGTCGAGCCCGCCCGGCCGGCCCCGCACGAACGGGGCTGCCCGGGCCGGGCGGGCTTGTCGGTGCGGGGCCATAGACTCGGAGTGCCATGAGTAGCCTCTTTGACGACCTCCCGCTCCCCGGTTTCGAGGCCCCCGCCGCCGGGTCGAAGCAGCCCGCCGCCCCCCTCGACGAGGAGCCCCCGCCGTTCGAGGACGACGTCCCGTACGACGCGTACGAGGAGGCCATCCCGGAGGGGCTCTTCCAGACCGACCACGCGGCCGAGACCGAGCGGGACGCCTGGTACCGCAACGGCGCCGCCCGTACCGTCGTCGACCCGGCGCAGCTGCTGGAGGGCATGAACGACCCGCAGCGCGACGCCGTCCTGCACGCCGGCTCGCCGCTGCTCATCGTGGCCGGCGCCGGCTCCGGCAAGACCCGGGTGCTGACCCACCGCATCGCCCACCTGCTCGGCGCCCGTGGGGTGCAGCCGGGCGAGATCCTGGCGATCACCTTCACCAACAAGGCCGCCGGCGAGATGCGCGAGCGCGTCGAGCAGCTGGTCGGCCCGCGCGCCCGGGCGATGTGGGTGTCCACCTTCCACAGCGCGTGCGTGCGGATCCTGCGCCGCGAGTCCAAGGTGCTGGGCTTCACCTCCAGCTTCTCGATCTACGACTCGGCCGACTCGCAGCGGCTGATGTCGCTGGTCTGCCGTGACCTCGACCTGGACCCGAAGCAGTTCCCGCCGAAGTCCTTCACGGCGAAGGTCAGCAACCTCAAGAACGAGCTGATCGACGAGGAGACCTTCGCCGACCAGGCCGCCAACCCGATGGAGAAGAAGCTCGCCGAGGCGTACGCGCTCTACCAGCGGCGGCTGCGCGAGGCCAACGCGCTCGACTTCGACGACATCATCATGACGACGGTGAACCTGCTCCAGGCCTTCCCCGACGTCGCCGAGCACTACCGCCGGCGCTTCCGGCACGTCCTGGTCGACGAGTACCAGGACACCAACCACGCCCAGTACACCCTCGTCCGGGAGCTGACCGGCGGCTCGGTGGCCGGCGCCCCGAAGCGCACCGTGGACGGGGAGCTGGTGAACCCGGCCGCCGGGCGGCTCGCCGAGGTGCCGCCGGCCGAGCTGTGCGTCGTCGGTGACGCGGACCAGTCGATCTATGCCTTCCGAGGCGCGACCATCCGCAACATCCTCCAGTTCGAGGAGGACTACCCGAACGCGACGACGATCCTGCTGGAGCAGAACTACCGCTCCACGCAGACGATCCTGAGCGCCGCCAACGCCGTCATCGAGCGCAACGCCAACCGGCGCGAGAAGAAGCTCTGGACGGCCGGCGAGCACGGCGAGAAGGTCGTCGGCTACGTCGCCGACGACGAGCACGGCGAGGCCCAGTTCATCGCCGACGAGATCGACCGGCTCACCGACAAGGGCGAGGCCAAGCCCGGCGACGTCGCGATCTTCTACCGCACCAACGCCCAGTCCCGGGTGTTCGAGGAGGTGTTCATCCGGGTCGGACTGCCGTACAAGGTCGTCGGCGGGGTGCGCTTCTACGAGCGCAAGGAGGTCCGGGACGTCCTCGCGTACCTGCGGGTGCTCTCCAACCCCGAGGACACCGTGCCGCTGCGCCGGATCCTCAACGTGCCCAAGCGCGGCATCGGCGAACGGGCCGAGGCGATGATCGACGTGCTGGCCGCGCGGGAGCGGATCTCCTTCGCCCAGGCGCTGCTGCGGGTCGACGAGGCGTACGGGATGGCCGCGCGCTCGGCCAACGCCGTCAAGAAGTTCAACACGTTGATGGCCGGGCTGCGGCAGGTCGTCGCGTCGGGCGCGGGCCCGGCGGCGGTGCTGGAGGCCGTCCTGGAGGAGACCGGCTACCTGGCCGAGCTCCAGGCCTCCACCGACCCGCAGGACGAGACCCGGGTGGAGAACCTGCAGGAGCTCGCCTCGGTGGCCCTGGAGTACGAGCAGGACCCGGGCGAGCGGCCGGACGCCGGCGAGGAGGGCGCGCCGCCGGTCGGCTCGCTGGCCGACTTCCTGGAGCGGGTCGCGCTGGTCGCCGACTCCGACCAGATTCCCGATGAGGACGAGGAGGGCCAGGGCGTCATCACGATGATGACCCTGCACACCGCCAAGGGCCTGGAGTTCCCGGTGGTCTTCCTGACCGGCATGGAGGACGGGATCTTCCCGCACATGCGGGCGCTCAACCAGGTCAAGGAGCTGGAGGAGGAGCGCCGCCTCGCCTACGTCGGGCTGACCCGGGCGCGCGAGCGGCTCTACCTGACCCGCTCGGTGCTGCGCAGCGCGTGGGGGCAGCCCGCGTACAACCCGGCCTCGCGGTTCCTGGAGGAGATCCCGGAGCACCTGGTGGAGTGGAAGCGGACGGGGGCGGCGCAGGCGCCGGCCGCGCGCGGCTTCTCCTCGGGCTCCTCGTGGGGCAAGTCCTCGTCCGGGGGCGGGAGTCCGCGGACCGGCTCGTCCTCCTCGGCCTCGCCGAAGGCGGGCTGGGGGCAGTCGGCGCGGCGCTCGGGCAGGCTCGTGGAGCGGGAGGCCGTCTCGCTCGCGGTCGGGGACCGGGTCACCCACGACACCTTCGGGCTGGGCACGGTGGTCGCCGTCACCGGTGCCGGCGACCGCGCCCAGGCCACGGTGGACTTCGGCTCGGAGGGCCGCAAGCAGCTGCTCCTCCGCTACGCGCCGGTGGAGAAGCTCTAGCCCGCTAGCGCGGGTCCAGGCCGTTCGAGAGGAACCACGGCAGCGGGTCGACCGGCCCGCTGCCCGGCGGCCGGATCTCGAAGTGCAGGTGCGGACCGGTGCTGTTGCCGCTGCTGCCGACGAAGGCGATGACGTCGCCCTGCTTCACCGGGCCCTTGCGCACCTTGTAGCCGCGCAGGTGGCAGAACCAGGCCTCGGTGCCGTCGTTCATCTTCAGTATCGACATGTAGCCGTAGAACGGGTTCCACTGCGTGCGGATCGTGCCGTCGGCGACGGCGTAGACCTCGGAGCCGCCGTCCACCGGGAAGTCGATGCCGGTGTGGCGGTTGGCCCAGTGGGTGCCGGCCGCGCCGAACAGCTCGCCGAGGCCGTGCTGGGCGACCGGCATGACGACCTTCGGCTGCGGGGCGGCCGGTGGCGCGGGCTGGGCGGTCGGGGCGTCCGTGGGCTGGGCGCCGGCCAGCGGCTGACGGGCGTCGCCGCGCGAGGCCTGGGCGTGGTCGCCGCCGACCGTGACGGCCTGCTGGGCGGCGGCCTCGGCGGTGATGGCGGCGCCGTCCGGGGCATCGGCGGCCGTCGCCTGCGGGGGCACCCGGCCGGCTCCGTCCTGCACCACCGTGATCGCCGCGGCGGCGGCGACCCCGAGCGCGGCCACCGACGGCACCGCGACCCGGAACAGCGCGGCCCGGGTGGCCGCCCTGGCGGCGCCGCGCCGCTGCGCGCGGGACTGTTGGCGGGCGGTCACGCGGAGCTCCGCACGGGTCGGACGGGCGGCTGCGTCGGGAGCCATCGGGGGCTGCCTCCTCGGTGGGCCTCGGTCACGTCGTCGGGCGGGGGGAAACAGGCGTGACTGTAGCCGCACGGCCGGTGCCCCCGGAAAACCTCCGGTTGTCAAGGGGCCGGGCGCAGGCCCGTGTGGTTGGCCGGAGGTGGGTATACCCACTGGTAGCAGGGGGTGGGGCTGTGATTTTGCCCTCCTCTTGAGGGGTGGCACGGCCAACCGGCCCGGGTGGCGCTAACCTCCCCTCAGGTTGGTTATTGACCGTTAACGCGCCCACGGCCCACGAGGTCGGGTGGGTTGGTGGACGACGAGGTCCAGGAGGCAGTGATGGGTGTGTCAGGGCCGATCCGTGTGGTGGTGGCCAAGCCGGGGCTGGACGGTCACGACCGCGGCGCCAAGGTCATCGCGCGCGCCCTGCGCGACGCCGGCATGGAGGTCATCTACACCGGGCTGCACCAGACGCCCGAGCAGGTCGTGGACACCGCGATCCAGGAGGACGCGGACGGCATCGGGCTCTCGATCCTCTCGGGCGCCCACATGACGCTGTGCGCGCGGGTGCTGGAGCTGCTGAAGGAGCGCGACGCGGCGGACATCAAGGTGTTCTGCGGCGGGATCATCCCGGACGAGGACATCGCGGAGCTGAAGGCGATGGGCGTCGCGGACATCTTCACCCCGGGCACGCCGACCCGGGACGTCGTGGCCTGGGTCGAGGCCAACCTCCGCGCGGCGGGCTGAACTTCGGGCTTCCAGCAGCGGGCCGGCCCCTCGGGGGCCGGCCCGCTGCTCAGTTCCCGAGCTCGGCGAGCATCGCCTCCCGGAAGCGGAGCGTCCCGGCGAGGCGGGCGAAGGTCTCGGACCACGCGGAGTCCGGCGCGGCCCCGACGGCCAGTTCCTCGACGGCGCCGGCCGTCTCCGGGGCGAGCGCGCGCTCCGTCATCCCGAGCACGCCGCTGTGGCTCCACGGGTACGCCCCGGAGGCGGCGGCCCGGGACAGCGCGGTGACGACCGCGGTGGACAGCGGTGGCGTCCACGGTGTGGTGCACGCGCCGAGCAGCTGGAAGGCCTCGCCCAGGCCGTGCACCTCGATGAACGCGGCCGTCCAGGCGGCCCGTTCGGCGGGCGGCAGGACGGACAGCAGCTTGGCGGGCGCGCCGGTGGCGCGTGGCGCCCGTGCCCGGCCGGCGCCGCGGACGGGCGGGACGGGCGCCGGGCCGAGCAGCGCGCGGGCCCAGTCGGCGTCGTGCTGGCGGACGGCGGCGCGGGCCCAGGCCTCGCGGAGGTCGTCGGCCCAGCTGCTGCTGGTCTCGTCGATGCTGTCGCCGACCCGCAGGGCGAGCAGCTGGTCCGGTGTCAGCCCGGTCGTCCCCGGCCAGACGGACAGTGGCGCCGCCGCGACCACCTCGCCGAACCACCAGGCCCGTTCGCCGCGCCCGGTCGGGGACTTGGGGGGTATGCCGTCGCGCTGCATGGCCGCGTCGCACTCGGCGGGCGGGGTGACCAGCAGGTGCGTCCCCGGCTCGGCGAGCCGGACGGCGGCGGTGGCGCGGGCGGCCATCCGGCGGGCGAGCGCGGAGCCGGGGAGGGTGGAGAGCAGTTCGGCGGCCGTCGCCCGGACGTTCTTGCTGCGGTCGCCGAGGGCGGCCTCCAGGAACGGCTCGTCCTCGGCGGAGAGGCCGTCCTGGAGGGCGTCCAGGAACAGCAGCCGGTCCTCGGCGCGCTCGGTCGGCCACGTGCTCCGCAGCAGGGCGAGGCCGGCCGCCGGGTCGCGGCGGCGCAGCAACGTCAGGTGGGTGACGCGCTCGGCGAACAGGCCCTCGTGCCACGGGCGGTCGTCCGCGGGCTGCCGCGGCGCGTCGGGCGCCGTGGTGCGCAGGACGTAGCGCCAGTCCGGGTTCTGCAGGGCCAGCCAGCGGCCGAGCGGCCCGGCCAGGGCGACGCCGTCCGGGCGCAGTTCGCTGCGGGCGCGGGCGGCGTCGAGCAGGGCGGGCACCAGGGCGGCGGGCGGGCGCAGGCCCCGGTCGCGGGCGGCGGTGAGCCACTGCGGCAGCAGCTCGGTGAGGTTGGCGAGGGTGCCCGTGGCGCCGCCGGCGCGGCCGGCGAGCAGGACGGCGAGCCGGCGGGCCGCCGCCGGGGGCAGCTCGGGGCGGCCGTCCTCGGGGGCCGGCGGCCCCGGCGGCTCCGCGGCCGGGACGGGCAGGGCGCCCGCGCGGCGGCGGACGGTGGCGAGCGCGGCGAGCTCCAGCAGGGCGGTGGCCGGGTCGTCCCGGTCCACGGACTCGGTGAGGGGCAGGGCGGTGTCCGGGAGCGCGCGGCGGTCGGTGCCGAGCAGGGCGGCGGTGTGGAGGGTCTCCCACGGATCCTGGGTGGTCGTCATGATGTTCGTTGCTCCTGGGAGGTGTTTCGTGGCTCAGGTCGGAGGGCCGCGGCGTCAGGGTGCGTGCATCGCAGGCGGAGGACGGGGGCACCTCCCCGGCCGTCAGGCCGGGGGAGAGTCACGGATCCTGGCCCGAGCCACAGGACACCCCCCTAGGCGGTGGTCAGGCCGATCGGGCGGTGATCGCCGGCCCAGGCCGTGACCGGGGCGAAGCCCTGGTGGCCGTACTCGCCGAAGACGGTGAGCGGGCGGCCGGTGGACACGGCGGCGAGCCGCCACAGGGCCGGCTCCGGGACGGCCGAGGGGCGGACGGGGACGGTGTGGTGGCCGTCCGTCAGGCGCCAGCCGTCCGGGGTGCGGACCGGGACGACGCCGGCGAGGACGGTGGGCCAGGCGTCCAGCCACGGGTCGTCGGCGACGGCGGTGCCGTAGCCGGCCACCGCCTCGGCGACGGAGAGGCCGTCCGGCGGGGCCGCCGGACCGGGCGCGGGGGCGCCGTGACGGGTGCCGAGGGCGGCGCGCAGCGGGCGGGCGCCGGGGTGGAAGGCGAGCTCGGCCTCCAGCACGTGGCCGGTGGGCAGGGCGAGGTCGGGGGCCAGACCGGGGCGGCCGAAGGCGAGCAGCAGGGCCGGGCGGCCGGTCTTGGCGCCGCGCAGCCAGACCCGGCGGGAGGTGAGCCGGTCGTCGGCGCCCCCGTCCATCGGTGCGGTCCGGCTGCCGAGGACGAGCCAGCGGTCGCGGACCGTCGGGCCGGCGAGCAGGTCGGCGGCGTCGGTGGTGTAGCCGACCCGGGTCCGTACCGTCGCCGCCAGTTCGGCGGGCAGCTCCTCGATCCGGGTGGCGGCGGTGGCGAGCAGGTGGAGCATCGCGTACTCCTCCAGGAGCCGCTCCTGCGGGAGGCCGTCGAGCTCGCGGACCCGGGCGGCGAGGCCGGGCGCCTGGGCGTCCACCATCCGCGCGGCCACCTCCTCCCACGGTCCGGCGGTGGACCGGTCGGCCAGGCCGTGCCGGATCCGGTCGGCGAGCCGCAGCCGCAGCTCGGCCGCGCCGGCGGCCACCCGGGCGCCGCGCCGCTCGGCCCGGCGGCGCGCGGCGGCCGGGTCGGCGGGGACGGCGTCGGCGGGGGCCGCGGCGCGCTGCTCGGCGCGCTCGCGGCGGGCCGTGAGCCAGTCGGCCGCCCAGTCGGCGGGCTCGGCGGCGGGGACGGCCTGCGGGGTGCCGCTCCACAACAGGAGGAGTCCGAGCGCGTGCTTGCACGGGAACTTCCGGCTCGGGCAGCTGCACTGGTAGGCGGGCGTGGCGAGTTCGACCACGGTGCGGTACGGCGTGCTGCCGCTGCCCTCGCATTCGCCCCAGACCGCGGCGCCGTCGGTGCCCGGGGCCGACCAGGGCGCGGGCGTGGAGAGCTTGCCGGCCGCCTTCCGCGACGCGGCGTCGGGCGCCAGGGACAGGACGTGTTCGGTGCTCCAGCGTTCCTCCATGGCACCGACCGTAGGCGGCACCACTGACACTCCCTCATGGCAGGCCGGTGAGTGTCAGTGTCCCGGTGCAGGGTGGTTCCCGCAGGCCCGATCACCTCGCCGCCCGCCGCCCGTGCGTCCGGCGGCCGACCCGAAGGAGCCACCATGACCGACGTTCTGCGGCAGCACGCCGAGGACGCCTTCGCCGGTGAACTGGCCGCCCTCGCCGCGCAGGACGACCGTCCGCGCCCCGAGCGCTGGAAGCTCTCGCCCTGGGCCGTGGCGACGTACCTGCTCGGCGGCGAGCTGCCCGACGGCACCCGGATCACACCCAAGTACATCGGCCCGCGCCGCATCGTGGAGGTGGCCGTCACGACCCTGGCGACGGACCGCGCGCTGCTCCTGCTCGGCGTCCCCGGCACCGCCAAGACCTGGGTGTCCGAGCACCTGGCCGCCGCGATCAGCGGCGACTCCAAGCTGCTCGTGCAGGGCACCGCCGGCACCCCGGAGGAGGCCGTCCGGTACGGCTGGAACTACGCCCAGCTGCTCACCCGCGGCCCCAGCCGGGACGCCCTGGTGCCCTCGCCGCTGATGCGGGCCATGGCGGACGGTAAGCTCGCCCGGATCGAGGAGCTGACCCGGATCCCCGCCGACGTGCAGGACAGCCTGATCACCGTCCTGTCCGAGAAGACGCTGCCGGTACCGGAGTTGGGCACCGAGACGCAGGCCGTCCGGGGCTTCAACGTGATCGCCACCGCGAACGACCGCGACCGCGGCGTCAACGAGCTGTCCAGCGCGCTGCGGCGCCGGTTCAACACCGTCGTGCTGCCGCTTCCGGCCTCGCTGGAGGAGGAGGTCGACATCGTCACCCGCCGGGTGAACCAGCTCGGCCGCTCCCTGGAGCTGCCCGAACTGCCCGGCGGCGCCGAGGAGATCAGGCGGGTCGTCACGGTCTTCCGCGAACTGCGCGCCGGGATCACGGCCGACGGCCGGACGAAGGTCAAGACGCCGAGCGGCACGCTCTCCACCGCCGAGGCGATCTCGGTGGTCACCAACGGCCTCGCCCTGGCCGCCCACTTCGGCGACGGCGTGCTGCGCGCCGCGGACGTGACGGCGGGCATCCTCGGGGCCGTCGTCCGTGACCCGGTCGCGGACCGGGCGGTGTGGCGCGAGTACGTCGAAGGGGTGGTGCGCGAGCGCGACGGCTGGAAGGACTTCTACCGCGCCGCCCGCGAGGTGAACGGATGACCACCCGGGACGTGACCCTGCTCGGCATCCGTCACCACGGCCCCGGCTCGGCCCGGGCCGTGGCCGCCGCGCTCGCGCGGCTGGCGCCGGACGCGGTGCTGGTCGAAGGCCCGCCCGAGGCCGACGGCATCGTCGGGCTGGCCGCCGAGAAGGACATGGTGCCGCCGGTCGCGCTGCTCGCCCACGCGGTGGACGACCCGGCGCGGGCCGCGTTCTGGCCGTACGCCGCGTTCTCCCCCGAGTGGGTGGCGATCCGGTACGCGGTGGAGCGGGGGGTGCCGGCGCGCTTCATCGACCTGCCCGCCGCGTACGGCTTCGCCGACCACGCCGTCGACGGGCCCGAGGCCGGCGACGCACCCGAGACCGCCGGGCCCGAGTCCGCCGAGCCCGTGGCCGACCCGATCGCCCTGCTCGCCGAGGCCGCCGGCCACGACGACCCGGAGCGCTGGTGGGAGGACGTGGTCGAGCACCGCGCGCCCGGCGCGGACGCCCTGGCGCCGTTCGCGGCCGTCGCCGAGGCGATGGCGGCACTGCGCGCGGAGGGCCTCGGCGAGTCCCGCCGGGACCTCCTGCGCGAGGCGTACATGCGGCAGCAGATCCGCGCCGCCCGGCGGGCCGGGCACCGGCGGATCGCCGTCGTCTGCGGGGCCTTCCACGTGCCCGCGCTCGCCGACCTGCCGACCGTCGCCCACGACCGGGCGCTGCTCGCGCAGCTGCCGAAGAAGACCAGGACGGACATCACCTGGGTGCCCTGGACGCACCGCAGGCTCACCCGGTCCGCCGGCTACGGCGCGGGCATCGAGTCGCCCGGCTGGTACCACCACCTGCACGCCGCCGCGGGCGATCCGGTGCCGCACTGGCTCGCCCGGGCCGCCGACCTGCTCCGGGCCGAGGACCACCCGGTCTCCTCCGCGCACGTCATCGAGTCGGTCCGGCTCGCCGAGGCCCTGGCGGCCCTGCGCGGCCGCCCGCTGGCCGGGCTCACCGAGACGCTGGACGCCGTTCGCGCGGTCATGTGCGACGGCTCCGACGTCGCGCTGGAGCTGGTCCGCGACCGCCTGGTGATCGGCGACGTCCTCGGCGAAGTCCCGGACGCCGCACCGGCGGTGCCGCTCCAGCGCGACCTCGCCCGGCTCCAGCGCACGCTGCGCCTCAAGCCCGCGGCCGCGTCCCGGGACCTCGACCTCGACCTGCGCAGGGACACCGACGCCGCCCGCTCCCGCCTGCTGCACCGGCTGCGGCTGCTCGGCATCGACTGGGGCGTGCCCGCGCGCTCCGCCGTCGCCTCGACCGGCACCTTCCGGGAGAGCTGGCGGCTGTGCTGGCAGCCCGAGTTCGCGGTCCGGATCGCCGAGGCCGCCCAGTGGGGCACCACCGTCGAGGGCGCGGCCACCGCCAAGGCCGTCGCCGCCGCCCGCGCGGCCACCGAACTCGCCGAGCTCACCGGCCTGGTGGAGACCTGCCTGCTGGCGGGCCTGTCCGCCGCCCTGCCGGCCGTCATGCGGGTGCTCGCCGACTGCGCCGCCCTCGACACGGACGTCGCCCACCTGGCCGGCGCCCTGCCCGCCCTCGTCCGCGCGCTGCGCTACGGCGACGTGCGCGGCACCGACCACGGCGCGCTCGGCGAGGCCGCCACCGGCCTGGCCGACCGCATCTGCGTCGGCCTGCCGCCCGCCTGCGTCGGCCTGGACGCCGAGAGCGCGGCGGCCATGCGCGGCCGGCTCGACGAGGTGCACGGCGCGATCGGCCTGCTCGCCGGGCCGGCCGGTACGGACGGCACCCCGAACGGCCTCGCCGACCGCTGGGCCGCCGCCCTGCACGCGCTGGCCCGCCGCGAGCCCGCCGGCGGCCCGGCCACCGGAGCCCCCGGTCTGTTGCGCGGGCGTGCCGTCCGGCTTCTGCTGGACGATGGGCGGCTCGACTCCGACGAGGCCGGCCGCCGCCTGCGCCTGGTCCTCTCCGCGGCCAACGCCCCGGCGGACGCAGCCGGTTGGATCGAGGGCCTGCTCACCGGCGGCGGCGCCCTGCTGCTGCACGACCCCCGGCTGCTCGCGCTGCTCGACGAGTGGCTGACCGGCGTCTGCGGCACGACCTTCACCGACGTCCTGCCGCTGCTGCGCCGCACCTTCAGCGGTCTGGAGGCGGGCGTCCGCAGCACCGTCGGCGCCCGGGTCGCGGCCGGCCCGCTCGATGCCGAACCGCCCGGCGAGCCCGCCGGCGGCGAGCTCGACCGAGCCCGGGCCGACGCCGCCGTGCCGGTGGTGGCCCTGCTGCTCGGCGTCCGCCCGTTCATCCCCCGGCAGGCCGCCGACCGCAACACCTGAGTCCCAGCCTCTGAAGAGGTCCCCTGAAGAGGCCGTTGAAGAAGCCCCTGAAGAAGCCCCTGAAGAAGGAGGAGCGCATGACGACCGCGACCGACGAACGCCTCCGCCGGTGGCGCCTGGTGCTCGGCGGCGAGGCCGACGGCACCGGCTGCACCCTGCGCGGCCGCGACGCCGCGATGGACGGCGCGCTCGCCGCGCTCTACCGGGCCGCTCCCGAGGAGGCCGGTCGGCCCGGCCGCGGCGGCCGCCGCGGCGCCGGGCTCGGCGGCTCGGCCCCGCAGGTGGCCCGCTGGCTCGGCGACATCCGCAGCTACTTCCCGACCACCGTCGTGCAGCTGATGCAGCAGGACGCGATCACCCGGCTCGGCCTGGACCGGCTTCTGCTGGAGCCCGAGATGCTCGCCGCCGTCGAGCCGGACGTCCACCTCGTCGGCACCCTGCTCTCGCTCAGGCACGCCCTGCCGGAGACCACCCGGGAGACGGCCCGCGCCGTCGTCGGCCGGGTCGTGGCCGACCTGGAGCGCCGGCTCGCCGACCGGACCAGGGCCGCCCTGGGCGGAGCCCTCGACCGCAGCGCCCGGGTGAACCGGCCGCGCCACCGCGACATCGACTGGGACCGCACCATCCGGGCCAACCTGAAGAACTTCCTGCCCGAGCACGGCACGGTCGTCCCCGAGCGGCTGGTCGGCCACGCCCGTGCCCGGCGTGCGGTCAAGAAGGACGTCATCCTCTGCGTCGACCAGTCAGGCTCGATGGCCGCCTCGGTCGTCCACTCGGCCGTCTTCGGCGCCGTCCTCGCGTCGATGCGCACGCTCGACACCCGGCTGGTCGTCTTCGACACCTCGGTGGTCGACCTCACCGAACAGCTCGCCGACCCGATCGACGTCCTCTTCGCGACCCAGCTCGGCGGCGGCACCGACATCAACCGCGCTCTCGCCTACTGCCAGTCGAAGATCACCCGTCCGGCCGAGACGATCGTGGTCCTGGTCAGCGACCTCTACGAGGGGGGCATCCGGGACGAGATGCTGCGGCGGGTCGCCGCGATGAAGGCGGCCGGCGTCCAGTTCGTCGCCCTGCTCGCGCTCTCCGACGAGGGCGCCCCCGCGTACGACCACGCCCACGCCGCCGCCCTGGCCGCTCTCGGCGCGCCGGCCTTCGCCTGCACCCCCGACGCGTTCCCGGAGATCATGGCGGCGGCGATCGAGAAGCGGCCGGTACCCGTCCCCGACCAGGGGGCCTGACCAGCAGGGCGGGTGGATTCACCCGGACGCGCGAATCCGCCCGACCGGTGGACCGGGCGTTTGTCACGCCCCTCTAGGCTGTCTGTGACGGTTCTCACCAAAGACGGGCCGGTCCCGGGCGAAAGAGTCCCGTCCCACGGGGATAACCTGCCAGACGGACGTGACGCGCGTGTTGATTGACGTGTGCGCCCGTGGCTGTGTGGGCCGCAAGGCCGTACCTCTGCGTACCCGCACCGCCCCGACGACCCGCAGCGAAGATCCTGCCGTGGCACGCTCGTAGAGACACAATCCGAGACCACGAACAAGGACAAACACGTGGACCTGTTCGAGTACCAGGCGAGGGACCTCTTCGCCAAGCACGGCGTGCCCGTGCTTGACGGCGACGTCATCGAGACCCCCGAAGCGGCTCGCGCCATCGCCGAGCGCTTCGGCGGCCGCGCCGTCGTCAAGGCTCAGGTGAAGGTGGGTGGCCGTGGCAAGGCCGGTGGCGTGAAGCTCGCCGCCGACCCGGCCGACGCCGTCGCCAAGGCCGAGGCGATCCTCGGCATGGACATCAAGGGCCACACCGTCCACAAGGTGATGCTGGCCCAGACCGCCGACATCAAGGACGAGTACTACGTCTCGTTCCTGCTGGACCGCACCAACCGCACCTTCCTGGCCATGGCCAGCGTCGAGGGCGGCGTGGAGATCGAGGTCGTCGCCGAGGAGAACCCCGACGCGCTCGCCAAGATCCCGGTCGACGCCAACGAGGGCTGCACCCCGGAGAAGGCCGCCGAGATCGTCGCCGCGGCCAAGTTCCCGGCCGAGGTCGCCGACCAGGTCGCCGAGGTCCTGCAGAAGCTGTGGAAGGTCTTCATCGCCGAGGACGCCCTCCTCGTCGAGGTCAACCCGCTGATCAAGTCCGGTGACGGCAAGATCATCGCGCTCGACGGCAAGGTCTCCCTGGACGAGAACGCCGAGTTCCGCCAGCCCGAGCACGAGGCCCTGGAGGACAAGGCCGCGGCCAACCCGCTGGAGGCCGCCGCCAAGGCCAAGGGCCTGAACTACGTCAAGCTCGACGGCCAGGTCGGCATCATCGGCAACGGCGCGGGCCTCGTCATGAGCACCCTCGACGTGGTCGCCTACGCCGGTGAGAACCACGGCGGCGTCAAGCCCGCCAACTTCCTCGACATCGGCGGTGGCGCCTCCGCCGAGGTCATGGCCAACGGCCTGGAGATCATCCTGGGCGACGAGGACGTCAAGTCCGTCTTCGTCAACGTCTTCGGCGGCATCACCGCCTGCGACGCGGTCGCCAACGGCATCGTGCAGGCCCTCGCGCTCCTGGAGAGCAAGGGCGAGAACGTCACCAAGCCGCTCGTCGTCCGCCTGGACGGCAACAACGCCGAGCTGGGTCGCAAGATCCTGACCGACGCCAACCACCCGCTGGTCCAGCAGGTGGACACCATGGACGGTGCCGCCGACCGCGCCGCCGAGCTGGCCAACAAGTAAGGAAGGGGACTTTCACACCATGGCTATCTTCCTTACCAAGGACAGCAAGGTCATCGTCCAGGGCATGACCGGCTCCGAGGGCATGAAGCACACCCGCCGCATGCTCGCCTCCGGCACCCAGATCGTCGGCGGTGTCAACCCGCGCAAGGCCGGCACCACGGTCGACGTCGACGGCACCGAGGTGCCCGTCTTCGGCACCGTCGCCGAGGCCATGAAGGAGACCGGTGCCGACGTCACCGTCATCTTCGTGCCGCCGAAGTTCACCAAGGACGCCGTCGTCGAGGCCATCGACGCCGAGATCGGCCTGGCCGTCGTCATCACCGAGGGCGTCCCGGTGCACGACACCGCCGCCTTCTGGGCCTACGCCGGCTCCAAGGGCAACAAGACCCGCATCATCGGTCCGAACTGCCCCGGCCTGATCAGCCCCGGACAGTCGAACGCCGGCATCATCCCGGCCGACATCACCACCTCCGGCAAGATCGGTCTGGTCTCGAAGTCCGGCACCCTGACCTACCAGCTCATGTACGAGCTGCGCGACATCGGCTTCTCCTCGGCCGTGGGCATCGGCGGTGACCCGGTCATCGGCACCACCCACATCGACGCCCTCAAGGCCTTCCAGGAGGACCCGGAGACCGAGATCATCGTCATGATCGGTGAGATCGGTGGCGACGCCGAGGAGCGTGCCGCGGCCTACATCAAGGAGCACGTGACCAAGCCGGTCGTCGGCTACGTCGCGGGCTTCACCGCCCCCGAGGGCAAGACCATGGGCCACGCCGGCGCCATCGTCTCCGGCTCCTCGGGCACCGCCCAGGCCAAGAAGGAGGCCCTCGAGGCCGCCGGTGTCAAGGTCGGCAAGACGCCGTCCGAGACCGCCCGCCTGGCGCGCGAGATCATCGCCGGCTGACCCCTGCCCGGCTGACGAGTGCCCCCGTCCGGTTCGCCGGGCGGGGGCACTCGCCGTTTCGTCAGTGCGCCGGGGTGCAGGGCAGCGGCGCCCAGCGGGCGCACTTCGGCGGGCCCTGCGGCGGCGGGGCTCCCGCCTCCCGGGCCGCCGCCGGCAGCTGCCACAGCGCGGCCGCCCGCGGCGGCGGATCCATCACCACCGCCGGCAGCCCCGGCGTCGGGCTGCACCACAGGCTGCTGATCCCACCGGGCGGCCGGCCCGGCGCCACCAGCGCCACCGGCGCCCTGGGCTCGTCCGCGTCCGGCGCCCGGACGCACACGGACGGCTCCGGCGACTCCGGTTCCCGGAACAGCGCCGCCGGCCGGCCGCCCGTCAGCGTCAGCATCGCGGCCCCGCCCAACGACGCCATCAGCAGCGCCACCGCCCCCGTCAGCGCCGCGCTCCGCAGCCCGTGCCGGGCCCGCAGCACCGGCACCGCCGGCCGGTGCGGCTGCGGGCATCCCCGCACCGCCGCCCCGTGCAGCAGCCGGCTCAGCCGGTCCGCGAACCCCGGAGCCCCCGGATCCGACCCCACCAGGTTGGGCACCCACTGCGCCAGCGAGGCCCGCGCCACCCACACCCGCCCCTCCGCGGCCGCCAGCGTCGACTCCACCTCCACCGCCACGGCCGCCGCCGGCAGCCCCAGCCCGTCGTGCAGCACCAGCGCCCACCGCTGCGGCCGGGACAGCCGCTTCAGCGCCTTCAGCAGCGCCCGGTCCCGGTCGGTCAGCCGGTCGTGGTCCGGCAGCACCGCCTGCGACTCGTCGGCCGGGCGCACCCTGATCCGCCGGTGCGGCAGCCGCCACGCGTGCGCCTGCCGCGGCCCGCTCCTGTGCCACGGCGACAGCGCCAGCTCGCACGCCCGCACCCGTACCCACCCCTCCGGATCCCCGGACCCGGCCACCGCGCCCCATCCGCGCCGCGCCTGCGCGAACGCCCGCCGGACACAGTGCGCCGCCCGGTGCCGGCACGCCGTCAGCAGGAACACCTGCTGCACGAGCCGCGCGTGCGAGCTCTCGTACAGCTCCTCGAACGTCCCCGCGCCGGCGTTGTCGCGCCCGCCGACCCGCGGCCCGGGGCCGGCCCGCCTCCCGTCGGCCCGCTGCTCCGCGTCGTCCCCGCTGCGCCTTCCGGGGATCCGTCCCTGGCCGGCCGCGGTCCGGCCGTCGGTCCGGGACATGTGCCGGACGGCTGACAGCGGCTCGGCCGGGCCCTCGCGGAGGTGCTTCGCGAGGGCCGCGGCCTCGGCCTCGGTGGCGACGCCCAGCTTCTTCATGGCCCGCCGGAGGCGGCCGCGGGCGCTGCGGGGGAGGGGGTGGCCGGCGGCGAGGTGGGCGAGGGCCCCGGTCTCACGGGACGTCAGTTTCCGCGTGCGCGGTGGCGTGGTCATCAGACGCTCCGGGCCGGGACGCCGGCGGCTTTGGGGGCAGGGTCTGAAAATGCGCATAAGCCAATAATCTGGGACACGACGGCGGTTTACCGCTTCACGGAGCATGGCGAGTCGCCTTGGCACCATGAGGCGCATGACGCAGCTGATGGGCCGTCCGATCCTGGAGGTGCCGGGCGAACTGGGCGGTCGCCCCGCTCTGGCCGACCTCCTGACCGGGGTGCGGACGGCGCTGGTCGGCCTCGCGGTGGTCGGGGTGCCCGTGCTCGGGCTGTGGGTGGCGACGCCGTACGCGGACAACGGCGCGACCGGTGCGACGCGGCTCGCGGGGGCGCTGTGGCTGCTGGGGCACGGCGCGCCGCTGCTGCGCGGGCACGCGGGGGCGCCGCTGACCGTCACTCCCTTGCTGCTCGCCGTGTTGCCGGTGGTTCAGCTGTTCCGGGCAGGCGCCCGGGTGTCGGCGCGGCGGGGGCTGCGGTCGTGGTGGGGCGGCCCGGTGGCGGTGTGGGCGGGGTACTGCGGGGTGGCGGTCGCGGTCGTGGTGCACTGCGCGGGCGCGGGGCTGTTCCGGACCCGGGTGCTGCCGGACGTCCTGGTGGTCGGCCTGCTGGCCGCGCTCGCGGTCGGCGCCGGGGCCCGGTCGACGCGTGAGGCCGGCGAGCCCGTGGAGCCGTACGAGCCGTACGAGCCGTACGAGCCGTACGAGCCGTACGGGTCCCACGCGCCCTACGAACTCGGCGATCCCGATGTGTCCGGGGCCGCGTTCCTCGACCGTCTCCTCGACCGCCTTCCCGAGCGCGCCCGCCCGGCGGACTGCGCGGAGGCCGTCCGCCGTTCGGCGCTCGCGGCCGGTGCCGGGCTGGTGGCGGCGGGCGGAGTGCTGGTCGCCGTCGCGGCGGTGTCGGACGCGACGGTCGGCGGCGGCCGGGGGATGGCCGTGCTGGGCCGGGGGTCGACGGCCGTGGTGGGGCTGGTGCTGCTGGCGGTGGTGCTGTTCCCGAACGCCGTCCTGTGGGGTGCGGCGTACGCACTGGGGCCGGGGTTCGCCGTGGGGGAGGGGACGGTGGTGGCGCCGGGCGGCGCGGCGCTCGGGCCGGTGCCGGACTTCCCGTTGTTCGCGCTGCTCCCGGAGCCGGGCCCGGGCGGCTGGCGGCTGACGGCGCTCGTGCTCCCCGTCCTGGCCGGGGTGGTCCCGGCGGTGCTGCTCGGGCGGGCCGCGGCGCGGCGTGCGTGGCACCCGGCCGCGACGGCGGTGGCGGCCGTGCTGGCGGCGCTGCTGACGGGCGCCGGGGCGGCCGTGCTGGGCTGGCTGTCCGGTGGCGCGCTGGCGGGCGGCCGGATGGCCCGGCTGGGGCCGGTGCCGTGGTGGGCGGGTCTGGCCGCGGCCGGCTGGTTCGTCGTGGTGGTGGTGCCGGGGGCGCTGCTGGTGCGGTACCGGGCGATGGGCCCGGCCGGTGCGGCACCGGGCGTCCTCGCGGGCCTGGCCGGCCACGCCCGCCGGAGCGGCTGGCAGTTGCGCGCCGGCGTGCACGCCGCGGTGCTGTGGTTGGGCGGACGCGCCGGGGAGGACGGGGGCCGAGGCGTGTCCCGCGGATCGGGCCGGCTGCCGCGACGCCGGTAGGCCCTAGTTCCTGCCGTTCCCGACCAGGTCGACGTACCACTGCGGCGCGAGCCGACTGCAGTTGTCGGCGCCGACCGTCGTCAGCGAGTCGCGGACGCAGGTCACGTAGTTGTCGTAGTAGAGCCCGAGGCCGATCACCGAGGACGCGACCACGACCGTCATCGCGCCGGTGAGCACCCCGGCGAGCGCGGCCGGCGTGAGCGGGTTCGGTCCACCGGGCGCGACGCCCACGGCGGTGGACGGCCTGGGGGCGCGCATCGCGCCGATGCCCCACACGATGCCGAGCGCGCCGGCGAGCAGCGCGACCCAGGTGAACCCGGCGAGCACGCAGATCAGCGCGAACAGTCCGGCGAGTGCCGCGTTGCGGGCCTTGCGCTGGGCCGGATCGGTGGGGTCGAGCCGGGGCGGCTGCGGGGCCGGCGGGCGAGGCTGCCAGCCGTCGCCGCCGGGCCGGCCGGGGCCCTCGCCGCCGGGGTGGTCGCCACCGTCGCCGGGCCGGGGAGTGCGCGGCTGCCACGGCTGGTCCGGGGCATCCGCCGGCGGCGGCGCGAAGGGGTTGCGTTCGCCGGTGTCGTCACCGCTGCTCATGGTTCGGCCATTCCTTCTCGATCGGTGGGGCGGGTGCCCGCGCCCCCTATGATCCCGCAGCGGTCCGACGGCCCCCCGGTGGCCTGCCGCGCCGCCCGCGGGGAGATCCCCGTCTCAACTACGCGCGTAGCCCCGCCCGGAGCGTTCGGAGGCCGTCCGACCAGCCGTTATCGTGGTGACGGTCAGCAGCTCACATCGGTTCCCGGGGGCCCGCGTCGCGGCGGGTTGTCCTGGTGTTCCCCCTCGCTCGACCTGCCGTTCGTAGTGGCCCCACCGCCGGTGGACGTACCAGCGGGCGGCGCCCGACCTACGGAGAATCGCGCAGTGGCCGCCGCCCCCGCCCAGCTCTTCCCGCCCCGTACGCCCGGACCGGCCCGCCTGGTGGTGCTGGTCTCCGGCTCGGGCACCAACCTCCAGGCGCTGATCGACGCCGTCGCCGATCCGGCCTACGGGGCCGAGATCCTCGCCGTGGGTGCGGACCGCGACGGCACCGCCGGCCTGGAGCGTGCGCAGAGGGCGGGCCTGGCGACCTTCGTCCACCGGGTGAAGGACTTCCCGGACCGCGCCGACTGGGACCGCGCGCTGACCGCCTCGGTCGCCGCCCACGAGCCGGACCTGGTCGTCACGGCCGGCTTCATGAAGATCCTCGGCCCCGAGTTCATCGCGGCCTTCGCGGGACGGATCGTCAACACCCATCCCGCACTGCTGCCGTCCTTCCCCGGCGCCCACGGCGTCACCGACGCGCTCGCGTACGGGGTCAAGGTCACCGGCTGCACCGTCCACCTGGTCGACGCCGGGGTGGACACCGGGCCGATCATCGCGCAGGGCGTCGTCGAGGTCGCCGACGCCGACCACGCCGATGGCGGCGAAGCGCTGCACGAGCGCATCAAGACTGTCGAGCGCAAGCTGCTCGTCGACGTCGTGGGCCGGCTGGCCCGCGAGGGTCACCGCATCGAGGACCGAAAGGTATGGATTCCGGCACATGAGTGAGCGCAGCATGGGGGTCCCCCCGGCCGGAGGCTGGGGGAGAGTCGTCGAGGAAGGTGCCTGGCGCGCAACGCCCGCCGAGCGCAGCGAGGTGGGAGCATGAGTGCCGGCTCCACCACGCCCCCCGTTTCGGAGAACATCCGTCCGATCCGTCGCGCGCTGATCAGCGTGTACGACAAGACCGGTCTGGAGGAGCTGGCCCAGGGCCTGCACGGCGCCGGGGTCGCCATCGTCTCCACCGGCTCCACCGCCGGCCGGATCGCCGCCGCCGGCGTCCCGGTGACCGAGGTCTCCGAGCTGACCGGCTTCCCGGAGTGCCTGGACGGGCGCGTGAAGACGCTGCACCCCCGCGTGCACGCCGGCGTGCTCGCCGACCTGCGCCTGGAGTCGCACCGGGCGCAGCTGGCCGAGCTGGGCATCGAGCCGTTCGACCTGGTCGTCGTGAACCTCTACCCGTTCAAGGCCACCGTCGCCTCCGGTGCCACCCCGGACGAGTGCGTCGAGCAGATCGACATCGGCGGCCCGAGCATGGTCCGCGCCGCCGCCAAGAACCACCCGTCGGTGGCCGTCGTGGTCGACCCGGCCCGCTACGGCGACGTGCTGACGGCCGTCCGCGAGGGCGGTTTCGACCTGGCCACCCGCAAGCGCCTGGCCGGTGCCGCGTTCGCCCACACCGCCGCCTACGACGTGGCCGTCGCCTCCTGGTTCGAGGCCGGCTACGCCCCGAGCGACGAGCGTTTCCCGGAGTTCCTGGGCGCCACCTGGGAGAGGCAGAACGTGCTGCGCTACGGCGAGAACCCGCACCAGGGCGCCGCGCTGTACACCGACGGCACGGGCGGCCTGGCCGGCGCGCAGCAGCTGCACGGCAAGGAGATGTCGTACAACAACTACGTCGACACCGACGCCGCCCGCCGTGCCGCGTACGACCACGCCGAGCCGGCCGTCGCGATCATCAAGCACGCCAACCCGTGCGGCATCGCGACCGGCGCCGACGTCGTCGAGGCGCACCGCAAGGCGCACGAGTGCGACCCGGTCTCCGCGTACGGCGGCGTGATCGCGGTCAACCGCCCGGTCACCGTCGAGCTGGCCGAGCAGATCGCCCCGATCTTCACCGAGGTCGTCGTGGCCCCCGGTTACGAGGAGGGCGCGGTCGAGGTCCTGGCCCGCAAGAAGAACCTTCGCGTGCTGCTCGCCCCCGAGGCGCCGGTCAACCGCCAGGAGGTGCGCCCGATCTCCGGCGGCGTGCTGCTCCAGGACGCCGACCGGGTCCAGGCCGAGGGCGACGACCCGGCGAACTGGACGCTGGCCACCGGCGAGGCGCTGTCCGAGGCGGAGCTGGCCGAGCTGGCCTTCGCCTGGCGGGCCTGCCGGGCCGTCAAGTCCAACGCGATCCTGCTGGCCAAGGACGGCGCCTCGGTCGGCGTCGGCATGGGTCAGGTCAACCGCGTGGACTCGTGCAAGCTCGCGGTCGAGCGGGCCGGCGAGCGGGCCAAGGGCTCGTACGCGGCCTCGGACGCCTTCTTCCCGTTCCCGGACGGTCCGGAGATCCTGATCGCCGCTGGCGTCCGGGCGATCGTCCAGCCGGGCGGTTCGATCCGCGACGCGGAGGTCATCGAGGCCGCCGCCGGTGCGGGCGTCACGATGTACTTCACCGGCGCCCGGCACTTCTTCCACTGATCTCCCGTCCACCGGTCCTCGGGCCGGGTGACGGCATGACGGTGTGACAGAGCGGCCCGGTCCCCTCCACCGAGGGGACCGGGCCGCTCTGTCGTCCGGTGCGCGTTACTTCTTGATCACCAGGGTGCCGGCGGCCCGGTCGTGCCAGCCCTGCAGCTTCCCGGAGTTGTCGAAGAACGGGGACAGGTAGACCAGCGCGGCGCCGATGTAGCAGAGGAACACGCCGACGATCGGGATGATGAAGCGGATGAAGCCGCCGCCGAGGCCCGGGACCTGACCGGTGCTCTCCTTGACCACGCGCAGGCCCATGGCCAGCTTGCCGAGCGTGGCGCCGGCGAAGGCCACCATCAGCCACTCGTAGAGCAGGTTGAACACCGCCAGCACGCCCATCATGATCATCATGGTGGTCAGGAAGCTGGTGGCGGCCTGGGTCTGCTCGTTGAGGCAGGACGCGTACTGCGCACTGTCGGCGTGGATGCCGCCGTAGGCGTACTGCGAGCAGTCCTTGGTCTTCTGGCTGATGCCCAGCACGCTGGCCATGCCGAGCGCCATGACCACCCCGATGACCGCGGTGACCGCCAGGCCGTCGATCAGGCGGGCCACGAACCGCTGGCCCATGGTGGCCAGCTTCACCGTGCCCAGGGCGGCGATGTTGATGTAGCCGTTGTTGGCCTGGAGGGTGCCGGGCTGCGGCGCGTAGCCCGGGTACGCCTGCTGCTGCGGGACGCCGTACGCCGGCGGCTGCTGCGGGTAGCCGTACCCCGCGGGCGGCGGGGCCTGCTGCGGGTAGCCGTACCCGGCGGGCGGCGGGCCCTGCTGCGGGTAGCCGTAGCCCTGCTGCGGCGGCTGGTTGTACGGGTTGTTCGGGTCGGGCGGGTAACTCATTTGTGCCTCCGGGCAGATACTTGGACGTGGGGACGGGACGGCGGAGGACCGGATCCGGCCGACGGTCGGGTTTGCGGGACGGACGGGACGCCGGGCCCGCTGAGGGTTCGGCCCTTCGGGCCGCACGACCGGGCGCCCGGCGTCGGTGGCTCAGGAGCGGGCCGGGTGCGGAGCGAGCGGAATCATCGACGGCCCCGCAGCGGGAACCGCGCCGCCGCGAACGCGGTCGGGCGGCACGGTCACATGTGGTCGGTTCAACGCTCTTCCCCCGGGTACGCCCCGCCGTGGTGTCCGTCGGCCCGTCACCGGGCCGGTCGCGGCAGGGGATGCCCGCATATCGTCGACCGGACGGCATCGTCGTGTCCAGCCGCTCGGGCACGAGGGACCGTACTGTGGCGCAACCGCAATGCGGTACGGACCTTCCGTGCCCGTCCCGTTCCTCCGGGGCCCCCGGCGGACCCGCCGCGGAGCGGGTCGGGCGCCCTGGTGCGGCAGCTTGCCGCGATCCGGGAGAATGGGGTCATGACTGCCCAGATTCTCGATGGCAAGGCCACCGCCGCCGCGATCAAGTCCGAACTCGCCGTCCGCGTGGCGGCCCTCAAGGCGAAGGGCGTCACGCCCGGCCTCGGCACCGTCCTGGTCGGCGACGACCCGGGCAGCCGCTGGTACGTCAACGGGAAGCACAAGGACTGCGCCGAGGTCGGCATCGCCTCGATCCAGCGCGAGCTGCCCGCCACCGCGACCCAGGAGGACGTCGAGAACGTCGTCCGCGAGCTCAACGCCGACCCCGCCTGCACCGGCTACATCGTCCAGCTGCCGCTGCCCAGGGGCCTGGACCAGAACCCGGTCCTGGAGCTCATGGACCCGGACAAGGACGCGGACGGCCTGCACCCGACCTCGCTCGGCCGCCTCGCCCTCGGCATCGAGGGCCCGCTGCCCTGCACCCCGCTGGGCATCGTCGAGCTGCTGCGCCGCCACGGCGTCGAGATCAACGGCGCCGAGGTGGTCGTGGTCGGCCGCGGCATCACCGTCGGCCGCTCGATCGGCCTGCTGCTGACCCGCCGCTCCGAGAACGCCACCGTGACCCTGTGCCACACCGGCACCCGGGACCTGGCGTACCACCTGCGCAAGGCCGACATCGTCGTGGCCGCCGCCGGCGTGCCGCACCTGATCAAGCCGGAGGACATCAAGCCGGGCGCGGCCGTCCTGGACGTGGGCGTCAGCCGCAGCGAGGGCAAGATCGTCGGCGACGTTCACCCGGGCGTGACCGAGGTGGCCGGCTGGATCTCCCCGAACCCGGGCGGCGTGGGCCCGATGACCCGCGCGATGCTGCTCAACAACATCGTCGAGGCGGCCGAGCGCCGCGCCGGCATCTGACTCCTCGGGAGACGGCGGACATGAGTGACCCACGACCCGCGGCACGGTCCCGGCGCCGGCCGGTCAAGACCACCGGCACCATCCCGCCCGAGGGCTCGGCCGCGGCCCTCGGGCGCGAGCACGCCCTGCCGGTCCGGCAGTGGCCGATAACGCTGGTCCTGCTGGTGGTCGGCGCCGGACTCGCGGTCACCTGGTTCGCCGACTTCAAGGACGGCTTCAAGTACGGGCTGCTGATCCTCGGCGCCGGCGTGCTGCTCGGCGCCGCCCTGCGGCTGGTGCTGCCCGAGGTCGGGATGCTCGCGGTGCGCAGCCGCTTCACCGACGTGATCGTGCTGGGCTTCCTGGGCTCGGCGATCATCCTGCTGACCCTGGTGGCGCAGCCGAACCCGTGGCTGGAGTTCCCGCTGCTCGACAACATCGGGCAGTTGATCGGACGTCCCAAGCACTGATCCGCGGCACCGCCCGCACCACGGCCCCCGTCCCGGCCCCCGGGCGGGGGCCGTCGGCTGTGACGCATCAGCCATGCCCGCACACGCGGCGTACGCTTCCCTTTGCGATAACCTGACGCCGGTCTCTCGATGTCGAGAGACCATCCTCGGCTCCAGTGCCGGTGTGCCTGGGGCACCTGGCGATTTTGCTGGAGAAGGTAGAAATGACCCGCACCCCCGTCAACGTCACCATCACCGGAGCGGCCGGCCAGATCGGCTACGCGCTGCTCTTCCGCATCGCCTCGGGCCACCTGCTCGGTGCCGACGTGCCGGTGAACCTGCGCCTCCTGGAGATCCCGCAGGGCCTGAAGGCCGCCGAGGGCACCGCCATGGAGCTCGTCGACTGCGCCTTCCCGCTGCTGCGCGACATCACGATCACCGACAACCCGAACGAGGCCTTCGACGGCGCCAACGTCGCCCTGCTGGTCGGCGCCCGTCCGCGCACCGCGGGCATGGAGCGCGGCGACCTGCTGCAGGCCAACGGCGGCATCTTCGGCCCGCAGGGCAAGGCCATCAACGACCACGCCGCGGACGACATCAAGGTCCTGGTCGTCGGCAACCCGGCCAACACCAACGCCCTGATCGCCCAGCGCAACGCCCCGGACGTCCCGGCCGAGCGCTTCACCGCGATGACCCGCCTGGACCACAACCGCGCGGTCGGCCAGCTGTCCGCCAAGACCGGCGCCCTGGTCTCGGACATCAAGCGCGTCACCATCTGGGGCAACCACTCCGCGACCCAGTACCCGGACATCTTCCAGGCCGAGGTCGCCGGCAAGCCGGCCTTCGAGGCCGTCGGCAGCGACCAGGCCTGGCTGGAGAACGACTTCATCCCGACCGTCGCCAAGCGCGGCGCCGCCATCATCGACGCCCGCGGCGCCTCCTCGGCCGCCTCGGCCGCCAACGCCGCCATCGACCACGTGTACACCTGGGTCAACGGCACCGCCGAGGGCGACTGGACCTCGATGGGTGTCGTCTCCGACGGCTCCTACGGCGTCCCGGCCGGCCTGATCTCCTCCTTCCCGGTCACCACCAAGGACGGCAAGTTCGAGATCGTCCAGGGCCTGGAGATCTCCGACTTCTCGCGTGCCCGCATCGACGCCTCGGTCAAGGAGCTGACCGAGGAGCGCGACGCGGTCCAGGAGCTCGGCCTGATCTGACGGCCCGAGTTCCTCGGCCGGTCTGATTTCCTCCGACGGCCCGCCGCCTCCCTCCCCGGGAAGCGGCGGGCCGTCGCCTTACACTGGCGCGCTGTGAACGAAACCATCGGGGACGCGGCGCTCGTCCTCGTCTTCATCCTGCTGGGCGGCCTGTTCAACGTCGCCGAGATCTCGCTGATCTCGCTGCGCGAGGGCCAGATCCGGACGCTGGAGGCGCAGGGCACCCGGCGGTCCGCCCGGGCCGCGCACCTGGCCGCCGACCCCAACCGCTTCCTCGCCGCCGTGCAGGTCGGCGTGACCTGCATGGGCTTCCTGTCGGCCGCCTTCGGCGCGGACACCCTGGCGGGCAAGGTCGCCCCGCTGTTCGTGCGGGCCGGGCTCGCCGAGGGCGTCGCCGACGCCGTCGCCCTGGTCGGCCTCACCCTGGTGATCAGCTACGTCTCGCTGGTGCTCGGCGAGCTCACGCCCAAGCGGATCGGCCTCCAGCGCGCGGAGTCGATCGCCGTGACCGCCGCGCCCGTCGTGGACGTCATGTCCTCGGTGCTGCGGCCGGTGATCTGGCTGCTCGGGCACTCGACCAACCTGATGGTCCGGCTGCTGGGCGGCGACCCGGCCGCCGGCCGCGGCTCGATGAGCTCCGAGGAACTCCGCGGTCTGGTCGCCGCCAACACCGAACTCGGCAGCGACGAACGGGCGTTGATCGCGGACGTGTTCTCCGCCGGGGAACGGCAGCTGCGCGAGGTGATGGTCCCGCGCACCGAGGTGACCTTCCTGGACGCCGAGCGCCCGCTGGCCGCCGTCCGCCACCAGGCCGAGACCTCGCCGCACTCGCGCTACCCGGTGGTCGAGGGCAGCGCGGACGCGGTGGTCGGCTTCGTCCACGTCCGCGACCTGTACGGCGCGCGCGGCGAGCAGGCCGCCAAGGTCCGCGACCTGGCCCGCCCGGTCAAGCTGCTGCCCGGCACCAAGCTGGTGCTGGAGGCGATGGGCGAGATGCGGCGCGAGGGCCACCACCTGGCGATCGTGGTAGACGAGTACGGCGGCACCGCGGGCATCGTCACCCTGGAGGACCTCGTCGAGGAGGTCATCGGGGAGATCCGGGACGAGTACGACCGCCCGGAGACCGCCGCCACCCGCCGGCTGGCCGGTGGCGGCATGGAGCTGGACGGCCTGCTCAACCTCGGCGACTTCACCGAGGAGACCGGTGTCACGCTGCCCGAGGGCCCGTACGAGACGGTGGCCGGCTGCCTGGTCGCCTCGCTCGGCCGGCTGCCCAGGGAGGGCGACCAGGTGCGCGTGCCGGTCGACGGCGACGCCGGGGTGCTGCTGACGGTGGCCAAGCTGGAGGGCCGGCGGATCGCCCGGGTCAGGGTGAGTGCCGTCACACTGGCGGAACCTCCAGGGGCAGAGGTTTCCTGACCGACCGGTGGAACTGGAACAATGGCCCGCATGGTCAACGCAGCGGTCACTGGTCCGGTCAAGGACCGTCCCCGGGTGCTCTCCGGGATCCAGCCCACCTCCGGCTCGTTCCACCTCGGCAACTACCTGGGCGCGGTGCGCCAGTGGGTCGACCTGCAGAAGGACAACGACGCCTTCTACATGGTGGTCGACCTGCACGCGATCACGGTGCCGCAGGACCCCGCGACCCTGCGCGAGAACACCCGGATCTCCGCCGCCCAGCTGCTCGGCGCCGGTCTGGACCCGGAACACTGCACGCTCTTCATCCAGTCGCACGTGCCCGAACACGCGCAGCTGGCCTGGGTGATGAACTGCCTCACCGGCTTCGGCGAGGCCTCCCGGATGACCCAGTTCAAGGACAAGTCCGCCCGGTACGGCGCCGACAGCACCACGGTCGGCCTGTTCACCTACCCGATCCTCCAGATCGCGGACATCCTGCTCTACCAGGCGGACGCCGTCCCGGTCGGCGAGGACCAGCGCCAGCACGTGGAGATCACCCGGGACATCGCGGAGCGCTTCAACTCCCGCTACACCCCGACCTTCACGGTGCCGAAGGCGTACATCCTCAAGGAGACGGCGAAGATCCAGGACCTCCAGGATCCCGGCGTCAAGATGAGCAAGTCGGCCTCCTCGCCCAAGGGCCTGGTCAGCCTGCTGGACGACCCGAAGGTCAGCGCCAAGAAGTTCAAGAGCGCCGTCACCGACACCGGCACCGTCGTCTCCTACGACGAGGACGGGAAGCCCGGTGTCTCCAACCTGCTGCGGATCCACTCCGCGCTCAGCGGCCGGTCGGTCGAGCAGCTGGTCGCCCACTTCGAGGGCAAGATGTACGGCGCCCTGAAGACCGAGCTGGCCGAGCTGTTCACCGAGTGGGTCACCCCCTTCCAGGAGCGCACCCGCACCTACCTGGACGACCCGGCCGAGCTGGACCGGGTGCTGGCGCTCGGTGCGGAGAAGGCCCGCGAGGTGGCGTCGCGGACGCTGGAGACGGTGTACGACCGGATCGGCTTCCTCCCGGCCGCCAAGCGGTGACTGCCCTCACACGCCTGCCCGGTGGTGGCGACCTCCCGGAGGTCGTCACCATCGGCGTGTCCGTGAGCGTCCCGGACCCGTACGGCGCGCAGATCCAGGACGCCCGGGCCGGGCACGGCGATCCGCTCGCCCGGTCGATACCGACGCACGTCACGCTGCTGCCGCCGACCGAGGTGCCGGCCGAGGAGCTGCCGAAGATCGAGGAGCACCTGGCGGCGGTGGCGGCGGCGCACCGGCCGTTCGGGATGCTGCTGCGTGGCGGCGGCACCTTCCGCCCGGTCTCCCCGGTGGTGTTCGTCCGGGTCGAGGAGGGCGCGCAGGAGTGCCGGCTGCTGGAGGCGGACATCCGCTCCGGCCCGCTGGCCCGCGAGCTGGCGTTCCCGTACCACCCGCACGTGACGGTGGCGCACGGCCTGCCGGACGACGTGCTGGACCAGGCGTACGAGCAGGCGCGCGGCTTCCGGGCGGCGTTCCCGGTGCCGGGCTTCGGCCTCTCCCGGTTCGACGCGGACGAGGTCTGGCGGCCCTGGCGGAGCTACACGTTCTCGTGAATCAGTTCTCGTGACCCGCTTGCCGTGACTCGGTTGTCGTGACCCGGTTCTCGCGGATCAGCTTGCCGTGCGGGTGAGTTCGAGCATCCGGTCGACCACCCGGCGGGCCGCGCCGCCGTCGTCCAGCCCGCAGTGGGTGGCCCGGAAGCGGCGGTAGCGCTCCGCGTACTTCGCGGTCGACCCGGTGCCGCCGGCGGCGAGTTCGCGCAGCGCGCCGATCAGCTCGGCCGAGCTCGGGACGAGCGGGCCGGGGGCCTCGGTGTCGAAGTCGAAGTAGAAGCCGCGCAGGGTGTCGCGGTAGTGCTCCAGGTCGTAGGTGAAGAAGAGCACCGGGCGGCCGGTGATCGCGAAGTCGAACATGATCGACGAGTAGTCCGTCACCAGCACGTCCGCGACCAGCAGCAGCTCCTGGACGTCCGGGTAGTCCGCGCAGTCGTACAGGAAGCCGTCTCCGGCGCCCGGCAGCGGCTCGCGGACGTGCGCGTGCGGGCGGATCAGCAGCACGTGGTCCGGGCCGAGGGCGCGGCGCGCCTGGTCGAGGTCGAGCCGCAGGTCGAGGCGGAAGCCGTCGCCGTCGCCGCGCTGCTGGTCCTCGCGCCAGGTCGGCGCGTACAGCACGATCCGCTTGCCGTCGGGGATGCCGAGGCGGCGGCGGACGGCCGCGGCGGTGCGCTCGCTCGGCCGGGCCAGCACGTCGTTGCGCGGGTAGCCGGCCTCCAGGATCTCGCCGCCGTACCGGAACGCCCGGCGCAGGATCGGGGTGGCGAACGGGCTGGGGGAGACGAGCAGGCTCCACTGCGGGGTCTCGCGGTCGAGCGCGTCCAGGTAGCCGTGGTCGGCCAGCCAGGGGTTCTCGACGTCGTGGGCGATCCGCTTCAGCAGCGAGCCGTGCCAGGTCTGCACGACCACCTGGCCGCGGCGGCGCTCCAGGAAGTCCGGGAAGTGGGTGTTGCCGACGAGGTACCGGCAGGTGGCCAGTGCCCGGTACCACTCGGGGCTCCAGATCCGCACCGCGGTGACCCCGGGCGGCAGGTCCGCCTGGGCGTCGTCGACCACCCACAGGTGCTCCAACGGCAGCCCGCGGCGGACGAGTTCGGCGTGCACCGCGCGCGGGGAGTCGGCGTAGCCGCGGCCGCCGAACACGTCGTACAGCACGGCCTCGCGCAGCGGCTCGCGGCGGGCGGCGGGGTAGCCGGAGGTCCGCAGGCGGGACTGCGTCCAGGCGCTGCGCTCGGTGGCGCTGAGCACCGGCGTCGAGTCCACCAGCAGGGTGTCGTGCCAGCGGCGCTGGAGCAGGACGGGCTTGCCGCCGGCCTGGGTGGCGGCCGGCAGGCCGGCCAGCGCGGCGGGCGCGGCGAGCAGCGGGCGGGTCGGGCCGCGGCGGTCGGCCGGTTCCAGCGCGGCCTCCCAGATGCCCTTGCGCAGCGGCAGCGCGACGCCGTCCGAGCCGGTGCGGGTGGCGGGCACCCGCACCCGGAACCGGCCGTCGGAGCAGGCCTCGACCGGGCGGCGGACCTCGCCGGCCGTACCGGTGTGCCGCAGCACCAGCTCCAGCCGGCCGGCGGCCGGGCCGGGGCAGTGCCCGGCCAGCTCGAAGCCGCCGGCCCGGACGGTGATCCGGTCGACCAGGCCGGCCGCGGGCTGGACGCAGACCTGGAGCCGCCCGTCGGCGAGGTGCTTGAGGTAGAGCGCCCGGTCCGCGGTGCCGGGCAGCCGGTGCTGGGCGGCCACCGGGCCGCCGCGCTCGTCCATGACGAGCTGCTCGGTGCGGCCGTCGGGGCGCCGCAGTTCGGCGTCCCAGTGCTCCAGGTCGCCGGCGCCGCGTCCGTCGGCGGTGAACGGCCGGTAGGGCAGGTGGACGGCGAAGGTGTTGCCGGTACGGGCGACGGGCTGCTCGACGACGGCGTCGCTCTGCCGGTGGCGCAGCCGCAGCACGGTGCCGGACGGGCAGTGGTCGGCGGTGCCGCGCAGGTCGACGCCCCCGTCGCCGGGGGAGGCCTGGGTGAGCCGGACGCCGGGGCGTTCGAGCAGCAGGCTCAGCCGGCCGTCTGCGAAGTGCGGCTGGAGGCGGACGTCGCGGCCGACCCAGCGGGCCGGCGGGTACTCGCCCGAGCCGCACCAGTGCGGGGCGAGCGTGCCGTACTGGCGGCGCACCCGGGTGGGGCGGGGGCGGGTGAAGAGGGTGGTCTCGATCTGCCAGTCGCCGAGCAGCCACGCGCCGCCGCGGCGCAGCCGGCCGGGCTCGATCACGGCGGTGAAGCCGGACCAGTCGTGGTTGTGCTCGGGCTGGGCGCTCTCGTCGGTGACCTCGGGCAGGCGCCGGGGCCTGGTGCGCACGTGGACGGGCGGCTGCGCGCGGTCGGGGTGGCGCAGGGTGAGCCAGGTCCAGGCGGAGCCGGCCCGGCCGGTGTCCTGGCCGTGCGGGCGGGCGAAGCCGGTGAGTTCGAGGCCGCGGCCGGTCCAGCGGGCGCGCAGCAGACCGAAGACGGCGTCCTCGGACCCGGTGGGCAGTGCGGTGGTCACACGGGGGTCGGCGTGCGGCAGGACGAGCCGTGTGAGGACTGGCATTCGGGTGGAGCCCTTCGGGGACGGAAGCCCGGCTGTGGCGCTGGGCCGGGAAGCTGCCGACCGGCGGGAGCCGGAGCGCTGACAGCCGAATTGACATCCCATACCGGGACGACACCCGGGGTCAACTGTACGGTTCGTAGAATTTCCTGAGAAATTTGCCGACGAAACGCCAGTTCGAGTGCAATGCGGTCGTAAAGGCCAGGGTGCTCCCAGGTAACTGTCAAAAAAGCCGAGGCGCCCGACGTGGAATCACGTCGGGCGCCTCGGAGCGTTCGAGGAAAATTACTCCTTTCGGAGCATGGCGTCGACGACGCGGGCGGAGGCCTTGCCGTCGTCCAGGTCGCAGTAGGCCTCGCGGAAAGCGGCGGCCTTGTCGGCGTACTCGGCGGCGATCTCGTCCACCCGGCCGAGCGCGTCGACCAGTTCGGCGGAGGTGGCCAGCAGCGGGCCGGGCACCTCCGACTCGAAGTCCAGGCTGAAACCGCGCAGGTTGTCCCGGTAGTGCTCGAGGTCGTGGGTGAAGAACAGCATCGGCTTGCCGGTCGAGGCGAAGTCGAAGACCGAGGCCGAGTAGTCGGTGACCAGCACGTCGGCGATGAGCAGCAGCTCCGCCATGTCGGGGTAGCTGCCGACGTCCCAGATGTAGCCGTTGCCGGCGCCCGGGATCTGGCCGCACATCATGCTGTGCCGGCGCACCAGCAGCACCTGGTCCTCGCCGAGCGCGGCCTTGGCCGCCTCCAGGTCGAGCCGCAGGTCGATCTGGTAGCCGCCGTTGGGCCGGCGCCGGTCCTCGCGCCAGGTCGGCGCGTAGAGCACGACCTTCTTGCCCTCGGGCAGGCCGAGGCGCTCGCGGACCTGCTCGGCGGTCTTCTCCCGGTCCGGGGCGAACAGCAGGTCGTTGCGGGGCGAACCGCTCTCCAGGATCTCGCCCTTGTAGTCGAAGGCGCGCTTGAGCACCGGGGCCGCCCAGCTGTTGCCGGCGACCAGCAGGCTCCAGTTCGGGACCTCCCTGGCGAGGCCCTTCAGGTAGTTGGAGTCGGTGAACCAGACCTTCTCGAAGTCCAGGCCGATCTGCTTCAGCGGCGTGCCGAGCCAGGTCTGCACGACCACCTGGCCGGGGCGGCGGACGAAGAAGTCGGGCAGGTGGGTGCTGGTGACGATGTACTTGGCGGTCGCCAGCGCCTCGAACCACTCCGGGCTCCACAGCCGGATCGTCTGCGCGGTCTGCGGCAGGTCGGCCTGGAGGTCGTCGCTGCCCCACAGGTGCTCCAGCGGCAGCCCGCGGCGGACGAGCTCCTCGTGGATCGCCCGCGGCGAGTCCGCGTAGAGGCCGCCGAGGCCGACGTTGTACAGCACGGTCTCGCGCACCGGGTGCCGGCGGGCGGCCGGGTAGTCGGCCGTCCGCAGCTGGCGCTGGCGGTAACCGCTGCGCTCCTCGGGCAGCAGGGCCGAGTGCGACTCCAGCGACAGAGCGTCGTGGTGGCGGCGCTCCAGCACTATCCGCTTCCCGCGGGACTCCACCTCCAGCGGCAGCGTGCCGAAGCAGTCCGGCGAGATCAGCGCGTGCTGGACCACGGCGTCGTCGACCGGGGTGCCGACCGGACGGAAGAAGACGTTCCAGGTGCCCTGGGCGAGCGGCACGCGCCCGGCGAAGGAAGCGGTCGGCACGGCCGGCATCGCGGTGCGGAAGTGGCCGTCGGCGATCTCCACCGGGTAGACGTGTTCCTCCTCGCGCCAGCCGTGCCGGACGACGAGCTCCCAGCGGTGCGCACCGGGCAGCGGGAACGAGCCGCTCAGCAGGAAGCCGTCGGCGCCGCGCGAGGCGACCTCGTCCACGATCGGCTGGAGCAGCTGGTCGGAGAACTGCAGGTAGCCGCCGGGGGAGGGCTTGGAGTAGAGCGCCCGGCGGTCCCCGGTCGAGGCCTCCGGGTTGAGGACGATGTGCAGCTGCTCGGGCGCGTTGCGGTCGTCCCAGACCAGCGGCAGGGTGCTGCCGTCGGCGAGCAGCAGGGTGGTGTCCCAGCGGTCGCGGGAACGCTCGGCGGCCACCGGGTCCAGCTCGGCCCAGGCCTCACGGAGGGCGGTCAGCTCGGCCGTCGGGAAGGAGGCGGTGAACGGCTGCAGCGTGCCGACCGGCGTGCCCAGCTCCAGCGGGAAGGCCAGCTCGCGGTCGGACTCCACGTGGGTGAGCTGGAGCCGGGCCCCGGCGAAGCTCGCGCCGGAGCGGGCCGCGCCCGCGACCTCCACCCGGCCGGCGTGCGCGGCCAGGCCGGTCACCCGGGCCGTGACGGTCTCCACCTTCAGGTAGACGAAGTTGTCCCGCACCCACGGCACGATCCGCACGTCCGGCTCGACCCAGTGCGCCGGGATGTACTCCGCGGTGTCGCTCCAGCCGGCCGAGACCCGGCCCTTGTACACGCCGCCCTTGCCCGCGCCGGCCACCAGGACGCGCCAGTGGCCGTCCTTCCACTGGCCGCGGTGCCTGAGCTTCTTCGGGTCGAGGGCGACGGTGAAGCCGGCCCAGTCGCAGTTGTACAGGTCGTGGTTGCAGCTCGCGGTGGCCTCGGGGCTGTACTGGGTCTTCATCGGAACGGCGACGACCCGGCGGCCCTTGGTCTCGCGCAGCACCAGCGTGCGGACCATGTCGTGCTTGCCGGCCGCGCCCAGCTGCTCCGGGTACGCGTGCCCGGTGAGCAGCAGCTTGCCGCCGACCCAGGCCGACTCGTACAGCCGGCTGCGCATGACCAGCGAGTTGTCCAGCTTCAGCACGCCGGCCGGGACGCTCTTGCGGCCCCCGCGCAGGAACGGGTAGTCGGCGTACGGGCGCAGCAGGCCGCGGGCCTGGACACCGCCGTTGCTCTCGCCCTCGTACTTGATCTGCTCGACGAACTCGTCGATCCGGCCCTGGAGGGTCAGGTGGTACTTGAGCCGCAGCGGCGCGCGCAGCTTGCGGACCTGCTCGGGGCCGATCGCGCGCAGCAGCCGGCTGACGTGCTTGACGTAGGCGTCCCGGTACTCCTTGTCGCCGTCCACGACGGACCAGAAGAACATCGGGATCTCCTCGACGAGGGTGTTCTCGTCGTAGGAGTGCAGGTACTGGGCGAAGCGCGGCTCGGTCTGCTTCTTCAGCCAGCCGCGGACCAGCTCGACCGAGGTGACGCGGTCGATCAGGCCCTTCGGGTTGGTGCGCATCTGTGTGATCGACATCTCGCCGACCTCGCGCTCGCGCCAGTGGTAGATCGGCTCGGCGAGCACGTCCACGCTCTTGGCGAGGTAGTGGTGCGGCACGCTGACCGGGGCGTCCTCGTACAGGATGCCCTCGGGGTACAGCAGGTCCGCCGCGTCGAAGAAGGAGCGGCGGTACACCTTGTTCCACGCGGTGCGGTCGGTGACCAGCGCGGGGATCTCGGTGATGTGGGTCTTGAGCCTGGTCTCCTTGAACGGCTTCACGTGGCCGCCGGACTGGTAGTAGCCGACCGCGCGGAAGCGCAGCACGTTGCCGGTGGCGAAGTCGGAGCCGGTCTCGTCGAGCGTGTTGATCATGAGCTCGTACGCGCTCGGCGGCATCGAGTCGTCGCTGTCCACGAAGCACAGGAACTCGGAGTCCGGGCTGATGTGCCGGATGCCGGTGTTGCGGGCCGCGCCGAGGCCCTTGTTCACCTGGCGGACCAGGCGGAACCGCGAGTCCTTGGCGGCGTAGGCCTCGGCGAGTGCCGCGCTGCCGTCCTTGGAACCGTCGTCGACCATCACGCACTCGAAGTCGGCGAAGGTCTGGGCGGCGATCGAGTCGAGGCACTCAACGAGGTAGCGCTCGACGTTGTAGATCGGAACGACGATGGAGAGGCGGGGAGCCATCGGCTACGCAGGCCTTTCTCGGGAATCAGCGTGGCAGCCCGGTTCGGGGTCTGGCCGCACTTTGAATCGGTGCGTACGTGCACCGCGATCCTACCGCCCGGGCCCAGGCGACCCCCGGGGCCCACTACTCTGGGCCCGTGCCCCGCTTCAGCGTGATCGTTCCCGTGTACCAGGTCCAGGACTACCTCGCCGAGTGCCTCGACTCGGTCCTCGGCCAGGGCGGTCCCGACATCGAACTGATCGCGGTGGACGACCGCTCCCCGGACCGCTGCGGTGCGATGCTCGACGAGGCCGCCGCCAAGGACCCCCGCGTCCGGGTGCTGCACCTGCCGGAGAACGTCGGCCTCGGCCGCGCCCGCAACGCCGGCCTGGAGGTCGCCACCGGCGAGTACGTGATCTTCCTCGACAGCGACGACACGCTCACCCCGGGCCTGCTGGAGGCCGTCGACGACCGGCTCGCCGCCACCGGCGACCCGGACGTCCTGGTCTACGACTACGCCCGCACCTACGTGGACGGCCGGATCACCCGCGCCGCCTCCGCCCACGTCTTCGGCGCCGCCTCCCCGGACGTCTTCGACCTCGCCGCCCGCCCGGACCTGCTCGACCTGCTCCAGGTCGTCTGGAACAAGGCCTACCGCCGCGGGTTCATCGCCGAGCAGGAGCTGGTCTTCCCGGCCGGCTACTACGAGGACACCCCCTGGACGTACCCGGCCCTGCTCGCGGCCGCCAGCATCACCCTGCTCGACCGGGTCGGCGTGCACTACCGCCAGCGCCAGGAGGGCGGCAACATCCTGGCCACCGCCAGCCGCAAGCACTTCGACGTCTTCGCCCAGTACGACCTGGTCTTCGCCTTCCTCGACCGCCGCCCCGACCTCGGCCGCTGGCGCCCGGTGGTCTACGGCAAGATGCTGCACCACCTCAACACCGTGGTCGCCAAGCCCGGCCGGGTCCCGCCCGGCGACCGCCGCGAGTACTTCCGCCGCGCCGCCGCGCACTGCGCCCGGCTGCGCCCGGCCGGCTACCGTCCGCCCGCCGGGGTGGACGGGGTGCGCACCGAACTGCTCAGCCACGGTCGCTACGGCGCGTACCAGGCCGTCCGCGCGCTCGCCCGGGCCCGGCGGCTGGTGAAGCGTTAGGGGCTGTCGCCGGACTCCCGCCTGCGCGGCGGCGCCGGGGCGCACGCCGAGCCTGACGGCCCGGGGGACAGGCCGGTATAACCGGTCGCGTGGACTTCCTGACCCGCCTTCCGGTCGTCGGCCCGCTCGTCGCCCGGGTGCTGCGCAGCCGCCCGTACCGGGTGTACGAGTACTTCACCGCCGCCCGTGGCAACCGGCTGGCCGGCGCGGTCACCTTCTACGGCTTCCTCGCGCTGTTCCCGCTGCTCACCGTGGCCCTGGCGATCGCCGTCGCGACCCTCAGCGACAGCCGGGTCGCCGACCTGCAGAAACGCATCGCCGACCAGCTGCCGGGCATCTCCGACGCGCTCAACCTGCCGTCCCTGGTGGCCAACGCGGGCGCCGTCGGGCTGGTCGGCGGGGCGCTGCTGCTGGTCTCCGGCCTGGGCTGGGTGGGCACCATGCGCACCTCGGTCCGGGACGTCTGGCAGCTGCCCGAGGAGGAGGGCAACGCGATCCTGTGCAAGGCCAGGGACTGCGTGGTGCTCGGCGGCCTCGGCCTGGTGTCGCTGGTCTCGCTGGGCGCCTCCGCCGCCGGGACGACGCTGGCCGGGCGGATCGCCGACGCGATCGGCCTGCACAACGGCTACCTGCTCACCGGGGTCGGCCTCGTCATAGCGGTCGCCTGCGACACCCTGCTGTTCGCCTACCTGCTCGCGCCGTTCCCGGGGATCCACGGCCAGCGCCGGCGCGACGTCCTCCAGGGCGCGCTGATCGGCGCGGTCGGATTCGAGCTGCTGAAGATCCTGCTCGCGTCCTACCTCGGCTCGGTCGCCGGGAAGAGCATCTACGGCGCCTTCGGCGTGCCGGTGGCGCTGCTGCTCTGGATCAACTTCTTCTGCCGGCTGCTGATGTACTGCGTCGCCTGGACGGCCCTGGCCGACCCGGTCGCCGCCCGCGAGCGGACCCGCGAGCACGGGCGGGCGCTGCTGGCGGCGGCGGACGAGATGGAAGCGGCCCGGCCTCCCGCGTGAGGCCGGGCCGGGGCAGGGCGATCCTCAGCCGTTCGAGGGCTAGTCCGTCCGGCGCCGCAGCACCACCAGGGCCCACGTGCCCACCACGGCCCCGACCGCGACGACCGCGAGCCAGCCGCCGACGCCGATCCCGTCGTCCCCGTCACCCGATGCGGCCGATGCCGCCGGGGCGGACGGCGACGGGTGCGGCGGCGGCTCGGGCAGTGCGGAGGCCTCGCCCGCCTGGCCGGTCGGTTCGGCGGTGCCGGCCGGCAGCTCGTCCACCAGCCGGCCCACCGGCTGGACCTTGCCGGCCGCCGAGAAGCCCCAGTCCAGCAGTTCGGCCGTCTCGTCGTAGACCTTCTGGTACGACGCGGGGTGCATCACCGTCACCAGCAGCGTGCGGCCGTCTCGCTCGGCGGCGCCCACGAAGGTCGAGCCGGCGTTGGTGGTGGTGCCGTTCTTCACGCCGATCAGGCCGGGGTACTTGCCCAGCAGCCGGTCGGTGTTGGCGATCCCGAAGCTGCCGCGCTGGCCGGTGTTGCGGTCCACCGCGCCCGGGAACATGGCGGACCGGGTCGCGCAGTACATCCGGAAGTCGGGGTTGCGCAGGCCGGCCCGGGCGAACAGCGTCAGGTCGTAGGCCGAGGAGACCTGGCCGTCCATGTCGTAGCCGTCCGGGGAGACCACCTTGGTGTCCCGCGCCTGGAGGGCGTCCGCGCGCGCCTGCATGTCGGCGACGGTCTGCTGGATGCCGCCGTTCATGTGCGCGAGGACGTGCACGGCGTCGTTGCCCGAGCTGAGGAACACCCCGCGCCACAGGTCCTCGACGCGGTACTCGAGGTTTTCCTTGATCCCCACCAGGCTGCTGCCGGGCCCGATCCCCTGGATCTCCTCGTCCGCGACCTTGTGCACCGCGTTGCGGTCGAACTTGGGCAGCACGGTGTCGGCGAAGAGGATCTTCAGGGTGCTGGCCGGCGCCAGCCGCAGATGGGAGTTGTACGCCGCCAGCACGTCCCCGGTGGCGGCGTCGGAGACTATCCAGGACTGACCGGTCAGATCCCCCGGGAGCGCCGGCGCGCCGGCCAGCGGCGAGACCTGGACCCCGGACTGACCGAGCCGGCCGCCCCCGACCACGGTCGGCGGGGCCGGCTCCGACGGGGCCGCGACCGCCCCCGGGGCGGTGAGCAGCGCAGGAAGGACGGCGGTGGCGGCGACGAGCCGGTGCGCGAGCTTTCGATGGCGTGCAGTCACCCGCAGACCGTACCCACTCAGCGCCCCTGCCGTTCGCCACGCCGCACCTGTCCTCCGCAGGAGGGGCCTGCCCTACGCCGATCGGCGGCCCGCGCATACTGGGGGTGCCGCACACCGCCTCCACACCGTCGCCGAGGACCCCGCATGAAGCTCAGCCGCCGCACCTCCTGGTTCCTGACCGCCTTCGGCGTCTGGTCGGTCATCATCTGGACGACCTTCGTCAAGAACCTGTGGAAGGACTCCGGTGGCCAGGCCTTCGTCAACGGCGACCACTCCCAGCCCACCGCCTTCTTCTGGATCCACCTCCTGCTCGCCGTCACCTCCTTCCTCCTCGGCATCGCCGTCGGCACCATCGGCCTCCGGGGCCTCCGCGCCACCCGCCGCACCCCGGCCACCGACTGAATCCCCGTTGCCCCTGTCGGTCCCCGGTGGCAAGATCCTCACCGCTCGATCACGAATCGAACTCGTTCCGGGGTGGGGAAACTTGATGAAGCACACGCATGCCCGGCGGCTGGGGGCGGGCGCGGCGTTCGCCGTGGCCGCGGGCCTGCTCGCCGCACCGACGGCGGCCGCGGCCGACACCGCGCCGGCCGTCCTCGGCACCGGCCAGGGTGGGGACCGCTACCACGTCGCCGCCTGTGACCCGGCCGGCGACCCGACGTGGATCGGACGGTCCATCGACGGCCCGGCGCTCAACGCCAAGGTCACCGGCACCGGGGCCCGGTTCGGCGTCTGGGACGTGACCACGGGCGCGGAGGACCCGGTGTTCACCGGCGAGGCCCAGACCTACGGCCAGCCGACAGCAGGCCTCAACGTCCCAGGCCTGGTGGACGGCCACAGCTACGCCTGGCACGCCTGGGCCCTGCAGGGCACGCAGCTCTCCGCCCCGTCGGCGGACTGCCACTTCACGATCGACACCACGGGCCCGACCGTCACGGTCTCCTCGCCGGACTTCCCGGCGGCCGGCTCGGGCGGCAAGCCCGCCAAGTACGCGGGCCAGTCCGGCACTTTCGTCCTGAAGGGCGCCGACCCGGCTCCGGCGGGCGGCGAGGCGTCCGGCATCGCGTGCTTCCGGTACGGCTTCCGCATGCTGGGCGTAGGCGGCTGCGACTCGCCCGACGCCGTCACACCGGAGGACGACGGCACGGCGACCGTCAGCGCGCGGGTCCTGGACTGGGGCACCAACAACCTCAACGTCCAGGTGATCGACAGCGCGGGCAACGTCACCACGGCGACCTATTCGTTCTACGCGCCGTCGAACCCGAACCCGCCGAAGACCCTCGGCGACGTCGACGGTGACGGCATCGCCGACATCCTGCTGCCCGACGCCCAGGGCAACCTGCAGTACATCAGCGTCAACGCGGCCGACACGACGCCGAACGCCGTCATCTCGGCCGACCGCTCTCCTTCCGGGCAGAGCTGGGCGCCCTACCAGGTCGCCCACCGGGGCTGGGACAACGTCCACGCGCCGTCCTCGGACGACCTGTTCATCCACAAGCCGGGCGACGCCTACCTGACCGTCTACCGGAACTTCGACTACGGAGCCATGACCAAGGGCTTCACGGGTTCGAGCAACCGCGTGTGCGGCGACCCCTTCAACCCGTCCTGCCCGGACGGCTTCGCCGCCGACTGGTCCAAGACCGACCAACTCGTCGCCCTCGGCCCGGTGAGCGGCGGCACCTCGCCGTCGCTGCTGACACTGGAGGGCGGGAACCTCTGGCTGCTCGACGGGGCCGCCTCCGATTTCGACAGGGTCACCAAGCTCACCACCTCCGGCGCCTGGAACGGCTACGACCTGATCGCCCCCGGACCGGACGCCTCCGGCAACCTCGCCCTCTGGGCGCGCGACCGGGCCACCGGCGAGCTGCACGCCTACCCGATCCCGAAGAAGGCCGACGGCACCTTCGACTTCTCCGCCCTCGCGGACCCGAAGGCCGACGTCGTCGCCACCGGCTTCACCGTGGCCGCCTACCCGACGCTCGGCAGCTCGGGTGACGCGGACGGCGACGGCAAGCCCGACCTGTGGGCCGTCACCGCCGACCGGCACCTGGTGATGTACAGCGGCTGGGCGGAGCCGAACGACCTCGGCGCCCTGCACTGACCCTGGGACGCCCGAAGGCCCCGTCCGAGTGGTCGGACGGGGCCTTCGGGCTGTCAGGCGGGGATCAGAAGCGGCGGGTGACCAGCGCCCGCTTCACTTCCTGGATCGCCTTGGTGACCTCGATGCCACGCGGGCAGGCCTCGGAGCAGTTGAAGGTGGTGCGGCAACGCCACACGCCCTCACGGTCGTTGAGGATCTCCAGGCGCTGCTCGGCACCCTCGTCGCGCGAGTCGAAGATGAAGCGGTGCGCGTTGACGATGGCGGCCGGGCCGAAGTACTGGCCGTCGTTCCAGAAGACGGGGCAGGACGACGTGCACGCGGCGCACAGGATGCACTTGGTGGTGTCGTCGAAGCGCTCGCGGTCCTCGGCGGACTGCAGGCGCTCGCGGGTCGGCTCGTTCCCCTTGGTGATGAGGAACGGCATGACGTCCTTGTACGCCTGGAAGAACGGGTCCATGTCCACGACCAGGTCCTTGAGGACCGTCAGGCCCTTGATGGCCTCGATCGTGATCGGCTTCTCCGGGTTGACGTCCTTGATCAGGGTCTTGCACGCCAGCCGGTTGCGGCCGTTGATCCGCATGGCGTCGGAGCCGCAGATGCCGTGCGCGCAGGAACGGCGGTAGGTGAGGGTGCCGTCCTGCTCCCACTTGATCTTGTTGAGCGCGTCCAGGACGCGCTCCTTCGGGTCCATCGTCAGCTGGTAGTCGACCCACACCGGGTCCGGGTGCTCCTCCGGGTTGAACCGGCGGATCCGGAAGGTGACGGTGATCAGCTGGACGGCACCGTTCTCAGCCGCGTCCAGAGCGGCCGAGTGCTGCTCCATGGTCGGAGTGCTCATCAGTACTTACGCTCCATCGGCTGGTAGCGGGTCGTGACGACCGGCTTGTAGTCGAGGCGGATGGAGGTCGTGCCGTCGGCGGCGACCTCCTGGTACGCCATGGTGTGCTGCATGAACTTCACGTCGTCACGGGTCGGGAAGTCCTCGCGGTAGTGGCCGCCGCGGGACTCCTCGCGGGCCAGCGCGGAGACGGCCAGCACCTCGGCCAGGTCGAGCAGGTTGCCCAGCTCGACGGCCTCCAGCAGGTCCGTGTTGTACCGGAAACCCTTGTCCTGGATGGAGACGTTCTTGTAGCGCTCCTTCAGCGCGGCGATGTCCTCGACAGCCTGCTTCAGGGTGTCGCCGGTGCGGTACACCATGGCGTTGGCGTCCATGGTCTCCTGCAGCTCCTTGCGGATCTGCGCCACGGACTCGGTGCCGGTGGACTCGCGCAGGCCGTCGACCAGGGCCTGGACCTTCTCGGCCGGGTTCTCGGGCAGCTCGACGAACTCGTGCGCGTTGGCGTAGTCGGCGGCGGCGATGCCCGCGCGACGGCCGAACACGTTGATGTCCAGCAGCGAGTTGGTGCCCAGGCGGTTGGCGCCGTGCACGGACACGCACGCGACCTCGCCGGCCGCGTACAGGCCCGGGACGATGTCGGTGTTGTTGCGCAGGACCTCACCCTCGACGTTGGTCGGGATGCCGCCCATGGCGTAGTGCGCGGTGGGCTGGATCGGGATCGGGTCCGTGTAGGGCTCGATGCCGAGGTAGGTGCGCGCGAACTCGGTGATGTCCGGCAGCTTGGCGTCCAGCTGCTCCGGCGGCAGGTGGGTGAGGTCCAGGTAGACGTGGTCGCCGTCCGGACCGCAGCCGCGGCCCTCGCGGATCTCGGTGTAGATCGCGCGGGAGCAGACGTCACGGGACGCGAGGTCCTTCATGACGGGGGCGTAGCGCTCCATGAAGCGCTCGCCGTCCTTGTTGCGCAGGATGCCGCCCTCGCCGCGGGCGCCCTCGGTGAGCAGGATGCCCATGCGCCAGATGCCCGTCGGGTGGAACTGGAAGAACTCCATGTCCTCCAGCGGCAGGCCGCGGCGGTACACCAGGGCCTGGCCGTCACCGGTGAGGGTGTGGGCGTTGGAGGAGACCTTGAAGAACTTGCCGGTGCCGCCGGAGGCGAACACGACCGACTTGGCCTGGAAGACGTGGATCTCGCCGGTGGCCAGCTCGTAGGCGACGACGCCGGCCGTCTGGCCCTCGTTGATCAGCAGGTCGAGGACGTAGAACTCGTTGAAGAACTCGACGCCGTGCTTGACGCAGTTCTGGAACAGCGTCTGGAGGATCATGTGGCCGGTGCGGTCGGCCGCGTAGCACGAGCGGCGGACCGGGGCCTCGCCGTGGTTGCGGGAGTGGCCGCCGAAGCGGCGCTGGTCGATGCGGCCCTGCTCGGTGCGGGAGAAGGGCAGACCCATCTTCTCCAGGTCGAGGACGGCGTCGATGGCCTCCTTGCACATGATCTCGGCGGCGTCCTGGTCGACCAGGTAGTCACCGCCCTTGACCGTGTCGAAGGTGTGCCACTCCCAGTTGTCCTCCTCGACGTTGGCCAGGGCGGCGCACATGCCGCCCTGGGCCGCGCCGGTGTGGGACCGGGTCGGGTAGAGCTTGGTCAGGACCGCGGTGCGGCTGCGCTGCGTCGACTCGATGGCCGCGCGCATGCCGGCGCCACCGGCGCCGACGATGACGGTGTCGTACTGGTGAATCTGCATGGGGGGTTAACTCGCCTCTGGCCTCTGCCGATGGTCGATGGTGCTCGCGGCTCAGATGTTGGGGTCGAAGGTGAAGATCACCAGGGTGCCGAGCAGCACGGTGAAGACCGTGGCGGTGCCCATGAGCCCCTTGAGCCAGAGCCGGGTCGAGTCCTTCTCGGCGTAGTCGTTGATGACCTGACGCATGCCGTTGGCGCCGTGCAGCATGGCGAGCCAGAGCATCGTGAGGTCCCAGACCTGCCAGAACGGGGAGGCCCAGCGGCCGGCCACGAAGGCGAAGCCGATCTTGGAGACGCCGCCGTCGAGCACCAGCATGATCAGCAGGTGACCGAGGATCAGCACGACCAGGACGATGCCGGACAGGCGCATGAAGAGCCAGGCCAGCATCTCGAAGTTGGTCCGGGTGCGGCGCGGCGTCTTCTTGGTCCGCTGGCGCGGCGGCTCGATGACGAACGCGTCGGCCGGGTTGCCGGTGCCGAGGCCCTTGCCGGTGTGCGCCTGGGCGGACGGGACCACCACAGCGTCGGAGATTTCCGTGGACATCAGTCAGCTCACTTCCCGAACCAGTCGACCAGCGTGTGCTGCAGGATCGGGTAGAAGGCGCCGGCCATCAGGACGACCCAGATTCCCACCACGCTCCAGAGCATCTGCTTCTGGTACTTCGGGCCCTTGGACCAGAAGTCCACGGCGACGACCCGCAGGCCGTTCAGGGCGTGGAACAGGATGGCGGCCACCAGGCCGTACTCCATCAGGTTCACGAGGGGAGTCTTGTACGTCTGAATGACGGTGTCGTAGGACTCCGGCGACACTCGCACCAGTGCGGTGTCCAGGACGTGGGCGAACAGGAAGAAGAAGATGAGGACGCCGGTGACTCGATGAGCCACCCAGCTCCACATGCCTTCCCGGCCGCGGTACAGCGTTCCAGCCGGCACGGAAAAACCCTCCGGAAGCGATTGGGGGCTCGGCCGGCTTCGGTGTCGGTCAGCCCGGCCGGGTACGGTCCACCGGCCGCGAGCATCCTATCGACGCCTTCTCGGGAACCGCCTCCGGGGGCCCCAGGTGTGATCAATCAGGCACGACTGGCCTAGTTGGGCGGGAACCAAACCCGGATTGCTCACTCTGGGTGATTGGATTGCTGCGCTACGGTGGCGCACCCCGTCCCCGACCACTCTCCCGAGGCACCCGTGCGACCTCGCCCCGCCCGGCCGTCCGCCGTCCTCCTCCTCTGCGTGCTGCTGCCCGCCACGGGGTGTACCACGGTCGGCGGGCCGTCCGCCGACCGGGCCGCGCCGGGGCGCGAACTGTCCGCGGCCGAGATCCGGTCGGCGGCGGTGACCGGTGCCGACCTCGGCGCGGGTTACACGGTGACCGTCATGACGCCCGGTCACGGCGGCACCGGGCAGGGCGCCGGGCGGGAGACGTCGGACGTCCGGGCCTGCCAGCCGCTGCTGGACACGGTGGCCCCCGGCGGCGGCGCGGGCCCCGGCACGGCCTCGCCGGGCCCGGGTCTGCCGTACGCGGAGACCGATCTGAGCGTGGCCCGGGCGGCCGACCCCAGGAGTACGGCGTACGGCGCCCTGGTGGGCTACCGCTCCGGGCGGGCGGTGCAGGTGCAGGCGGAGCTGGAGAAGCTGTTCGGCCCGTGCGCCGTCTTCACCTCGACGGCACCGCCGCCACCTGCGGAGCGGGGGAAGAAGGGGGCGCAGGCGACGCACACCCGGCACCGGCTCGCCCAGGTCGACACGACCACGCCCGAGGGAGCGGACGCGGCGACCGGATTCACCCTCACGAATGAATCGGGTACCGCCGTGCTCTCGCAGCGTGCGGTGCTCGCGCGGGTCGGTCCGGCGCTCGCGGTGTTCACCACCTTCGGCGTCGCCACCGAGCCGGCCGCGGCGCCGGACGAGCGGATCGTCCGGCAGCAGGTGGCGAAGCTGCGCGCGGCCCAGTCGAAGAAGTGACGGAGGCGGGCGGCGGCTCAGTGCGCGCCGGCCTCCGAATGCGTGGCGACGAGGTGCTCCAGACGGGTGAGGGCGATCCGGCGCAGCTCGTCCGCCGCGATCAGGCGCTCCTCGTCCGGGTCGTTGGCGAGCCGGGTGCGGATCGAGGAGAGCACGGTGTCGAGCATCTCCTCGGGCGCGACGCCCTCCAGGCAGACCACGAAGACGTGGCCGAACCTGGCCTCGTACGCGGCGTGGGCCGCCCGCAGCGCGGTGTGCGCCGCCTGGCTGCCGGGGGCCCGCATGCCGAGCAGCGGCTGCGGCATCCAGCTCTCGTCCGCGAGGGCCTCGGCGAGGTCGGCCGGGCGGAGGTCGTAGGAGGCCTCGCTGGCGGCGGCCAACAGGGACGCTATGTCGGGGTACGGCCGGTGCGCGGTGAGCCGCAGGGCCCAGCGGTGGCTGCCGCAGCAGGCCAGCAGGGCCTCCTCGGCGGCGCCGGCGTCGGCCTCGTTGAAGCGGTGCAACCCGAGGAGGGTCGGCTCGGAGCTGGGTTCGAGCCGCTGTGACGGGATGTCGCTGGCCAGCGGGTCCTCCTCGTGAGGGCGGGAAGGTGCCGGTGAAGTGGGTGGGTGGAGCAGGTGAAGTATGGGGCTGCGGGGCGGCGTCCAGCGCCCGCCGGGCAGCGGCTCAACGGTAGTTGAGCTGTCATCAGTTGGGGAGGGCGCACGCGGATTTCATCCGAACGAGCTATCAAGTTGTGACGTTGCCACCTTCGTGTCAGCGCCCTCCCCGCCCTCATCTGCTAATACGCCGCGCGCACTCAGCTGCAGCGCGTCCCGGCGGCCGGCATCGTGCCCTCGACCAGGTAGGCCTCCAGGGCCTGGTCGATGCAGGCGTTGCCCTTGCCGAAAGCGCCGTGGCCCTCGCCCACCCGGGTCAGCAGGGTGGCGTTGGCGAAGCCCTTGGCCAGCGCCTCGGCGGCGGCGTACGGGGTGGCCGGGTCGCCGGTGGAGCCGACGACCAGGATCGGGTCGGCACCCTCGGCCCGGATGGTGTGCGGCTTCTCGGGGCTCTGGAACGGCCACCCGTTGCACGACGACTCGGTGAAGTCCTGCACGTCGACACCCTTGGTCAGCAGCGGGGCCTGCTCCTGGAGCTGCTTCACGGTCTGCTGGGCGCGCTCGGCCGAGGGGGCCGGGGCGGAGCCGTCGGCGCAGGAGATCGCCGCGTGCGCCGCGTCCATCGGGGAGTAGTGGCCGCTCTCGTCGCGCTCGTTGTAGTCGTCGGCGAAGGCGAGCAGGACATCGCCCTTGTCGTTCTTCATCGCGACGGAGAGCGCGACGCGCAGGTACTGCCAGGTGGTGTTCTCGTCGCCGTAGAGCGCGCCGCGCACGCCCGTCCAGGCGAGGTCGCTGCCGACCTTGCGGCCGTCCTTGGTGGGCAGCGGGTGGTCCCGCAGGCCGTCCAGGAAGTCGGCGGCCTTCTTGGCGGCCTGGCTCGGGTCCTTGCCCAGCGAGCACTCGCTCGCGTGCTTGTCGACGCAGTCGGCGGCGAACCGCTCGAAGGACTGCTCGAAGCCGGCCTGCTGCTTGATGACCGAGTCGAGCTCGTCGGCGGCCGGGTCGACGGCGCCGTCCAGGACGAGCCGGCCGGCGTTCTTCGGGAACTCCTCGGCGTAGAGCGAGCCGAGGTAGGTGCCGTAGGAGACGCCCAGGTAGTTGAGCTTCTTGTCGCCGACGGCGGCGCGCAGCACGTCCATGTCGCGGGCGGAGTTGCGGGTGCCGACGAAGGGCAGCAGCTTGCCGGACTTGGCCTGGCAGGCGGCGATGAACTGGGCGTTCTGCTGGTCGGACTGAGCCTTGCGGGCGGCGGGGTCGAGCGGCGCGTCGACCTGCTCCTCGGCGTCGCGCTGCTTGTCGTCGAGGCAGGCGATCGGGGAGCTAGCCCCGGTGCCGCGCGGATCGAAGCCGATCACGTCGAAGCGGCTGTGCAGGGCGCCGGTGAAGTCCTTGGCACCGTCCTTGACCATGTCGACGCCGGAGGCGCCCGGACCGCCGGGGTTGACCACGAGGGAGCCGACCCGCTGGTCCGGCTTGGTGGCCGGGAGCTTGATCAGCGCGAGGTCCAGCGCGTCCTTGGCCGGGTCGGCGTAGTCCAGCGGGACGTGCAGCTTGCCGCACTGCATGCCGGAGGTGTCCGCCTTGGTCTGCTGGTCGGCCTTGGGGTCGGGCGGGCACGGGGCCCAGGCGATCTGCTGGGCGTAGAAGGACTTGAGCGCCGGGTCGTCCGCCCCGGTGGGCTTCGGCGTCGGGGTGGCGGACGCCGAGGGGGTGACGGTGGCCTTGTCCTGGGCCGTCGTGGCGGTGTCGTTGCAGGCGGAGGTGAGCAGGAGGGTGCCGGCTGCCAGGGCGGTCAGCAGGACCCGTGGGCGGGCGGCCCGGTTGATGTTCATCGCACGTGTGTATCACTGTCGGGTGACACCGCCGATCAAGGGGTGCCGGGCTGCCCGCCGGGGGTCTGATCAGGCGCGATGCACCTTGTGGTTGGCCGCCTGGGCGCGCGGGCGGACGACCAGCAGGTCGATGTTCACGTGCGACGGACGGGTGACCGTCCAGGCGACGGTGTCGGCGATGTCCTCCGACGTCAGCGGCTCGGCCACGCCCGCGTAGACGGCCGCCGCCTTGTCCTCGTCGCCGCCGAAGCGGGTGAGCGCGAAGCCCTCGGACTTCACCATGCCGGGGGCGATCTCGATCACCCGGATCGGCTCGCCGCACAGCTCCAGCCGCAGCGTCGCCGCGATGGTGTGCGCGGCGTGCTTGGCCGCGACGTACCCGCCGCCGCCCTCGTACGCGGCCAGCGCGGCCGTCGACGAGAGCACCAGCACGGTGCCGTCGCCGGTGGCGCGCAGGGCGGGCAGCAGCGCCTGCGTCATGTGCAGCACGCCGAGCACGTTCACCTCGTACATGGCGCGCCAGTCGGCCGGGTCGCCGTGTTCGACGGAGTCGGCGCCGAGCGCACCGCCGGCGTTGTTCACCAGGACGTCGACCCGGCCGACCTCGGCGGCGAAGGCGTCGACGGCCGCCCGGTCGGTGACGTCCAGGGTGTGGGCGCGGCCGCCGATCTCCTTGGCGAGCGCCTCGATGCGCTCGGTCCGCCGGGCGGTCAGCACCACGTCGAAGCCCTCTGCGGCCAGTCGGCGGGCGGTCGCCGCGCCGATCCCGCTGCTGGCACCGGTGACCACGGCCACCTTCTGCTCGGTCATTGCCACTCCCTGGGGGCTCGTCGGTGAGGGGATGCACATCGGTCGTTGGTCCGATCATCTCAACTACGTCGGCTCCCCGTTCTTCCGGCCGGGCGCCACTACATTGCGAGCACGAGCCCCAGCCCGCCGAATCCCCGTGGAGGGACCCATGGCAGCCGAGCCGCGTCGCGCCGAGTCAGGCTTCCCGATCGAGCCGCTGTACGGCCCGGAAGCGTTGGCCGGGTGGGATCCGGGGGACCGGCTCGGGAGGCCGGGCGAGTTCCCGTACACCCGGGGCGTCTACCCGTCGATGTACACCGGCCGGCCGTGGACGATGCGCCAGTACGCGGGCTTCGGCACCGCCGCCGAGTCCAACGCCCGCTACCGGCAGCTGATCGCGGGCGGGAGCACCGGGCTCTCGGTGGCCTTCGACCTGCCCACCCAGATGGGCTACGACTCGGACGCGCCGCTCGCCGCCGGGGAGGTCGGCAAGGTCGGGGTGGCGGTCGACAGCGTCGAGGACATGGCGGTGCTGTTCGACGGGATCCCGCTGGGCGAGGTGTCCACGTCGATGACCATCAACGCGCCGGCCGGCCTGCTGCTGCTCCTCTACCAACTCGTCGGCGAGGCCCAGGGGGTGGCGCCGGCCCGGCTCACCGGCACGATCCAGAACGACGTGCTGAAGGAGTACATCGCGCGCGGCACCTACATCTTCCCGCCCGCCCCCTCGCTGCGGCTGGTCGCGGACGTGTTCCGGTACTGCCGGGCCGAGATCCCGCGCTGGAACACCATCTCGATCTCCGGCTACCACATGGCCGAGGCCGGAGCCGGCCCGGCGCAGGAGATCGCGTTCACGCTGGCCAACGGCATCGCGTACGTGCGCACCGCGCTCGCCGCCGGGATGGCCGTGGACGACTTCGCGCCCCGGCTCTCGTTCTTCTTCGTGGCCCGCACCACGCTGCTCGAAGAGGTCGCCAAGTTCCGTGCCGCGCGCCGGATCTGGGCCCGGGTGATGCGCCAGGAGTTCGGCGCGCGGGACCCTCGCTCGCAGATGCTGCGCTTCCACACCCAGACCGCCGGGGTGCAGCTGACCGCCCAGCAGCCCGAGGTCAACCTGGTCCGGGTCTCGGTGCAGGCGCTCGCCGCGGTGCTCGGCGGCACCCAGTCGCTGCACACCAACAGCTTCGACGAGGCGATCGCGCTGCCCACCGAGAAGGCCGCCAGGCTCGCCCTGCGCACCCAGCAGGTCCTCGCGTACGAGACCGACGTGACCGCCACCGTCGACCCGTTCGCCGGCTCCTACGTCGTCGAGTCGCTGACCGACGAGGTGGAGGCCGCCGCCCTCACCCTGATGGCCCGGGTGGAGGAGCTGGGCGGCGCGGTGGCCGCGATCGAACGCGGCTACCAGAAGACGGAGATCGAGCGCACCGCCTACCGAGTCCAGCAGGAGACCGACGCCGGCGAGCGGACGGTGGTCGGCGTCAACCGCTTCCAGCTGGACGCCGAGGAGCCGTACCAGCCGCTGCGGGTGGACCCGGCGATCGAGCGGCAGCAGGCCGGGCGCCTCGCCCGGCTGCGCGCGGAGCGCGACGCGTCGGCGGTGGGCCGGGCGCTGAACGCGCTGCGTCGGACCGCCGAAGGAGGGGAGAACGTGCTCTATCCCATGAAGGAGGCGCTGGCGGCACGCGCTACCGTCGGCGAGGTGTGCGACGCGCTGCGCGAGGTGTGGGGCACCTACTCGCCGGTGGAACGCTTCTGATGATCCGTCAAACATGCAATGGCCGTGACCGCCGCCTATGGTGATCGTTGCACAGGACAAGCAATCCGGGGAAGGCGGCTGAAAAAGAAATGTCATACCCACCTGTCCGGCCGGTATGCGCCCATCCGGGGACTAATTTTCCGGAAGCCGGGCCAAAACCCCCCAACAGGCCTACGCTTGGGGAGATGAACCGTCCTGAGCCCGCTCAGCCGGGCGCCACTCTGGCCGCTGCCCGCCCCGCCGCCGAACTGCGCGCCCGGGTCAGGAGGCTGGAGCCCGAGCTGATCGCCTTCCGCCGCGATCTGCACCGGCACCCGGAGCTGGGCCGCCAGGAGTTCCGCACCACCGGTCTGATCCGCGACCGGCTGGTGACGGCCGGTCTGAACCCCCGGGTGCTGCCCGGCGGCACCGGCCTGATCGTCGACATCGTCCCGGCCGGGACGGCCTCCGCCGCCGGGATCCTCGCCTTCCGCGCCGACATCGACGCGCTGCCGATCGACGACGCCAAGACCGACGTCCCCTACCGCTCGACCGTCCCGGGCCGGGCCCACGCCTGCGGCCACGACGTGCACACCTCGGTCGTGCTCGGCACCGCGCTGGTGCTGGCCGAGGCCGCCCGCACCGGCGAGCTGCGCCGCCCGGTCCGGCTGGTGTTCCAGCCGGCCGAGGAGGTCATGCCCGGCGGCGCGCTGGACGTCATCAAGGCGGGCGGGATGGACGGCGTCGACCGCATCTTCGCGGTGCACTGCGACCCGAAGGTCGAGGTGGGCCGGATCGCGCTGCGCACCGGGGCCATCACCTCCGCCTGCGACCGCCTGGTGCTCCACCTGGACGGCCCCGGCGGGCACACCGCCCGCCCGCACCTGACCACCGACCTGGTGACCGCGATCGCCCGGATGGCCGCCGACCTGCCGGCCGCGCTCGCCCGCCGGATGGACCCGCGCTGGGGCGTCAGCCTGGTCTGGGGCCGGATCGCCTCCGGCTCCGCCCCCAACGTCATCCCGCAGCACGCCGAGCTGGAGGGCACCGTCCGCTGCCTGGAGCTGGACGGCTGGCGCGAGGCGCCGGACCTCCTGCACGACCTGATCGCCAAGCTCTCCGAGACCTACCGGGCGAAGTGGACGCTCGACTACCACCGCGGGGTGCCGCCGGTGGTGAACGAGGCGGTCTCCGTCGCGCTGCTGGAGGAGGCCATGACGGCCCGGTTCGGCCGGGACGGCGAGCAGGTGGTCGAGGGCACCGAGCAGAGCCTGGGCGGCGAGGACTTCTCCTGGTACCTGGAGCACGCCCCGGGCGCGCTGGCCCGGCTGGGCGTCCGCGCCCCCGGCGACACGTCCGTCCGCGACCTGCACCAGGGCCGCTTCGACGTGGACGAGCGGGCGATCGGGATCGGTGCGGAGCTGTTCGCCGCGCTGGCCCTGGAGGTGGACGGGAGCTGATCCGCATCCGGGAGCGTGCGGCCGTCGCGTGACGGATTCCGCGGGATCCGGGGTTTTGGCGCTGTTCCGTAAACTGGAGTGCACCAGTTCCGGATCACCGTCCGCGTACGGGAAATGGGCGCCGGGGTGACCCTCAGACCACGGTTTGATAACAACCCGAAGGCTCCCGGATCCCGTAACACAACCGTGTTCTACGCGCGTTACGGTGGCGTCCGACCACGCTAAACGGGTGCGTGTGAGAAGGAGATACTCCCTTGCGCCGTTCAATGAAGCTCGCCGCGGTTGTGCTCTCGGGTTCCCTGGGCATGGCCTCGCTCGCCGCTTGCGGCGCAAAGAGCACTGACAACACCTCCTCCGGCTCGTCGTCCGACGGCGGCCTCAAGGTCGGCATGGCCTACGACATCGGCGGCCGCGGCGACCAGTCGTTCAACGACTCCGCCGCCCGCGGTCTCGACAAGGCCAAGTCCGACCTCGGCGTCTCGGTCACCGAGGCCGAGGCCAAGGCCGGCGAGGCCGAGGCGGACAAGGAGACCCGCCTCAAGAACCTGATCGACGGCGGCTACAAGACCGTCATCGCGGTCGGCTTCGTGTACCAGCAGGCGGTCGACAAGGTCGCCAAGGACAACCCGGACGTCAAGTTCGCGATCATCGACTCGCACGACGACGCCCAGCCGGCCAACGTCACCTCGCTGGTCTTCGCCGAGCAGGAGGGCTCCTACCTCGCCGGTGTGGCCGCCGCCCTGAAGAGCAAGGCCAAGCACGTCGGCTTCATCGGCGGTGTGCAGACCGAGCTGATCAAGAAGTTCGAGGCCGGTTACAAGGCCGGTGTGAAGTCGGTCGACCCGAACATCGCGGTCGAGACCACCTACCTCACCACGCCCCCGGACTTCTCCGGCTTCGCCTCGCCCGACAAGGGCAAGGAGGCCGCCCAGGGCCAGCTCGACAAGGGTGCGGACGTCATCTACTCCGCCGCCGGCTCCTCCGGCAACGGCGCCATCGAGGCCGTCGCCAACAAGCAGGGCGCCCTGGCCATCGGTGTCGACTCGGACCAGGCCACCCAGCCGGCCCTGGCCAAGTACAAGAACAGCATCCTGACCTCGATGGTCAAGAACGTCGACAACGCTGTCTACGCCTACATCCAGTCGGTCAAGCAGGGTTCGCCGTTCACCGGCGTCAAGCTGTTCGACCTGAAGGCCGAGGGTGTCCAGCTCGCCACCACCGGTGGCAAGATCGACGACATCAAGACCCAGCTCGACGCCGCCGCCAACGCGATCAAGACCGGCGCCACCACCGTCCCGACCGCGCCCGCCCAGTAAGGCTCCGCGCGTCCCGGACGTCGTAGCGGCTGCCGCCTGCCCGGCAGCGCGATGATGGGCACAGCAACACGGGAGGGGCCCGGCAGGGTGCGCTCAACGCGTACCCCCGGGCCCCCTTCCGTCCCCCCGTTTCCCCCCTTTTGGCCCTCCCAGCGCAACGACGCGCCTCCAGACCACCAGGAGATCGCCATCACCGCATCCGATCCCGTCCCCCTGCGCAAGGACGGCAACCCCAGCGCGGGGACGGCGACAACGGCCGTCGAACTGCGCGGTATCACCAAGCGCTTCCCCGGCGTCGTGGCGAACCACGACATCAACCTCACCGTCCGCAGCGGTACCGTGCACGCCCTCATGGGCGAGAACGGCGCCGGCAAGTCGACGCTGATGAAGATCCTCTACGGCATGCAGAAGCCGGACGAGGGCACCATCGCGATCAACGGCGAGCTGTGCGAGTTCAATTCCCCGGGCGACGCCATCGCCCGCGGCATCGGCATGGTGCACCAGCACTTCATGCTCGCCGACAACCTCACCGTGTGGGAGAACGTCGTCCTCGGCGGCGAGCACCTGTACGGCATCGGTGCCAAGGCCAAGGCGAAGATCAAGGAGATCTCCGAACAGTACGGTCTGGGCGTGCGCCCGGACGCGCTGGTCGAGGACCTCGGCGTCGCCGACCGCCAGCGCGTCGAGATCCTCAAGGTGCTCTACCGCGGCGCCCGGATCCTGATCCTCGACGAGCCCACCGCGGTCCTCGTCCCGCAGGAGGTCGACGCGCTGTTCGACAACCTGCGGGAGCTGAAGTCCGAGGGCGTCACCGTCATCTTCATCTCGCACAAGCTGCACGAGGTGCTGGCGGTCGCCGACGCGATCAGCGTCATCCGGCGCGGCACCACGGTCGGCGACGCGGACCCGAAGTCCGTCACCGCCCGCCAGCTCGCCGAGATGATGGTCGGCGCCGAGCTGCCCTCCCCGGAGAGCCGCGAGTCGACCGTCACCAGCACCGAGATGCTCAACGTCCAGGGCCTGCGGATCGCCAAGACCGACGCCGAGGGCATCGAGCGCGTCGTGCTCGACGACATCTCGCTGAGCATCCGCAAGGGTGAGGTCCTCGGCATCGCCGGTGTCGAGGGCAACGGCCAGGCCGAACTGGTCGAGGCCATCATGGGCATGCTCCCGCTGGACGCGGGCAGCGTCGTCCTCGACGGCAAGGACCTGTCCGGCACCCTGACCCGGGCCCGCCGCGAGGCCGGCATCGGCTACATCCCCGAGGACCGCCACCGGCACGGCCTGCTGCTGGAGGCTCCGCTCTGGGAGAACCGGATCCTCGGCCACGTCACCGAGAAGCCGAACTCCAACGGTCCGCTGCTCGACCTGGCCGCGGCCCGCAAGGACACCCTGCGGATCGTCGAGGAGTTCGACGTCCGCACCCCCGGCATCGAGGTCACCGCGGCCTCCCTCTCCGGCGGCAACCAGCAGAAGCTGATCATCGGCCGCGAGATGGCCCACGACCCCAAGCTGCTGATCGCGGCCCACCCCACCCGCGGTGTGGACGTCGGCGCGCAGGCGCAGATCTGGGAGCACATCCGGGTCGCGCAGCGCAACGGCCTGGCCGTGCTGCTGATCTCCGCCGACCTGGACGAGCTCATCGGCCTGTCCGACACCATCCGGGTCATCTACCGCGGCCGCCTGGTCGCCGACGCCGACCCGGCCACCGTCACCGCCGAGGACCTGGGCACCGCGATGACCGGTGCGGCCCGCGGCCACATCGAGTCCGAGCCGGAGGCCGTCGCCGAGGCGCAGGCCGTCGCCGCCGAGGGCACCGAGGCCGAGGCCGAGCACCCGCACACCGACACCGCCGACGACGCCGAGGCGGGGGAGTAACCACATGACCAGTCCCAACCCCCCTGCCGCCAAGCGCAGCCTGGCGCAGCGGATCAGCGGTGAGCGGATCGTGTTCGCACTGGCGGCGCCGGTGCTCGCGGTCGTGCTCTCGGTGACGATCTGCTCGATCCTGCTGGCGACCTCGGGCAAGAACCCGTTCGACGCGTGGAACGTGATGATCACGTACGCCACCAAGTCGGACGGCCAGGTGGCGATCCTCAACCGGGCCACCACCTACTACCTGGCCGCCGCGGCCGCCGCGTTCGGGTTCCGGATGAACCTGTTCAACATCGGCGTCGAGGGCCAGTACCGCGTCGCGGCGCTGTTCACGGCGTACGTCGGCAGCCAGATGGACCTGCCGTCGTTCATCCAGATCCCGCTGCTGCTGATCACCGCCATGCTGGCCGGTGGTCTGTACGCGGCCATCGCCGGTGCGCTGAAGGTCTTCCGCGGCGTCAGCGAGGTCATCGCGACCATCATGCTGAACGCGATCTCGATCGCGATCGTCGGCCTGCTCCTCGTCCCGGGCATCTTCGCCCCGAAGGCGAGCAGCACCAGCAACTCGATCCAGACCGACCCGGTCTCGCAGTCCAGCCACTTCTTCTCGATCAGCACGGCCGGCGGCGACCTCTGGGGCTTCCTGTTCGTCGCCGTCCTGGTCGGTGTGGCGTTCCAGTTCGTGCTGAGCCGCACCCGCTTCGGCTTCGACCTGCGCGCCACCGGCCGCTCGGAGAGCGCCGCGACCGCGTCCGGCGTGAACGTCAAGCGGATGGTCATGATCTCGATGGCCGTCTCCGGCGCCATCGCCGGTCTGATCGGTCTGCCCGAACTGCTCCAGAACTCCTACTACTTCGGCCAGAGCTTCCAGAGCGGCCTCGGCTTCCTCGGGATCTCGGTCGCGCTGCTGGGCCGCAACAGCCCGCTCGGCATGGCCTTCGCGGCGCTGCTGTTCGCGTTCCTGGACTCCACCGGCTCCCAGCTGCCGCTGCCGAAGAACGGCGGTTTCCCGTTCGAGATCGTCGCGGTCATGCAGGGCACCATCGTCATCTGCGTCGTCGTCGCGTACGAGCTCGTGCGCCGCTACGGCCTGAAGCGCCAGCAGCAGAAGGTCGGTGCCCAGCTCGCCGCCCAGCTCGCGGCCACTGAGAAGAAGGAGGTGTCCGCATGAGCACGGCTACTGCTGCTCGGCCCAAGGCGGCGGGCGCGCCCGCCAAGAAGCGCAAGCTGTCCTGGCAGATCGTGCTCCTGCTGATCGCGGGCGCCCTGGTGCTCTTCTCCGCTGTGGGCATGGCCACCGGCAACCACTCGCTGACCTCCTCCGGGCAGATCACCGCCGCGCTCAGCGCCGCCGTGCCGATCGGCATGGCGGGTCTCGGCGGTCTGTGGTCCGAGCGGGCCGGCGTGGTCAACATCGGCCTCGAAGGCATGATGGTCGCCGGCACCTTCTGCGGTGCCTGGGCCGGCTACCTGGTGAACCCGTGGGTCGGTCTGCTGGCCGGTATGGCCGGTGGCGCGCTCGGCGGCCTGCTGCACGCGATCATCACCGTCACCTTCGGTGTCGACCACATCGTCTCCGGCGTCGGCATCAACCTGCTGATCCCCGGCATCTGTGCGTACGTCAACCGGATCTACTACAAGGACTACGTCTCCGCCGGTGCCGGCGCGGGCCAGTCCCCGCCGGCCGACCCGCTGCCGTACGTCACCATCCCGGGTCTGTCGCCCTGGCTGGATGGCATCGAGAAGCACCACTGGTTCTTCGTCTCGGACCTCGCCGGCATCGTGGGTGGCGTGGTCACCAACATCTCGGTGGTCGTGCTGCTGGCCGGCGCGCTGATCGTGGCCAGCTACTTCGCGCTCTGGCGCACGGTGTTCGGCCTGCGGCTGCGCTCCTGCGGTGAGAACCCGACCGCGGCCGAGTCGCTGGGCGTCAACGTCTACAAGTACAAGTACATGGCGGTCATCGCCTCCGGCGCCTTCGCGGGCCTCGGTGGTGCGTACCTCTCGCTGGTCGCCGCGCACTTCTACAAGGACGGCCAGACCAACGGCCGGGGCTTCATCGGCCTCGCGGCGATGATCTTCGGCAACTGGATGCCGGGCGGACTCGCCACGGGCGCCGGGCTGTTCGGCTTCACCGACAGCCTCCAGCTGCGCGACCCGGAGTCGGTGCACGTGCTGATCCTCATCGTCTCCATCGCGATGGCGCTCCTCGCGCTGTGGCAGCTGTACCGCCGCAAGTTCACCGGCGTGGTGATCTCGCTGGTGGTCGCCGGCGGTCTCGGCGCCTGGTACGCGCTCACCGACCAGGTGCAGCGCCCGCTGATCGTCGCGACGCCGTACGTGATCACCCTCGTGGTGCTCTCGCTGGCCTCGCAGCGACTGCGGATGCCGAAGGCGGACGGCCAGATCTACCGCAAGGGCCAGGGCAAGTGACGGCCCCCGCGATCGACTGGGAGCGGCTGCGCGAGGCGGCGCGCGAGGCGATGAGCCACGCGTACGCGCCGTACAGCAAGTTCCCGGTCGGCGCGGCCGCGCTGGTGGACGACGGGCGGCTGGTCACCGGCTGCAACGTCGAGAACGCCTCGTACGGGCTCGGGCTGTGCGCCGAGTGCGGCCTGGTGTCCGCGCTGCACGCCAGCGGCGGCGGCCGGCTGACCGCGTTCACCTGCGTGGACGGTGCCGGTGAGCTGCTGATGCCGTGCGGGCGCTGCCGCCAGCTGCTGTACGAGCACGGCGGGCCCGACCTGCTGATAGACCTGGCTTCCGGTGTGAAGCCGATGAGCGAGGTCCTGCCCGACGCGTTCGGGCCGGAGCGGCTCTAGCATCTGCATTTGTTACGCGCGTAGAGTGTCGCGAGTGGGCCGAAAACCGGCCATCTCGCGACACTCTTCGCTTTTCGAACCCCTCTTGGAGCACGCATGGACGCCATCTCCGTCATCAGGACCAAGCGAGACCGCGGAGAGCTGAGCGACGCTCAGATCGACTGGGTGATCGACGCCTACACCCGCGGCGAGGTCGCCGACGAGCAGATGTCCGCCCTGGCCATGGCCATCCTGCTGAACGGCATGAAGCCGCGCGAGATCAGCCGCTGGACCGAGGCCATGATCCGTTCCGGCGTCCGGATGGACTTCTCCTCGCTCCCGCTGCCCACCAGCGACAAGCACTCCACCGGCGGCGTCGGCGACAAGATCACCCTTCCGCTCGCCCCGCTCGTCGCCGCCTGCGGCGCCGCCGTCCCGCAGCTCTCCGGCCGCGGCCTCGGCCACACCGGCGGCACCCTCGACAAGCTGGAGTCCATCCCCGGCTGGCGCGCGCTGCTCTCCAACGACGAGATGATGGACGTGCTGCGCGACGCGGGCGCCGTCATCTGCGCCGCCGGCGACGGCCTCGCGCCCGCCGACAAGAAGCTGTACGCGCTGCGCGACGTCACCGGCACCGTCGAGGCCATCCCGCTGATCGCCTCGTCGATCATGTCCAAGAAGATCGCCGAGGGCACCGGCGCGCTCGTCCTGGACGTCAAGGTCGGCTCCGGCGCGTTCATGAAGAACCTCGACGACGCCCGCGAGCTCGCCCGCACCATGGTCGGCCTCGGCACCACCGCCGGCGTCAACACCGTCGCCCTGCTCACCGACATGTCGACCCCGCTCGGCCTCACCGCGGGCAACGCGCTGGAGGTCCGCGAGTCGCTGGAGGTGCTGGCGGGCGGCGGCCCGGCCGACGTCGTGGAGCTCACGCTCGCGCTCGCCCGCGAGATGCTCGCCGCGGCCGGCGTGCACGGCAAGGACCCGGCGGACGCGCTGCGCGACGGCTCGGCGATGGACCACTGGCGCCGCATGATCGCCGCCCAGGGCGGCGACGTCGACGCCCCGCTCCCGGTCGCCCGCGAGCAGCACGTCATCCCGGCCCCCGCCTCCGGCGTGCTCACCGCGCTCGACGCGTACGCCGTCGGCGTGTGTGCCTGGCGCCTGGGCGCCGGCCGCGCCCGCAAGGAGGACCCGGTCCAGGCGGGCGCCGGCGTCGAGATGCACGCCAAGCCCGGCGACACCGTCGTGGCCGGCCAGCCCCTGCTGACCCTGCACACCGACACCCCCGAGCGCTTCGACTACGCCATCGAGGCCCTCGCCGGCGGCATCGACGTCGCCCCGGCGGGCACCGAGTTCACCCCGAACCCGATCGTCCTCGACCGCATCGCCTGATGCGCGTGGCGTGCTGCGGGCGTGCGCTCAGGCGTACGTCCGCAGGACGCTGGTGTCGAGGGTCCACGGGCCGACGGTGATCGTGTCGCCGAAGGCGAACTTCTCGCGGGACGCGTAGCCCGGCTCCGAAAAGACCATCAGATCCGGGTTGCGCAGCTGGCCGAGCCCCGTGTCCTCCAGATCCGCACCGTGGTATGCGATGTGGCCGGGGTGTGTGGTCGGCAACTGGGCGTTGAGCTGTCTGGCGATGCGCAGCACGGCGAGCTCGTGGCGCTTCACCGGCGACATCATCATGATGATCTCGCCGTCGGCGATCTCGACCTTCCCTATCCCCGGCACCTGCGGCAGCATGTCCGCGATCTCTCGCAGCCGGGCGTACACGGCAGGATCGATGCTCATATCCCGGAGTGTATCGGCGGCGGCTGTCAAGCGTCCGCGACCGCTCGGCGTGTGGTAGAAGCCTGGTGCGTGGCGTAGAGGGTGACGGCGGCGGCGAGGGTCATGGCGGTGAGGCCCACGGTGGCGGCGCCGGGCCAGCCGGTGGAGTGGTAGGCGTCGGCGCCGATCGTGCCGCCGAGGCTGTTGCCCAGGTAGTAGGCGATCAGGTACAGGGCGGAGGCCTGGGCGCGGCCCTCCGTCGCGGTGCGGCCCACGGCCGACGAGGCGGTGGCGTGGCCGGCGAAGAAGCCGGCGGTGATCAGGACCAGGCCGAGCAGGGCGCAGACCAGGGAGTCGGCCAGGGAGAGCAGCAGCCCGGCGGCCGTCACGCCGATGGAGACGTACAGGGCGCCGCGGCGGCCCAGCCGGGCGGAGAGCCGGCCGGCCGCGGCCGAGGTGCCGGTGCCGACCAGGTAGACGACGAAGATCGAGGCGGCGACCGACTCCGGCAGGTGGAAGGGTGCGGCGATCAGCCGGTAGCCGACGGTGTTGTAGACCGCGCCGAACACGGCCATGAACAGCAGTCCGAGCGCGTACAGCCGCACCAGCAGCGGGTTGCGCAGGTGCCGTCCGACGGTGCGGGCGAGGGCGCGCGGGTCCACCGGGGCCGGGGTGAAGTGCCGGGCGGCGGGGATGAGCAGCCGGAACGCGAGCACCGCGAGCAGCGCGAGGACGGCGGCGGCGGCGAGCCCCCAGCGCCAGCCGAGGGCGGCGGCGGTCCAGCCGGAGAGCAGCCGGCCGCCCATGCCGCCGATGCTGTTGCCGGCCACGTACAGGCCCATCGCGGAGGCCAGCGCGCTCGGGTGGACCTCCTCGGCGAGGTAGGCCATCGCGGTGGCCGGGAGCCCCGCGAGGGCGGCGCCCTGGAGGACGCGCAGCACCACGAGGGTGGTGAGGCCGGGTGCGAACGGCAGGGCGAGGGCGAGCGCGGAGGCGGCGAGCGTGGAGGCCGTCATCACGGCGGTGCGGCCGTGCTTGTCGGACAGTGCGCTCGCGGGCAGGAGGCCGAGGGCGAGTCCGAGGGTGGCGGCGGAGGCGGTCCAGCTGGCTTGACCGGGTGTGAGGTCGAGGTCGGCGGAGAGGACCGGTAGCAGGCCCTGGGTGGAGTAGAGCAGGACGAACGTGGCGACCCCGGCGGCGAACAGGGCGAGGTTGGCGCGGCGGAACGCGCGCTGGCCGGGGCGGTGGCGGCCGTCGTGGGTCGGGGCGTCGGCGGCGGGGGCATCCGGGGCGGGCACGGATGCCCTGGTATCGGCGGGCTGCATGTCTTCGACGTTAGGCCTGCCGGGTTGATGCGTCCAATGCATGAGCAGTGGATTATTGATGCACTGGCGCATGAGTCGAGGGTGGTGGCGCGATGTCCGCGGCGGAAGCGGCGAACGGCACGGAGCAGTCCCGGTACCGGCCGGCCGAGCTGGGGCCCGACCTGCCGGCCGTCCAACTGGCGCCCCGACTGGCCCAGTTCGCGGCCGTGGCCCGGCTGGAGCACGTGACGCAGGCGGCGGCGGTGCTCGGCATGCCGCAGCCGACGCTGTCGCGGTCGGTGGCGCGGCTGGAGGAGGAACTGGGGGTGGAGCTGCTGGCCCGTCAGGGCCGGACGGTCCGGCTGACCAGGGCCGGCCGGCTGCTGCTGGCCTCGGTGGAGCGGGCGCTGGCCGAGGTCGAGCGCGGCGCCGAGGCGGCCCGGGCGGAGGCGGACCCCTCGGTGGGGCGGGTGGCGTTCGGCTTCCTGCACACGATGGGGACGGACGCGGTGCCGGCGCTGCTGCGCGACTTCCGGGCGGCGCACCCGCAGGTGCGGTTCCAGCTGGTGCAGGACTACGTCGGCGCGATGCTGGAGCGGCTGCTGGACGGCGAGTTGGACCTGTGCCTGGTGGCGCCGCTGCCGGACGACCCGGCCTTCGCGGCCCGCCCGCTGGACGAGCAGCGGCTGTACCTGGTCGTCCCGGCCGACCACCGGCTGGCCGGGCGGCGGCGGATCCGGCTGGCGGAGGTGGCGGAGGAGACGTTCGTCGGGCTGGAGCGCGGGTACGGGTTGCGGGCGATCACGGACGGGTTCTGTGCGGAGGCCGGGTTCGTGCCGCGGCTCGCCTTCGAGGGGGAGGAGGCGCAGACGCTGCGCGGCCTGGTGGCGGCCGGGCTGGGGGTGGCGCTGCTGCCGCCGGCGCTGGTGCCGCGGCCGGGGGTGGTGGACCTGGAGGTGACGGCGCCGCGGACCCGGCGCGCGATCGGGCTGGCCTGGGCGGCCGGGCGGCCGCTGACCCCGCCGGTGCGGGCGTTCCGGGACTTCGTGCTGTCTCGGCGCGGGCGGCTGCTCCAGCACGACTGAAGCGCCGGGGTGGCCGGATGCCGAACTCCCGGGAGGGGGGCCGCGGAATCCGGGATGTGTGACGCGACTGACCCGGCCGGTGGAATTCCCGATGGACTTTTGACGAACCGGCCGTGTTGCCAGTGGTGGGTCTACGCGCGTAGGGGCTATATTTCCGCAATGGAGAAGCAGATCCCTGTCACCACCGCGGGCACCGGCCCGCGCATCCCCACCCCCGACCAGATCCGCCGTGCGCCGAAGGTGCTCCTGCACGACCACCTCGACGGCGGGCTGCGCCCGGAGACCATCGTCGAGCTGGCCGCCGCGGTCGGCTACGAGGGCCTCCCCACCACCGACCCCAAGGAACTCGGCGAGTGGTTCCGCGAGGCCGCCGACTCCGGCTCGCTGGTCCGCTACCTGGAGACCTTCGCGCACACCTGCGCCGTCATGCAGACCCGTGACGCCCTGATCAAGGTCGCCGCCGACTGCGCCGAGGACCTGGCCGCCGACGGCGTCGTCTACGCCGAGGTCCGCTACGCCCCCGAGCAGCACCTGGAGGCCGGCCTCACCCTCGACGAGGTCGTCCAGGCCGTCAACGAGGGCTTCCGCCTCGGCGAGGCCAACGCCCGTGCCGCCGGCCACCGCATCCGCGTCGGCACCTTGCTGACCGCGATGCGCCACGCCGCCCGCTCCACCGAGATCGCCGAGCTGGCCAACCGCTACCGGGACCAGGGCGTCGTCGGCTTCGACATCGCCGGTGCCGAGGCCGGCCACCCGCCGACCCGCCACCAGGCCGCCTTCGACTACCTCAAGGGCGAGAACAACCACTTCACCATCCACGCGGGCGAGGCCTTCGGCCTGCCGTCGATCTGGGAGGCCCTGCAGTGCTGCGGCGCCGACCGGCTCGGCCACGGCGTGCGGATCGTCGACGACATCACGGTGAACGAGGACGGCAGCGTCGAGCTCGGCCGCCTGGCCGCGTACGTGCGCGACAAGCGCATCCCGCTGGAGATGTGCCCGACCTCGAACCTCCAGACGGCCGCCGCCGCCTCGTACGCCGAGCACCCGATCGGGCTGCTCAGCCGGCTGAAGTTCCGGGTCACCGTGAACACCGACAACCGCCTGATGAGCGGCACCAGCATGAGCCGGGAGTTCGGTCACCTGGTGGAGGCCTTCGGCTACACGCTGGGCGACATGGAGTGGTTCACCGTGAACGCGATGAAGTCGGCGTTCCTGCCGTTCGACGAGCGGCTCGCGATGATCAACGACGTGATCAAGCCGGGCTACGCCGAGCTCAAGGCCGAGTGGCTGTTCAGCGCGGGCGTCGGCGAGGGCTGAGCCGGTCCGGGGCGGGTCTGATGAACGCCACTGCCCTGCAAGGCAGTTGGCGTTCATCAGACTACTCACTCGGGCGAGTGACTCCCTTTTGATCCTCGCGTGACCGGCTCACTACGGTGTGCCAGTCATCGCCGACGGGCCGTGGCGACGGCCGGTCGTCCGTCCCCGCGCACCGCGTCGGCCACCGACGAGGACTCAAGGGGACGAACTCATGAAGCAGGCTCTCAAGGCCGCCGGTACCGCGGCGCTCGGCATCGCCATCGCGGCGGTGGGCGTCGGCACCGCGTCCGCCGACGCCCCCGCGCCCGGCGGCGTCGGGCTGCCCACCACTGCGCTGCAGAACCCCGCGGTCACCGGCGCGGTCACCGACACCGCCAACAAGCTGCCCGGCGGCGACAAGGTCACCAGCACCCTCGGCCCCCTGGCCCCGAGCGCGGGCCAGGCCCCGGCGGGCGACGCCGCGCCGATCGCCGGCGTCACCCAGTCGCGTGCCGGCCTGCCGAGCATCCCCGGTGTCGACAAGACCCCGCTGGGCGGGCTGACCGGCGCGCTGCCGGGCCTCGGCGGCTGAGCCGTCCACCCGGCACGGCGACGGGCCGCGCGCCCCGGGGATCCCCGGGGCGTACGTCGTCGCGATCCAGACCTTCAGCACGACCTTCAGCATCCTGCTGTCGGTGGTCGCCGCGCTCGGCGTCTTCAACACCCTGCTGCTCACCATCC